>CAZMSZ010000020.1:0-16408 GCA_964569055.1 uncultured Planctomycetota bacterium | reverse complement strand
CTCATCTCTCTCCTCGCAGGACGAGGCGTGCCCGCACCCGGAGCCGCCGCCCCCTAAAACCTGCGTCCAGGCGTGGCTCCCATCCGAGCCCCCACCCCACACCGACTTCTCGGCGTGAAGGCGCCCCCGCCCCAAGTCCCGCCCCCGCGCCGAGAAGTCGGCGGTTAGAGGAGCGCCTCGGCGCCCTGCTGCATGAGCGCCAGCAGGCGGTCGCCCGGGAGCACGCCGAACAGGACGGTCAGGAGGCCGCAGCCCGCGAGCGCCAGGCGGGCGGACCAGCGCTCGAGGTCGGGGGTGCGGGCGCCCGCGGTGCCGACGACGGGGGGCTCCATGTACATCGCCACCACGATGCGCAGGTAGTAGTAGAGCGAGATCGCGCTGGCGATCAGGGCCAGGACGACCAGGCCGAGGTCGCCGGCGGCCACGCCGGCGCGGAACACCCACAGCTTGCCCAGGAACCCGGCGGTGCCGGGGATCCCGGCCAGCGAGATCAGCGAGATCGTCATGACCACCGCGGCGCGCGGGTCGGTGCGGGCCAGGCCGGCCAGGCCGGCGAGGTCGTCCACGTCCTCGCCCTTGCGCTCGAGGCTGGTGATCACCGCGAAGAAGCCGAGGTTCGCCAGGCCGTAGGCCAGGAGATAGAACAGGATCCCCGCGGCGGCGTCGAGGCCGGCCGCGTGGAGCTCGGCCGCGCCCGCCGGGTGGTGCGCGTCGAACTGGCGCGCCACGGCGACCAGGCCGACCAGCAGGTAGCCGGCGTGGGCCACGCCGGAGTAGGCCATCAGGCGGCGCGGGTTGCGCTGGGTGAGCGCCGCGGCGTTGCCCACGATCACCGTGAGGGCCGCCAGGAACCACAGCAGCCACACCGCCGAGGAGCCGAGCGCGCCGCAGGCGCCGAGCGCCTGGAGCACCCGCAGCGCCGCCCCGAACGCGGCCACCTTGACCCCGACCGACATCCAGCCGGTCACGGGGCTGGGCGCGCCCTCGTAGGCGTCGGGCGACCAGGCGTGGAACGGGACGGCGGCCACCTTGAACAGCAGGCCCACCATCAGGAGGGCGCCGCCGACCGTGGCGAGCCGCAGGCCGCCCGTGTCGAGCGCCACCTGCGCCATCACGTCGAGCCGCATGGTGCGCGTGGCGCCGTACAGGAGCGACATGCCGTAGAGCAGGAAGCCCGCCGCGAAGGCGCCCATGATGAAGTACTTCATGGCGCCCTCGGCCGAGCGCGGGCTGCGCCGGTCGACGCCGGTCAGCGCGTAGGCCGCGATCGAGAGCGTCTCGATCGCCACGAACAGCGTGACGAGGTCGTTGGCGACGACCAGCGCCAGCATGCCCGAGGTCCCGAACAGCAGCAGGCCGTACAGCTCGCCGTGGGCGATCGAGGGCTGGCGCTCGGGGTCGCCCGCGCCGCCCTTCCCGTAGTGGGCGACCGCCAGGCCGATCACCGTGGTGCCGAGCAGGATCGGGAGCGCGAGGGCCGCCCCGTAGGCGCTGACCGAGATCGCGCCGCCCAGGGCCACTCGGGCCACGTCACCCGTCCACAGCGCGCCGGCCGTCATCCCCGACAGCACGGTGGCCATGGTGGTGAGCAGCGCCAGCGAGACCTTGTTGGCGGCGTTCTTCAAGAAGAGGTCGGCGATCAACGCCACGAGTCCGAACACCGCCGGGATGGCGATCGGCATCAGCAGCCAGAACTCGTCGGCGTCGAACGAGATCGAGATCGGGTCCACGGCTCAACCCCCGTAGCTGGCGATCAAGGCCGCCACTGCCGGCTCGAGGCGCTCCAGGAACGGTCCTGGCAACAGGCCCAGCACGAAGGACCCGATCACCAGCGGGAGCAGCCCGCACAGCTCGATCCCGTCGAGGTCCTCGACCTCGGCGTTCTCGCCGCTCGCCGGCCCGAAGAACACGCGCTGCACCGCGAACAGCATGTAGGCCGCGCCCAGGACCATGCCGGCGATCCCCAGGACCGCGAACAGCGGCGTCGTCTCGTAGGTCCCGATCAGGATCAGGATCTCGCCCACGAAGCCGGCGGTGGAGGGGAGGGCGACCGAGGCCAAGGTCGCCCCCACGAAGCAGCTCGCCATGACCGGGGCCGCGGCGGCCAGGCCGCCCAGCTTGGCGATCTCCTTGGTGTGGCGGCGGTCGTAGATCGTGCCCACCAAGAAGAACAGCGCGCCGGTCGAGAGGCCGTGCGCGACCATTTGGAACACGCTGCCCGAGAGGGCGCGCGCGTGGCCGGCCGCGAGCGCGTGCGCCTCGGCGGCCGGGAGCGTCCCGGCCAGCCAGGCCTCGGCGTCGTGGCTGGCGAGGGCCGCGAAGATCCCGATCACCACCAGGCCGAGGTGGCTGATCGAGGAGTAGGCGATCAGGCGCTTGAGGTCCTTCTGGGCCAGCGCCATCAGCGCCCCGTAGATCACGCCGATCGCGCCCAGGAGGCACATCCCGAAGGCGAGCTGCTGCGCGCCCTGCGGGAACAGCGGCAGGCAGAAGCGAATGAAGCCGTAGCCGCCCATCTTCAGCAGCACCGCCGCCAGGATCACCGAGCCCGCGGTGGGCGCCTGCACGTGGGCGTGCGGGAGCCAGGTGTGGAACGGGAACACCGGGACCTTGATCGCGAACGCGATCACGAACGCCAGGCACAGCCAGAGCTGCGCGCCGGAGCCCAGCGCCCCGCTCTCGCGCAGGGCGGCCAGCTCGCGCGCGGCCACCTCGAGGTCGAAGCTCTGGCCGGCCGCCACGTAGATCCAGGCGATCGCGGCCATCATGAGCAGGCTGCCGACCGCGGTGTAGATGAAGAACTTGATCGCAGCCTTGATCCGGTCCTCGCCGCCCCACACCCCGATCAGGAGGAACATGGGGACGAGCATCACCTCCCAGAACAGGAAGAACAGGAGGAGGTCCCGCGCCGCGAACACGCCCACCATGGCGGCCTCGAGGACGAGGAGCGCCACGTGGAACTCCTTGACGCCCTTCGTGATCCCGCGCCAGGAGGCCAGGATCGAGGCCGGCACCAGGAACGTGGTCAGCACGATCAGGAGCAGGCTGATCCCGTCGACGCCCAGCTTGAAGCTGGCCCCGAACGGCCCCAGCCAGTCGACGACCCGCTGGAACTGGAACCCGCCGAGCGCCGCGTCGTAGCGGAAGAACAGGGGCAGGCTGATCACGAACGTCGCGAGGCTGGCGACGAGGGCCGCGCCGCGCACGGCGCCCTCGTCCTCCCGCGGGACCAGGAACGCGATCGCCAGCGCCCCCAGCAGCGGGAGGAAGATCGAGGCCTCGAGGAACGGCAACTGGTCCACGATCACTCCTGCCTAGAGGCTCGAGCGGACGAGCTCGCCCAGCGAGAACACGACGACCAGCAGCGCGCCCACCACCACGTAGCCCACGTAGCGGGACACCCGGCCGGTCTGGAACACCCGCGCGAACAGGGACAGCTGGACGCTCACGCGCCCCGCGCCGTCCACCAGCCCGCGGTCGATCGCCGCGTCGTCCACGTGCTTCCACAGGACCGACGAGAGGTAGAGCACCACCGGCTGCACGAGCTTCTTGTTGACCAGCTCGTCGTAGTACCAGGCGTTGGCCAGGACGGCGCGCCCCCGCGCCAGCCCGCCGGTCTCGACGCTCTCCCAGGGCACCTCGTCGGGCCGCTTCTGCCCCCACATCGTCCAGCCGATCGCCACGCCCAGGATCGCGGCCGCGCCGCCCACGCCCATGCCGACCAGCTCGAGGGTGTGGAGGGCGTGCGCGTCGATCCCGGCCGGATGGCCGGCGCCCGGCCACACCGAGGCCAGGAACGTCTTGGGCAGCAGCTCCGCGCCGTAGGGGACGAGCGCCGGGAGGCCGAGCAGGCCGCCGATCACCGCCAGCACGCCCAGCACCACCAGCGGCGCCGTCATGGACCCGGGCGACTCGTGCGGCTGGCCGCGCCCGCGGTAGTCGCCCAGGAACGTCATGCAGATCATGCGGGTCGAGTAGACCGCGGTGATCAGGCCGGTCAGCACGCCGAGCGCGTAGATCACGCCCCACACCGCGCTCGAGTGGTCGCTCTTGAAGCGGACCAGCGTCTCGAACAGGATCAGGTCCTTGCTGAAGAAGCCCGAGAACAGCGGGAACCCGGCCAGCGCCGCCGCGCCCACCGCCATGGTCCAGTAGGTGGTCGGCATGGCGCGGCGCAGCCCGCCCATCTCGCGCATGCTCTGGGTGTGGGTGGCGTGGATCACCGAGCCCGCCCCGAGGAACAGCACGGCCTTGAAGAAGGCGTGCGTCACGAGGTGGAACACCGCCGCCCCGAACGCGGCCGCGCCGAGCGCCACGAACATGTAGCCGAGCTGGCTGATCGTGGAGTAGGCCAGGACCTTCTTGATGTCGTCCTGCCCCAGCGCCGCGGTGCCGGCGAAGAACGCGGTCAGCACGCCGACAACGGCCACCAGGCCGAGCACCGGGATCCCGCCCACGGTCGCCTCGGCGAACACGGGGTTGAGCCGGGCGATCATGTAGATGCCGGCGGTCACCATGGTGGCGGCGTGGATCAGGGCCGAGACCGGGGTCGGGCCGGCCATGGCGTCGGGGAGCCAGAGCTGGAGCGGGATCTGAGCGCTCTTGCCGGTCGCGCCCAGGAACAGGAGCACGCAGGCCAGCCCCAGGATCGCGGGCGAGATCGCCCCGGCGTGCGCGTTGAACTGCGCGAAGTCGAGCGTCAGCGGCGCGCCGGCCGGGAGCGCGTCGCGGACCGCGACCAGCAGCGTCAGGGTGCCGAGCACGAAGCCGACGTCGCCGATTCGGTTGACGATGAACGCCTTGCTGCCGCAGGCCGCCTTGTCGGCCTCCTTGTAGTCGAACCCGATCAACAGGTAGCTGCACAGGCCGACCCCCTCCCACCCGATGAACAGGAGGAGGGCGTTGGCGCCCATGACCAGTGTGAGCATCGCGCCCACGAACAGGTTCAGGTAGGTGAAGAACCGCGCGAACGTGCCGGGCGGCTCGTGGCCCATGTAGCCGGTCGAGTAGAGGTGGATCAGGGTGCCGACGCCGGTGATCACCAGCATCAGCACGATCGCCAGGCGGTCGACCAGGAAGTTGAAGCGCACCTGCAGGTCGCCGAACGCGATCCAGCGGCCGAGGTCCGCGGTGTAGGCCCGCGGCGCGACCTCGCCGGCGGGGCCGGTCTTGACTCCGTACTCCGCCTCGAGCCGCTGCAGGAACGCGGCGCCGGGCGCGAACGCCTCGCCCTCGCCGGGCACGCCCTGGACGTCGCGGGCGATCGGCGTGAGGTCCGCCGCGGCCGGCAGGCCGCGCGGGACGCGGATCCGGATCACCCGGTCCCCCTCCTCCTGCACGATCCAGTGGGCGGAGTTGGGGTTGCGCAGGATCTCGTTCCAGGCGCCGGTGAAGGCGGTCCGCGAGGGCGCGCGGACCGCGACGACCCGCGCCTCGTGGAGCGGGTTGCCGTAGTCGGCGTCGTAGAGGCCGAAGAACGCGGCGAGCGTCAGCACGAACGCCGCGGCCGGCGCGCAGATGCCGACCACCTTGACGAAGCCCTTCCCGAGCCGCTTGCCGAACAGTCCGTTCAGCAGCGCGCCGAGGAGCGGCAGCGCGATGATCGCCGGCAGCCAGCCGATCTCTTTGGGATACACGGGTCCCTCTCCGGTGCCGTCTTCGGTTGCTAGTCTCGGAGCGCCGTGGCCCGCGGCGAGTCGACGTCGACCGTGCGGATGTGCCGGAACAGCGCGATCAGGATCGAGAGCCCGACCGCGACCTCGGCCGCGGCCACGGCCATGGCCATCAGCACCATGACCTGCCCCGCCTCGGGGCTCCCGTCGGTGCGGTCGGCCACCTCGCGCGAGAAGCCGACCAGCGACAGGTTGACGCCGTTGAGCATCAGCTCGACGGACATCAGGACGATCAGCAGGTTGCGCCGCGCGAGCACGCCGAACACGCCGACCGCGAACAGGGCGGCCGCGACGAGCTGGATCGCGTCGGGCGTGGTGAGGTCGGTCACGAGTGGCCTCCCGTGAGGCGCGTCCGGTCGAGCTCGTGCTTGTCGGGCCGCCGCGCCAGCACGATCACGCCGGCGACCGCGGCCATGACGAGCACGGTCACCAGCTCGAACGCGACCGCGTAGTCGGTGTAGAGGAAGCGCGCGAAGTGCTCGGTCGAGCCGAAGCCCGCCTTCTCGGCGTCGCCCGGCAGCTCGCCCGCCGCGGCGCGCGCCTCGGGGTAGGGGACCGGGAACGGCTCGGTCCCGCGCCCCGCGACCGCGAACGTGGTCGCGAACAGGAGCGCGAACGCGCCGATCAGCGCCAGCACCCGGTCGCGGGTGGGCGGCTCGGGGCCCATCTCCTCCTCGCGCAGGGTGAGGAGCATGATGATGAACACGAACAGCACCATGATCGCGCCGCCGTAGAGCAGCACCTGCATGGCGGCCAGGAACGGCGCGTGCAGCCCGAGGAACAGGCCCGCCACGCCGGCCAGCGCCACCAGCATGGCGAGCGCGGCGTGGACCGGGTTCTTGCGGGTGACCGTCGTGGCGCCGGCGACCACGATCAGCGCCCCCACCAGCAGGACCAGGAACGTTGGCACGGATGGCTCTCCCCTCGCGGCCCGGCTACTTGGCCGGCCGCTGCGGCACCTGCGCCGCCGGGTTGTTCTCGAGCAGGCGCTGCTTGCCGTAGACCCGCTCCGCCCGCGACGTGGTCGGCGTGTAGAACTTCGGCGTCAGCCGGATCGCGTCGCAGGGGCAGGCCTCCTCGCAGAAGCCGCAGTAGATGCAGCGGAGCATGTCGATCTCGAACACCTTCGGCCGGCGCTCGCGGTCGCTCCACTCGGCCGGGGCGGGCTCGGGCTCGATGTGGATGCACAGCGCCGGGCAGGCCGCCATGCACAGCAGGCACGCCACGCACTTCTCGCGCCCCTGCTCGTCCTTGACCAGGATGTGCTCGCCCCGGTAGCGCGGGTTGGGGTGGCCGATCGCCCGGTCCTCGACGCCGCGGTCGTAGATCCCCTGCTCGGGGTACTGCACGGTGGCGTCCTCGCCGGCCACGGTCCCGAAGAACCGGTTCATGGTCAGCCGGATCCCGCGCAGCACCGCCGGGATGTAGAGCTTGTCGGCCAGCGCCTTGCCGGGCGGCGGGACGTCCTCGTGCCCGTGCCCGTGCTGCTCGTCGTGGTCGTGGACATTCACCATGATCGATCTCCGCCCCTACGCCCAGAACGTGAGGACCACCGCGGTCACGACGAGGTTGCCGAGCGCCAGCGGGACCAGGACCTTCCAGCCGAGGCTCATGATCTGGTCGTAGCGGAAGCGCGGCAGCGTCCAGCGGATCCAGAGCTGGAAGCAGAGCAGGAAGAACACCTTGGCCCCGAACACCAGCACCCCGAGCAGCGCGTTGAGCGCGCCGGTGCTCAGGGGGTCGATCAGGCCGGGGAGGGTCCAGCCGCCCAGGAAGATCGTGGTGAACAGGCTGCACATGACGATCATGGCCATGTACTCGCCGAGGAAGAACAGCCCGAACTTCAGGCCCGTGTACTCGGTGTGGTAGCCGCCCACGAGCTCGGGCTCGGCCTCGGGGAGGTCGAACGGGAGCCGGTTGTTCTCGGCGAACATGGCGACCATGAACACGAACGCGGCCAGCGGCTGCTTGAACGCCAGCCAGCCGAAGCCGTGCCACGAGGTGGCCTGCCGGATCACGAACTCCTGCAGGTCGACGCTGCCGGCGGTCGCGATCGCGGCCAGGATCGCCAGGCCCATGGCGATCTCGTAGCTGATCATCTGCGCCGCCGAGCGGACCGCGCCCATGAGCGGGTACTTCGAGCCCGAGCCCCAGCCGCCGACCGCGATCCCGTAGACCGCCAGCGAGGTGATCGCGAACAGGCCGAGCACGCCGATGTTCGCGGTCGCGACCCGCAGGTCGACCACGTGGTGGCCGATCTCGAGCCCGAGCAGGTGGGTCGGCCCGAACTCGAACACGCCGCCGAACGGGATGAACGCGAGCGCCGTCCCGACCGGGATGAAGCCGATCACCGGCGCGATGTGCCACAGCAGCTTGTCCGCCTTCTCGGGGATGATCTCCTCCTTGAAGGCGAGCTTGATCGCGTCGGCGAGCGGCTGCAGCGAGCCCGGGATCAGCTTGACCCGCGCCAGCCACTCAGGCACCGCGCCGTGCATGGACGCCGGCATGAGGTAGCGCACGTCGCCGAGCGAGAGGTTGACCCGGTTGGGCCCCAGGCGCCCCTGGATGTAGGCGCAGATCTTGCGCTCGAGGTAGATCAGCAGCGGGACGACGTTCATCGCCACGCCGATGACCAGGAGCGCCTTGAGGAGCGTGATCAGGAACTCCATCAGATGCTGCCCCGCACGGTCCCGAACCCGGCGTCGTGCGCCCGGTGCACCGAGATCCGCGTCTGCTCGTCGTCGGCCCGGCCCGGGTGGCGGCTGACGGGCCCGGCCTCGTAGTAGGTCGTGCACGCCTCGGGGGGCGTGGTGTCCTGCGCGCCCGGCAGCGGGACGCCCACGTCGCCGATCGCCTCGTAGCTCGCGACGCCGCCCAGCTTGCCCGGGTGCGCGGCCGCCAGGCGCCGGAACACGCCGGCCGCCGAGACCACGCGCGGGATCCGGCCCAGCCCGCGGGCGAGCTCCTGCAGGACCTCGAGGTCGGTCGGCGCGTCGCCCACCGGCGGCGTGGCCGCGCGCACGCGCTGCAGCCGGCCGCGCCCGTTCACGAACGTGCCGTCCTTCTCGGTCCAGTGCTGCGCGGGGAGCGCCACGGTCGCGAGGCCGGCCACGGCGCCGTCGGTCAGCGACAGCGCGATCACCGCGGGCGCCTCCTGCGCGGCCGCGAGCACCGGCGCGCTCCAGGGCCCGCCGCCCGGGATCCCGTCCTGCACGATCAGGAGCTTGACCTTGCCCCCGCGGATCGCGGCGGCCACGTCGTCGCCCGCGTTGGCCTTGCCGAAGAAGGCCTCGACCCCGGCGCGGTTGGGGTTCTTGTCCTTGCTGATCGTGAAGCCGTCGCGCGCGGTGTAGCTCGAGCCGTCGGCCCGGAACACCACCCCGCGCGGCCCCTTGGTCGCGAGCTGGTCGAGCAGGAACAGCTCCTCGTTGCTCGCGAACCCGGTGGTCAGCACGGCGACCGCGTCGCCCGCCTCGCGGAGCAGCTCGAGCGCCTTCTCGACCGCGGCGCGAGCCGCGACCGGCTCGCCGTCGACCCGCGCCTCGCGCAGGCGGTCCTGCGCGAGCGCCTCCTTGTAGGTGAGGCGCCCGTCGTCGGACATCCACCAGCGGTTGACCGCCTGGTTCTCGCGCGGGGTGATCCGCTTCACCTTGTCGTCGAACGTCTCGACGTTGATGTTGCAGCCGGTGGCGCACCCGCCGCACACGCTCTTGGTGCGGCGGTGCAGCCACACGCGGGTGCTGTGGATCGAGTCGGTCTCGAGCAGCGCGCCCACCGGGCACAGGTCGGCGGTGCAGCCCGAGAGCGGGTTGTCGAGCGGCTGGTCGGGGAAGATGTCGATGTAGCTCTGGTCGGAGCGGTTGACGACCGTCAGCTCGGCGCTGCCGGTGATCTCCTCGCAGAACCGCACGCAGCGCGTGCACACGATGCAGCGGTTGCCGTTGAACCGGATCAGCGGGCCGAGGTCCTTGCGCGGGCGCTGGGTCTTGGCCTCGTCGAACTTGGAGAACGACCGCCCGTGGTCGTAGCTGTACTGCTGGAGGTCGCACTCGCCCGCCTGGTCGCAGATCGGGCAGTCGAGCGGGTGATTCGCCAGCAGGAACTCGAGCACGCCCTCGCGCGCGTACTTCGTCTTGTCCGAGCTGCTGTCCACCTCCATGCCGGCGGTGACCTGCGTGCCGCAGGCGATCACCGGCTTGCCGGGGGGGCCCGGCGTGACGTGGACCAGGCACATCCGGCAGTTGCCGGCGATCGACAGCGCCGGGTGCCAGCAGTAGTGCGGGATGAACTTGCCGTGGCGGAGCCCCGCCTGGAGGATCGTCTCCCCCGGGTGGGCGGTGAGCTCCTCCCCGTCGATCTTGAACTGGATCTCGCCCGCGTCGGTCATGCTCGCTGCGCGCCTCGGGGTTCCTGGCCGCTAGGCCTTGCGGGGGAGGGGCTCGTAGAGCTTGCCGCCCTTGGGGCAGCGTCCCTCCTTGATGTGGGCCACGAACTCGTCCTTGAACTTGGCGATGTAGCTCTGCGCCGGCCACGACCAGGCCTCGGCGAACACGCAGATCGTCTTGCCGCAGGCCTCGTCGGTCAGGCGGGCGATGGTGTCGAAGTCCTCCATCGTCCCCAGGCCCTTCTCCATGCGGCTGAGGATCTTGCGCATCCAGCCCGAGCCCTCGCGGCAGGGGGTGCACTGCCCGCACGACTCGTGCTCGTAGAAGCGGAGCACGTTGAGGAGCGCGTTCACGATGCACACGGTCTCGTCCATGACGAAGATCGCCGCGCTGCCGATCGAGGAGCCCGCCGCCTGCACCGCGTCGAAGCAGAGCGCGACGTCGACCTCGTCGGCGGTGAGGATCTTCATGGACGAGCCGCCGGGAACCACCCCCTTGAGCTTGCGTCCGCCCGGGATCCCGCCGCAGAACCGCTCGTCGAAGATCAGCTGCTTGAGCGTCACACCGAACGGCACGTCGTACACGCCGGGCCGGTTGACGTGGCCGCTGACGCACCACACCTTCGGCCCCTGGCTGCCGAGCTTGCTCTGGCGCGGGTTCTCGTGCGGGATCGGCGGGGTGCCGAGCGAGGTGTACCACTCCAGCCCGCGCGCGAACAGGTGCGGCAGGTTGCAGATCGTCTCCACGTTGTTGACGATCGTGGGCTGGCCCCACACGCCCTTGACCGCGGGGAACGGCGGCTTGAGCCGCGGGTAGCCGCGCCCGCCCTCGAGCGAGCTGATCATCGCCGTCTCCTCGCCGCAGATGTAGGCGCCCGCGCCGCGGTGCACGGTGCAGTCGATCCGCCGGCCCGAGCCCATGGCGTCCTTGCCGAAGATCCCCTGGGCGTAGGCCTCGGCGATCGCCTTCTCGAGCACCTCGGCCCCGTAGCGCATCTCGCCGCGGATGTAGATGTAGGCGTCGTTGGCCTGGATCGCGTGGCACGCGATCACGATCCCCTCCAGGAGCTGGTGGGGGTCGTCCTCCATGAACCGGATGTCCTTGAAGGTCCCCGGCTCCGACTCGTCGGCGTTGATCAGCAGGTAACGCGGCCCGGGCACCTTCTCGGGCGTCGGGACGAAGCCCCACTTCACGCCGGTGGGGAAGCCGGCGCCGCCGCGCCCGCGCAGCCCGGCGCGCTTGGTCTGCGCGATCACCTCGGTCGGCGCGAGCTTCAGCGCCTTCTTGGCGCCCTCGTAGCCGCCGTCCGCCACGTACTCGGCGTAGGTCGCCCAGTCCTCGCGGAAGAAGCGCTTGCCGAGCACCGGCTCGTGGGTCAGCGCCTCGTGCAGGTAGTCGCGCTCGCCCTCGGGCTTGGTCCGCTGCGCGTTCGGGTCGGCGGGGCCGCGCCAGGGGTGCGGCATCTTGCGGCCGGCGCGCAGGTCGAACGCCTCGGGGTCCTTGCGGATCTCGTCCACGATCTGGTCGAACGTCTCGGCGTCGAGCAGCTCGAAGCTGTAGGCGTTGATGTGGCACAGCGGCGCCTTGTCGCAGGCGGCGAGGCACTCGGCCTTCTTGAGCGTGAACAGCCCGTCGTCGGTGGTCTGCCCGTGCTTGATCCCGAGCTTGTTGGCGGCGTGCTCGTAGAACGCGCCCGCGCCGCGCAGGTCGCAGGGGAGCGTGCGGCACACCTCGATCACGAAGGTGCCCTCGGTGGGGCGGCGGAAGTGGAAGTAGAACGACACCACCCCCAACACGTACGACGGGCTGACGCCGAGCTTCTCGGCCACCAGCTTCATGGCGCCGAGGTCGACCGAGCCGAACTCGCGCTCGCAGATGCGCAGCGCCGGCAGGAGCGCGGCCTTTCGCTCGGGGTAGCGGGCGCAGAGCGCCTCGAGCTCCGCCTCGACCTCGGGCGTGAAGGTGCGGAGGGTCACCTCGCCGGCCAGCGGCAGGACGGCCATCAGCGATCGAGCTCCCCGGCGATCACGTTGAGCGAGCTCATGTTGGCCACCACGTCGCCGATCAGGCGGCCCTCGCACATGTGGGGGATCGACTGGAACTGGAACAGCGACGGCGGCCGGCAGCGCACCTTGTAGGGCACGCCGGTGCCGTCCGACATGATGTACCAGCCGAGCTCGCCGTTCGGCGACTCGGTCGCGTGGTACACCCCGCCCACCGGCGTCTTGAGCCCGTGGCCGGGCATCTCCACCATGAAGTGCTGGATCAGCGACTCCATCTTGGTGTAGGTCTCGTCCTTGCCCGGGAGCGTCGTCTTGCCGAGCGCGTTGATCGGGCCGCTGGGCATGCGGTCGAGCACCTGCCGCACGATCTTGGCCGACTCGCGCACCTCGGCCAGGCGCAGCTCGTAGCGCGCGTAGACGTCGCCGTCGGTCAGCACCGGGATCTCGAAGTCGTAGGTCTCGTAGCCGAGGTACGGGCGGTCGCGGCGCATGTCGCGGTCGACCCCCGAGGCGCGCGCCACCGGGCCGCTCAGGCCGTAGGCGATCGCGTCCTCGCGGTTGGTGGTGCCGATCCCCTTGGTGCGGTCGAGGAAGATCCGGTTGCGCGACAGCAGGCCCTCGATCTGCTCGACCACGTCGCCGAGCCGCTCGATGAAGCTGCGCACCCGCCCGGGGACCTCGTCGGGGAGGTCGAACGCGAGCCCGCCCACGCGGGTGTAGCTGGTGGTCAGGCGGCCGCCCGAGCTGAGCTCGAACACGTCGTAGACCCGCTCGCGCTCGATGAACGCCCACAGCATGGCGGTGAACGCGCCGAGGTCCATGCCCTGCAGGCCGATCGACAGGATGTGGTCGGAGATCCGCGACAGCTCGGCCATGAGCACGCGGATCGCCTGGGCGCGCGGCGGGATCTCGATCCCGAGCAGCTCCTCGACGGCGCAGGCGAACCCGACGTTGTTCGCCATGGCGGACAGGTAGTTCATGCGGTCGGTGACGACCACGAACTGGTTGAAGGTGCGGTACTCGCCGAGCTTCTCGAAGCCGGTGTGGAGGAAGCCCATCTCGGGCTCGGCCTTCTTCACCCGCTCGCCGTCGAGGGTCAGCACCAGGCGCAGCGTGCCGTGCATGGCGGGGTGCTGCGGGCCGAAGTTGAGCACCATCTCGCGCGAGTCGAGCCCCGGCTCGAACGAGACGGCCCGCTCGCCGAACGCGTGCTGCTCGATCGGCTCGCCGGAGAGCTGGTTGTCGACCAGGGGGGTCGAACGCTCGGGAGCGCTCACGCCTCCTCCTCGTTGGTGCGACGGATCACGGGGAAGTCGTCCCGCTCGCCGCGCCCGCGCAGGGGGTAGTCCTTGCGCAGCGGGAAGCCGGTGTAGCTGAGCGGCATCAGCAGGCGGATCAGGTTGGGGTGGCCCGAGAACTCGATCCCGTACATGTCGTAGACCTCGCGCTCGGCGAAGTTCGCGGCCGGCCACAGGTCGCTGACCGTGGGCGCGATCGGGTCGTCCTCGCTGACGTAGGCCCGCACCAGCAGCCGCGCGTTGTGGCGCAGCGAGGTCAGGTTCCACAGCACCGCGAACCGCTCGGGGGTGGGGCGCGCCCACTTGAGGTAGTCGATCCCCGTGACGTCGGTCAGCATCTCGAAGCCGAGCTCGTCGCGCAGGTGGCTCAGCAGCGCGCGCGCGCGCCCGAGCTCGCAGACGACCTCGAGCTGCCCCTGGAGCTCGAGCGGCCCCTCGACCAGGTCGTCGCCCAGCCAGGCCGCCGCGCGCCGCGCCAGCTCGCGCTCGCGCTCCAGCCGCCGCGCTCCCGCCTCGGCGCTCTGGCGGCGGCGCTGCTCGGCGAGCTCGTGCGGGTCGACGGTCGGCAGCTGCCCGCGGCCGCTCACCGGAGCACCTCCAGCTTGCGGCCCACCTCGACCTTGCGGCCCTCGCGCAGCGCGGTCATGGCCTCGAGCCGCGGGAGCTGCGGCATGCCGGTCCGCTCGTCGATGATCTTCTGGATGTCCTTGCCCGCGACCTTGTCCTGGATCAGCCGCACGGCGTCGATCAGGTTCTCGGGGCGCGGCGGACAGCCCGGGATGTAGACGTCGACCGGGATGAACTGATCGACGCCCTGGATCATGGTGTAGGTGTCGAACACCCCGCCGCACGAGGCGCAGGCGCCCATGCTGATGCTCCACTTCGGCTCGGGCATCTGCAGCCAGATCCGCTGGAGCACGGGCATCATCTTGAGCGTGACGCGGCCGCCGACGATCAGCATGTCGGCCTGCCGCGGCGAGAAGCGCACCACCTCGGCGCCGAACCGCGCCAGGTCGTAGCGCGACGACATGGTCGACATCAACTCGATCGCGCAGCAGGCGGTGCCGAACGGCATCGGCCAGAGGCTGTTCTTGCGGCCCCAGGCGAGGAGGTCCTTGACGCGCGTGGCGAGGAACCCCTTACCGAGGAAGTCTTCTAGTCCCATTCCAGGCCCCTCCGCTTCCAGACGTAGAACAGGCCCGCGCCGAGGACCCCCACGAACAGGAGCACCTCGACCAGCAACACGATCCGCACCGGCCCCTCGAGCGTCCCGTCGCGGAACGAGGCGGCCCAGGGGAACAGGAACACCGTCTCGAGGTCGAACAGGATGAACAGGATCGCCACCAGGTAGAAGTGGATCGAGTAGCGCTCGCGCGCCCCCTCCTGGATCGGGTCGACCCCGCACTCGTAAGGGAGCTGCTTCACGCGGGTCGGGCGCTTCGGGCCGAGGATCTTCGACACGAGGAGCGCGACCGAGCCGATGACGATGCAGATCAGCGCCATGAGCGCGAGCCCGCCGAACCCCGCGAAGGCGGAGGCGGCGAGCGCGGCGTGCGCGAGACCCGGGACGAGCGCGAGCATGTTCCTGCACCCCCGGTGTGCGTGCGATGCGAGGGATCCCCGTGAAGGGAGGCGGGATCTTATCAGCGACCCCGACCGGAACAAGGGGAAGGGCGTGGAGTTGGAGCGCGTGCGTCACGCCGCGCGCGCGCCTTCTCTCGCGCCTGGTTGTCGCCCCGCGCGCCGCCGACCCCGCGGGCCGTCCGGGAGGTCGACGCACCGAAACGGACGATGGTACCGCGGCGCGGGCGCCTCGTTAATCGTCGGGGTCACCGCGGCGCTGGCCGGCTGCGCGAGCGGCCCGCCGCCCGAGCCCGACGTGCTGGTCGAGCCGACCGCCCTGGCCGTGCGCCCCGACTTCCTGGCGCGCCAGCGGGTGACGGCGCGGTTCCCGGGCGGGGAGGCCAGCTTCGAGGCGGCGCTGCAGAAGCAGGGCGAGACGCTGACGGTGATCGGGCTGACCCCGTTCGGGACGCGGGCCTTCACCCTGCTCCAGGCGCCCAGCGGGGTCACGTTCACCTCGCAGCTCCCCGAGGGGAAGGGGCCGCCTCTCGAGCCGCGCTACCTGCTCCAGGACATTCACCACGCCTACTTCCTCGCCCTGCCCCCCGCCCCCGGCGCCGGCGGAGCCGACGCGACCGAGGTGGCGCCCCTCGGCCCCGAGCTGGTCACCGAGGCGCGCGGGCCGGACGGGACGGTCCTGGCGCGCACGTTTCGCCGCCGCGACCCGCCGCCCGCGGGCGAGGTGACGGTCACCTACGAGGACGGGGCCGCGGGCACGCTGCCCAAGCAGGTCCGGATCGAGAACGGCTACTACGGCTACGAGCTCACGATCGAGACGCTCTCGGTCCAGCTCCTGGAGTGATCGAGTACGATCCAGGCCATGACTCGCGCCATAATGATGGTGATGGTGCTGCTCGCCGCCCTGCTCGCCCCGGTGAGCGACGGCGGCGGAGCGCGCGCGGACGAGCCCGCCGACCCCGGGGCGACCCCGGCGCCGGCCGCTCCCGCGCCGGAGGCCGACCCCGAGACGCTCGACGGCCTGTTGGCCGAGTTCGCCCGCCTGCCGGGGCTCGAGGCCCGGTTCCGCGAGGAGAAGCGCATGGCGCTCCTGGCCGCGCCGCTGGTCAACGAGGGCACGTTCCACTACGCGGCGCCCGGCCTGATGGCCCGCCACACCACCAAGCCCGTGGTGCAGAGCGTGGTGATCGACGGGCGGACGCTGCGCATGGGGGACGCGCGCGAGCACCAGACGATCGACCTCGACAGCCACCCGGTGGTCCGCCAGTTCCTCGACAGCTTCCTGCCGATCCTGCGCGGCGACCGGGCCGCGCTCGAGGAGCTCTACACCCTGGGCTTCGAGCGGCTGCCCGAAGGCGAGGGCTGGCGGCTGCGCCTGGTGCCCAAGGTCTCCCCCATGAAGGAGGCGATCGCCGAGATCGCCTTCACCGGGCGCGGCCTGGTCATGAAGGACATGGTGGTCAAGGAGA
>CAZMSZ010000019.1:33568-38058 GCA_964569055.1 uncultured Planctomycetota bacterium | reverse complement strand
GCCGCGCCCTCGCCGGTGGCGGCCGGGATCCCGCCCGCGCTCTAGGATGGGCCCATGCCCGTCACCGCCTTCTTCGACCTCGACCGCACGCTGATCGACGTCAACAGCGCGCTGCTGTGGGCGCGGCACGAGCGGCTGCGCGGCCGGATCTCGCGGGCGCAGCTGGCGCGCGCTGCCCTGTGGGGCGGGCTGTACCACCTCGCGCTGGTCGACGTGGAGCGGGCGTTCGACGTGGCCCTCCGCCACTACCGCGGCGAGCTGGCCCACGAGCTCGAGCGCCTGACGCGGCGGTGGTTCGTCGAGCAGGTCGCGCCGCGCCTGCGCCCGGGGGCGGCCGCCGCGCTGGAGGAGCACCGGGCGGCCGGCCACCGCCTGGTGCTGCTCACCAGCAGCTCCGCCTACCAGGCGGCCGCCGCGGCCGAGGCCTGGGCCTTCGACGGCTGGATCGCCAACCACTTCCCGGTCGACGCCGAGGGCCGGCTGCTGGGCGTCGTGGACCGGCCGGTGTGCTTCGGCCCGGGCAAGGTCGCGCGGGCCGAGGCCTGGGCGGCGGGCGTCGGCTGCGACCTCGCCGAGGCCTTCTTCTACAGCGACTCCTACACCGACCTGCCCATGCTGGCCCGGGTGGGCCAGCCGCGCGTGGTCGCGCCCGACCCGCGGCTACGCCGCGAGGCGGCGCGGCGCGGCTGGCAGATCCTGAGCTGGTGAGCGCGCCAGCACGTCGCGCGCGGCCGCGGCCAGCCCAGGGGCGATCACGTCGGGCTCCGGATACAGCTCCGGGTAGGCGCACGGCGGCCCGCCCACCCACACCGTCCTGAGGCCGGCGGCGGCCGCGCCCGCCACGTCCCAGGTGTGCGCGGCGATCAGCCAGGGGCCGTCCTCGCCCGGCGCGCGCGCCCGGATGCTCTCGTAGACCCGAGGATGGGGCTTGGCCACCCCGAACAGGTCGCACGAGACCACCTCGCTGAACAGCGGCGCCAGCCCGCCGCGTTCGAGCAGGCGCCAGGTGGCGTCCTCCGCGCCGTTGGTCAGCGCGAGCAGGGTGTGACCGCCCTCCTGGAGCAGGCGCGCGGCCGCCTCGGCCTCAGGGTCGGGGTCGAGCTCGGCGAACGCGTCGAGCAGGTGGCGCTGCTCGCCCTGACACACCCGGTCGAGGCCGAGGTGGACCAGGGTCTCGGGCAAGGTCAGCCCGAGCACCTCCAGGAACGGCGCGTAGTCCCCGCGGAGCGAGAGCGCGGTCGCCGCGTGCAGTGCGTTCGCCAGCCACAGCTCGACCGAGCAGGGCGGCGCGCCGAGCTGCCGCAGCCGGGCCTCGACCGTGTCGAGCGAGCACACGGTCCCGAGCACGTCGAAGGCGGTGGTGGGCATGAGGAGCGAGAGAGCAACCCGCGCGCCAGGAGGGCGCGGAGTCGGAGCCGTCGGACTCGGATTCGGACTCGGAATCCGAAGCGGAAATCGGCTCCGCTCTCCCCTCCGTGCGGCCCCCGCCCGCGCCCCTCGGGGCTGGCCCGCGGCCGCGGGCTCCTCTACCTTGCCGTCGCGGCGCGCGCCGAGGAGGTCCCCGTGGAGACCGCGTTCACCCGCCACGTCGGTATCGAGGTCCCGCTGATCTGCGGGGCCATGTATCCCTGCTCGAACCTCGAGCTGGTCGCGGCAGCCTCGGCCGCCGGCGGGATCGGGGTGGTCCAGCCGATCTCCATGATCTACGCCCACGGCACGCCGCTGCGGGAGGGGCTGCAGCGGATCCGGGCCCTGACCGACCGCCCGATCGGCTTCAACGCGATCGTGGAGCAGTCCTCGCGCGTGTACGAGGACCGCATGCGGCGCTGGGTGGACGTCGCGCTCGAGGAGGGGGTCCGGTTCTTCATCACCGCGCTCGGGAACCCGCGCTGGGTGGTCGAGGCGGTCCACGCGGCCGGCGGGGTCGTGTACCACGACGTGACCGAGCGGCGCTGGGCGCTCAAGGCGCTCGAGGGCGGCGTGGACGGCCTGATCTGCGTCAACGAGCGCGCCGGCGGCCACGCGGGGCAGCGCTCGGCCGCCGCGCTGCTGTCCGAGCTGCGCGACCTCGGGGTGCCCCTGGTGTGCGCGGGCGGGATCGGCGACCCGGCCGCGTTCCGCGAGGCGATCGCGCTCGGCTACGCGGCCTGCCAGCTCGGGACCCGGTTCATCGCCACCACCGAGTGCCGCGCGCACCCCGACTACAAGGCCGCGATCGTGCGCGCCCGCCCCGAGGACATCGTCCTCACCGACAAGATCTCGGGCGTCCCGGTGGCCGTGATCAAGACCCCGTACGTGGAGCGCGTGGGCACCCGCGCCGGCTGCCTCGCGCGCCGGCTCCTGCGCCACCCGCGCGCCAAGCACTGGGTGCGCACGTACTACAGCCTGCGCGCGATCTGGCAGCTCAAGCGCGCCAACGCGCAGGGCGCCTCCTACCGCGACTACTTCCAGGCCGGCAAGAGCGTGGGCGGGATCGACGGGGTGCTGCCGGCGGGCGAGGTCGTGCGCACGTTCGGGGCGGCGCTCGCCGAGCTCGAGCCCGCCGCCGCCGCGGGCGGGAGCGACCGTCCGTAGCCTCCGCGGCCGCTGGCACCCGGCGGCGGAGCGCCCTAGACTCCCGGGAATGGACGCGAGCGATCGGTTCCGGATCCTGACGGCCGTGGCCCTGGCCGACGGGCACCTCGACCCCGGCGAGCAGGAGCTGCTCACGCGCTGCGCTGCCTGGCTCGGGATCCCGCGCCCGCGCGCCGGCGAGCTGCTCCGCGAGGTGCGCGCCAACCCGACCCAGGTCGCCGCGGTCCCGCTCGACCCCGCCGCGCGCGCGCACCTGTTCGTGGCGGTCGTGAACATCACGCTGGCCGACGGGCGCGTGAGCGAGCAGGAGGCGGCCTGCCTGCGGAGCCTCGCGCTCGCGTTCGGGATCACCCCCGAGCAGGCGCGCCGGGTGCTGGCCGAGGCGAGCGAGCGCTGGAGCCGGGCCCGAGGCACCCGGCACGGCTCGGGGCGGCTCGCGAGCGAGCAGCTCGCCGCGCAGCCGACTCAGACCAGCTTCGGCGCGCCCCGCAGCCAGGCGCCCCGCCCGGCCAACCCGGTGTTCGCCGCGATCCCCGCGCCGCGCCCCCCGCTCGAGCCCGGGACCGTCGTGGGCGGCAAGTTCGAGGTCGTGGCCCCGCTCGGGCAGGGCGGCTTCGGCGCGGTGTTCCGCGCCCGCCACGCGGACCTCGACGAGGAGGTCGCGCTCAAGGTCCTGCTGCCGAGCCTCGTCGCCAACCATCCCGACGCCGAGAAGCGGTTCTTGCGCGAGGTCAAGCTCGCGAAGGCGTTCGCGCACCGCTACGCCGTCCCGCTGCGCGAGTTCGGGCGCGACCCGCGCCACGGCCTGTTCTTCACCATGGACCTCGTCAGCGGCGACACGCTCTCGTCGCTGTGCGCCGTCGCGCCGCCGCCCGCGGCGCGGGTGACCGCGCTGGCGGCCCAGGCGCTCGAGGCGCTCGCCGAGGCGCACCGGATCGGGATCGTGCACCGCGACATCAAGCCGGCGAACCTCATGGTCACCGTCGGTCCCACGGGGGAGGAGGAGGTCCGCCTGCTCGACTTCGGCGTGGCCAAGGCGGTCAGCGCCGCGAGCGAGGACCCGGCCACCCCCGAGCTGACCCGGGCCGGGGCCCTGGTCGGCACGCCGACCTACATGAGCCCCGAGCAGGCGCAGGGGCGCCGCCTCGACCCGCGCAGCGACCTGTACTCGCTCGCCGTGGTGGTGTACGAGGCGGTGTGCGGCTGCCTCCCCTACGGGATCGACCCCGACGTGGAGGACGTGCAGCGCGCGATCCACTACCAGATCGTGGCCGAGCCCCCGCGCGATCCGCTCGAGGTCGCGCCCGAGCTGCCGCGCCGCCTCGGCGACGCGCTGCTGCGCGCCCTCGCCAAGGACCCCGCCGAGCGCTACTCCGACGCGGCGGCGTTCCGCGCCGCGCTCGTCGAGGCCAAGCCCGACGCGCGTGCCTCGCGCGGGTTCACGGGCTGGGTGCGCGAGCGGCTGCGGCGCGAGCCGCAGGGCTGAGCCGCCGCATGCAGCAGACTCGGGCGCGGCGCGCGCCGCGGGAGGAGAGACGGTGGACGAGCTCGACGCGCTGAGCGAGCGCGGGCGGCGGCGCGTGTTCCGCGTGCTGTGCTACCTCGCTCACGCCGACGACGACCTCGACCCGCGCGAGGGCGCGCTGCTCGACGAGCTGCGCCGCCAGCTCGGGATCGACGCCGACGAGGCCGGCGCGCTCGAGGAGGAGGCGCGCCGCGGCGAGCGCCTCCAGCTCAAGCCCGACGACCGGGAGACCGACCTCGCGCTCCGCGCCCTCGCCGACGTGATGCTCGCCGACGGGGTGCTGCACCCCAAGGAGGCCGCCCGCCTCAAGCGGATCGCGGGCGCCGTCGGGGTCTCGGACGCGCGGCTCGCCAAGCTGCTGCGCGACGCCATGCGGCGGAGGAACGGCTAG
>CAZMSZ010000019.1:0-33468 GCA_964569055.1 uncultured Planctomycetota bacterium | reverse complement strand
TGCCGCCGCACCTCCACCAGCGCGCGCACCCGCGCCGGGTCGATCGGCCCGAACCCGGGGCCCCGCAGCGAGCTCCCCACGATTGCGCCGTCGCTCGCCGCGAGGAGCGCGTGGGCGTTCTCGGGCGCGAGGCCGCTCCCCACGATCAGGGTCGCGCCGGGCGGGAGGGCCGCCTTGAGGCGGGCGACCTGCGCCGGGTCGGGGGCGCTGCCGGTGGCGACGCCCGTGAGCACCACCGCGTCGGCGCCCTCCCGCAGGGCGAGGTGCGCCGACTCGACCAGCGGGAGCGACGGCTCGAGCAGGGTGTAGTGCTTGGGGTGCACGCTCGCGAGCAGCGCCACCCGCGCCTCGAGGCCGAGGCGGGCCCGCCAGGCGCGCACGTCGGCCCGGTCCACCCGGACCTCGAACGGCGGCACGTGGGAGTAGCTGTAGTCGGTGCGCACCGCGTCGCTGAACACGTCGAGCCACACGAACCGCGCCCCGCTGACGGCCGCCACCGCCAGCCCCGCGCGGTAGTCGTTGGGGAGCACGTTGAGGCCGACCGGGAGGGACGCGGCGGCCACCACCCCGCGCGCGACCACGGCCAGGGCCGCCACGGTGTCGGGCGCCACGAACGGCCCAGGGCTCTGGTCCTGCCAGTTCTCGAGCAACACGGCGTCGGCGCCCCCCTCCTCGAGGGCGCGCACGTCGGCCAGGGCCGCCGCGCGCACGGCGTCGAGGTCGGCGCCCTCCTGCCCCGGCAGCCGGCCGAGGTGCACCACTCCGATCAACGGCTTGCCGGCGCTCCAGGGCAGCTCCACGCTGGTCACGCGCTCCTCCCTCAGAACCGGTCGGGCATCCAGGGCCGCGGCCCCGCGAACAGCCGAGCGGCCGTCGCCAGCGCCGCGGGCGAGCCCTCGAGCCGGCCGGCGGCGGCCAGGCGGGCCGGGGTCAGGTGCCCGCTGTAGAGGGGCGCGAGCGCGCCGACCTGGAGACGGAGCGCGCCCTGTCCGCCGCGCTCCACGCGCGCCGCCCCGTCGGCCACGATCAGGCGCCAGCGGCCGGCGTTCTCGGGCAGCAGCGGGTCCTCGACCTCGAGCTCGAGCTCGCCAGCGGCGCCCGGCGGCCAGCCGCGGGCGCGCAGCGCGGCCTCCACGTCGAGGATCCGCAGCAGCCAGGCCTTGGCGGCGAGCACGCGCGCGTCCTGGTCGGGCAACGACAGCAGCCAGGGATCGAACGGCGGGCCCGACCACTCGACCTCGCGCACGGTGCTGGCGTGGTCGCCCAGCAACGTCCACAGCCGCCGCGCGGCGCGGCCGGTGCGCGCCACGACGTCGGTGACGTGCAGCGCGTCCTTGCTCGCCTGCCGCAGCACGAGGTAGCCCTCGGGCGCCTCGCGCGGGCCGACCCGATAGGCCCGCACGAACCCGAGCTCGGCCTGGACCACGCGCGCCCACAGGGCGTGATCGCGCTCGAGCAGCCCCTGCTCGTCCGCCGCGCGGGCGCGGTGCAGCGCGCGCAGCGCGGCGGGGTCGAGCGGGTCGAGCGGGCTCACCGGCAGCTCCCGCTCGCCGCCGCCGACCAGGCGCAGCGGCTGCGCGTAGCGGACCCAGGCGCCGGCGTGCTCACAGCCGAGCGCGCGGTACAGCCCGTCGGTGGAGGGGTAGAGCGCGCACAGCGCCACCCCCCGCGCGCGCAGCTCGGCGAAGGCCGCGCCGAGCCGCGCGCGCGCCACCCCGCTCCGGCGCGCCTCGGGGGCGATCGCGACCGCCGCCAGGCCGGCGCACGGCACCGCGCGTCCGCCGAACCACTGCGCGGTCTCGTACAGCGCCAGGCCGCCCACGGCCCGCCCGTCCCGCCGGGCGGCCCGGTGCGCGCGGAGCCCGAGCAGCTCGACGTAGCGGCGCCACTCGGCGGGCGTCCCGCCGAAGGCGGCGATCCAGGTCGGGATCAGCTGGTCCGCCAGCGCCGCGTCGACCTCGGTCACGTACTCGACGCTCACCCCTCGTCGCTCCCCCCGGGCTGCTGCGCGATCTGCGCGAGGCGGTGGCGCGCGCCCTGCAGGCTCTGGCGCAGCGTGTCGGCGCCGCGCTGCAGCGTCCACAGCCGCGCCGCGTGGGCGTCGTCCATCAGGCGCCGCGCCTCGTCGACCAGCACCCCGAGCTGCGCGTCGACCTCGGGGAGCTGCGCCGCGAGCTGCCCGCGCTCCTCCTCGCCGAGCGCCCCGCCGTCGGGCCGGCGCAGCCCCGCCAGGAGCTGCTCGAGCTGACCCACCGCGTTGCCGAGGGCCTCGAGCCGCTTCGCCAGCCGCTCCCCCTCGCCGAGGCGCTCGGACACGGCGGCCGTCCGCGCGGCCACCCGCTCGTTCGCCTGCTCGCTGCGCGCCCGCGCCTCGTCCAGCGCGCGCGCGAACGCCTGCAGCCGCGCGCCCAGGCGCTCGCGGCAGGCCTCCACCTCGCCGAGGAGGCGGCGGGCGCGCTCCAGCCCCTTCTCGTTCTCGACGGGCGCCCGCTCGAGGGCGGTCGCCAGCCGCTCGAGCGCCTCGAACTCGGCGTCGAGCGCCAGCGCGGCCGCGACGAACGGCGAGCGTGGCTCCTCCTTCTTGCGTGACGACCCCACGCGCGCATGATCCCAGGTCGGGTCGGTCGCGACGAGGGCCACCCCGAGGTCCCCTCGCGCCGGTCGAGCGCGGCGGTTGCGCGCGCGGCCCCGGCGCGGGATCGTGCCCCTCGTGAGCGACACGCCCTGGCCGCTCCTCGACGACGCCGAAGGCGCGGCGGTCCCGCCCGGCCTGCGGGTGTGCGACGCGCACGTCCACCTGTTCCCGCCGCGCGTCCACGAGGCGCTGCGGCGCTGGTTCGCCCGCCACGCCTGGCCCGTGCGCTATCCCCTCGACGCGGAGGGGGTGATCGCCTTCTTGCGCGCGCGCGGGGTGCGGCGCGCGGTGGGCCTGTGCTACAGCCACGCCCCGGGCATGGCCGAGGAGCTCAACGCCTTCATGGCCGCCCTGGCCGCGCGCCACACCGACCTCTTGGTCCCGCTCGGGACCGTGCTGCCCGGCGAGCCGGGCGCCGAGGGCGTGGTCGGGCGCGCCTTCGCCGAGCACGGGCTGCGCGGGCTCAAGCTGCACTGCCACGTGCAGGGCGTGGCGGCCGACGACCCGCGGCTCGACCCGATCTATGCCCTGGCCGCGCGCGCGGGGCGCCCGATCGTGATCCACGCCGGCCCGGCCCCCGCCTGCGCCGGTTATCCCTGCGACCCCGCGGCGCTGTGCCGGCCCGAGGCCGTCGGGCGCGCGCTCGCCCGGCACCCGGAGCTGACCCTGGTCGTGCCGCACCTCGGGGCCGACCGCTACGAGGCGTTCGAGGCGCTCCTCGCCGAGCACCCGCGCCTCTACCTCGACACCACCATGGTGCTGGCGGGCTACCTCGAGCCCGCGCCCGACCTCGGCCTGCTCGCGCGCTGGCCCACGCGGATCCTGTTCGGGACCGACTTCCCCAACCTGCCCTACGCCTGGGACCGCGAGCTGTCGCGCGTGCTGAGCCTGGGGCTCGCGCCCGAGGTCCAGGACGCGCTGCTGTGGGGCAACGCCGAGCGCCTGTTCGGCGCGCCGGCCAGCACGTAGGAGCGGCCCCGAGCGTGCGGGTCGACCTGCTCGAGGAGTACCCCGGGCCCGAGACGCTCGCGCGGGCCGCGGCGCTCGAGCCCCCGGCGACCGTCTACCTCGCGGCGCCCGACCTCGCGACGTTCCACCGCCACGCGGCGCTGCTCCCGCCCGGGCTCGAGGCGGCGTGGTGGCCGCTGTTGCCCCGCTCCTACTGGGTCTCGGCCTTCGCCGGGGTGGACGAGCTGGAGCGCCTCGACGCCGAGCTGAGCGCGGGCGCTGCCCCGGGCACGGTGCTGCTCGACCTCGAGCTGCCGCTCGTCCGCCCGGGCCGCTTCCTGCGCGGGGCGCGCGGCCTCCGCGGTGGGGCGCGCCGGGTGGCCGCCCTGATCGCCGCCGCCGCGGCCCGCGGCCAGCGAGTGGTGTGCGCCGAGTACCCCGCGCGGGGCGGCGTGACCCGCGCCCTGCTCGCGCGGGCCGGCGCGCTCGCCCCCGAGGACGTCCCGCACACCAAGCTCGTGATGGCGTACGCCAGCCTGATCCCCACCGCCACGCTCCGCCGGCGCGTGCGCGCCACCGTGCTCGCGCTGGCCCGCCGCTGGCCGGGGCGGGTGCACGTGGCGCTCGGGACCGTCGGCGCGGGCGCGCTCGGCCGCGAGCCGACCCTCTCGCCCGAGGGGCTCGCGCGCGAGCTCGCCGCCTACGCCGAGCTCCCCGCGGCGGCGGTGTTCCGCCTGGGCGGGCTGACCGACGCGCACCTCGCGGTGCTCCGGCGGCGCCCGGCGTAGCAGCGCCTCGACCCGCTGACCGCGCCCAGCGGCGGGTTTGGTACATTCCCCGCCCATGAACCAGCTGATCGAGCGTCTGCGGTCCGGCGAGGCCACGGTCGGGGTGGTGGGCCTGGGGTACGTCGGGCTCCCGCTGTGCCGCGCGTTCGCCGACGGCGGCTGCCGCGTGCTCGGGTTCGACGTCGACCCGCGCAAGGTGGAGTCGATCGAGGCGGGCCGCTCGTACATCGACGCGGTCCCGACCGACGTCCTGGCCCCGTTGCGGGAGGCGGAGCGGATCCGCGCCACGACCGACATGCGCCGGATCGGCGAGGTGGACGCGGTCGCGATCTGCGTCCCGACGCCGCTCACCAAGCACATGGACCCCGACACCAGCTACGTCGAGCAGACCGCGGCCGCGATCGCCCCCCACCTGCGCGGCGAGACGCTGGTCGTGCTCGAGAGCACCACCTACCCGGGCACCACCGCCGAGCTGGTGATCCCCGCCCTGGTCGCCGGGAGCGCTCAGCGCCTGGGCGAGGAGCTGCTCGTGGCCTACAGCCCCGAGCGCGAGAACCCGGGCGACCCGCGCTGGAGCACCCGCCAGATCCCCAAGGTCGTGGGCGCCGACGACCCGGCCTCGCTCGAGGCCGCGGTCGCCCTGTACGGCCGGGCCGTCGAGCGGGTGGTCCCCGTGTCGTCGACGCGCGCGGCCGAGGCGGCCAAGCTGCTCGAGAACATCTATCGCTGCGTGAACATCGCCCTGGTCAACGAGCTCAAGGTCTGCTTCAAGGCGATGGGGATCGACGTGTTCGAGGTGATCGAGGCGGCCAAGAGCAAGCCGTTCGGTTTCCAGCCCTTCTATCCCGGCCCGGGTCTGGGTGGTCATTGTATACCCATTGATCCGGTTTATTTGTCTTGGAAGGCGCGCGAGTTCGGGCAGCGGACGCGGTTCATCGACCTGGCGGGCGAGGTCAACGTCGCCATGCCCGAGTGGGTGGTGGAGCGGGTCATGGACGCGCTCAACGAGCAGGGCAAGCCGCTCAAGGGCTCGCGGGTGCTCATGCTCGGCGCCGCCTACAAGAAGAACGTGGACGACGTGCGCGAGTCGCCGGCCCTGGTGCTGTTCGACCTGCTCGCGGCCAAGGGGGCGGTCGTCGACTACCACGACCCGCACGTCCCGGTGATCGGGCGCGGGCGCCACTACGCGATCGACAAGAGCTCGCTCCCGCTCACGCGCGAGGCGCTCGCGGGCTGCGACGTGGCGCTGATCGTGACCGACCACGACGCGGTCGACTACGCGCTGGTGGTCGAGCACGCCCCGCTGGTCGTCGACACGCGCAACGCCACGCGGGACGTGCGGGCGGGCCGCGACAACGTCCGGCTGGCCTGAGCGAGGAGGCGCGCGTGATCATCGTGCTCAAGCCCACGGCGAGCGAGGCGGACGCCCGCGGGCTGATGGACAAGATCGAGGCCGCCGGCCTCAAGCCGCTCTACATGCCGGGCTCGGAGCGGACCGTCCTCGGCGCGCTCGGCGACGAGCGCGTGCTCGGCGGGCTGCACCTCGACAACCACCCGCTGGTCGAGAGCGTGACCCCGGTCCTCGCCCCCTACAAGCTGGTGAGCCGCGAGATGCACCCCCACGACACCGTGGTCGAGCTCGGGCGCGGGGTCGCGATCGGCGGCGAGCGGTTCGTCGTGATCGCGGGGCCCTGCGCGGTCGAGTCGCGCGAGCAGACCCTCGAGACGGCGCGGATCGTGCGCGAGGCCGGGGCCCGCGCCATGCGCGGCGGCGCCTACAAGCCGCGCACCAGCCCCTACAGCTTCCAGGGGCTCGGGCGCGAGGGGCTGAAGATCCTCAAGGAGGTCTCGGCCGAGGTCGGGATCCCGACCGTGACCGAGGTGGTCGAGGTCGCCGACGTCGAGGCGGTGCAGGAGCACGCCGACGCCTTCCAGGTCGGCGCGCGCAACATGCAGAACTACGGCCTGCTCAAGGCGCTGGGGCAGGCGCGTAAGCCGGTGATCCTCAAGCGCGGCATGGCGGCCAAGGCCGAGGACCTGCTGCTCGCGGCCGAGTACATCGTGTCGGAGGGGAACGCCGACGTGATCCTGTGCGAGCGCGGGATCAAGACGTTCGAGACCGCCACGCGCAACACGCTCGACCTCAACGCGATCCCGTTCCTCAAGGCGCGCAGCCACCTGCCCGTGATCGTGGACCCCTCCCACGGGACGGGCGTGCGCGAGTTCGTGGCGCCCATGGCGCGCGCCGCGGCGGCCTGCGGGGCCGACGGGCTGATCATCGAGGTCCACCCCGACCCGGCGGTCGCGCTGTCGGACGGCTTCCAGTCGCTGTACCCCGACGACTTCCGGGCGCTCATGCGCAGCCTCCGCCCGTTCGTGGAGGCGGCCGGCCGCGTGCTGTGAGCGTCGGGCCCCGCCCCGCGCCGCTCCCCACGCTCGGGGAGGTGTTGCCGCTCGCGCGCAAGCTGCAGGCCGCGCCCGACCCGCTGGCGCTCTACGCGCGGCTGTGCGACGGCGGCCGCCGGCCGCACACGCTCCTGCTCGAGTCGGCCGACGTGGTCACCCGCCTGGCGGAGCGGAGCTTCCTCGCGGTCGGCTGCGCGCTGCTCGTGACCTGCCGCGGCCGGCAGGTGCGGGTCGAGGCGCTCTCGGCGGGCGGCGCCGCGCTGCTGCCCTGGCTGGCCGCGCGCCTGGCGCCCGCCGCGGCGGTGCGCGCGGCCGAAGGCTGGCTCGAGGCCGACTACCCGCCCGCGCAGGCGGGCGAGGAGGACGCCCGCCTCAAGGCGCCCTCGCCGGTCGACGCGCTGCGGGTCCTGGCCTTCGGCCCGCGCCTGCTCGCCCGCCCCGCGCCCGCGCCGCTGCTCCTGATGGGATCGTTCGCCTACGACCTCCTCGACACGTACGAGCGGCTCCCGCCGCCGCGGAGCGACCCCGTGGGCGGGTCGGATTTCGCGTTCTGGCTGCCCGAGCGCCTGATCGTGATCGACCACGCCCGCGGCGCCACGACCGTGCTGGCCCACGTCCTGGGCGGCGAGGGGGCGCAGCCCCGCTACCACGACGCCACGCGGGCGATCGAGGAGCTGACGGCGGCCGTGCTCGCGACGGCGGCGAGCGCGCCGCCCGAGCCCGCGCCGCCGAGCGCACCGGCGGCGTCGCCGGCGGTCGACCAGTCCGACGAGGAGTTCGCGGCGCTCGTGGGTCGGCTCAAGGAGCGGATCGTGGCGGGCGACGTGTTCCAGGTCGTGCCGTCGCGCACGTTCTCGCTCCCGTGCGCCGACCCGCTCGCCGCCTACGGGCGGCTCCGGGCGCTGAACCCCAGCCCGTACATGTTCTACGTCCGCGGCGAGGAAGAGGTCCTGCTCGGCGCCTCGCCCGAGACGGCGGTCAAGGTGAGCGGCGCGCCGCGCACGGTCGAGATCCGCCCGATCGCGGGCACGGCGCGGCGCGGGCGGCGGGCGGACGGGACGCTCGACCCCGACCTCGACGCGCGGCTCGAGGTGGAGCTGCGCCTCGACGCCAAGGAGCTGGCCGAGCACCTGATGCTGATCGACCTCGCGCGCAACGACGTGGCGCGGGTGAGCGAGCCCGGCACGCGCCACGTCCCCCGCCTGCTGGCGGTCGACCGCTACTCGCACGTCATGCACCTCGTGTCGCACGTGGCGGGGACGCTGCGGAGCGACCTCGACGCGCTCCACGCCTACGTGGCCTCCATGAACATGGGCACGCTGACCGGCGCGCCCAAGCTGCGGGCGGCGGCGCTGTTGCGCGAGGAGGAGGCGACCCGGCGCGGGCCGTACGGCGGCGCGGTGGGCTACCTGACCTGCGACGGCGAGCTCGACACCGCGATCGTGATCCGCTCGGCCGTGGTCCAGGGTGGGACGGCCCACGTGCGCGCCGGCGCGGGGGTGGTCCACGACTCGGTCCCCGCGGCCGAGGCGCTCGAGACCCGCCGCAAGGCCTGGGCGGTGCTGCGCGCGCTCGGGGCCGAGGAGCGGCTCGGGTGAGCGCGAGCGTGCTCCTGATCGACAACTTCGACTCGTTCACCTGGAACCTGGTCGACGAGCTGCGCCGGCGCGGCGCGCGGGTCGAGGTGTGGCGCAACGACCTCTCCCCCGAGGACGCGCTCGAGCGCGCGCTGGCCCTCCCCGCGCCGCGGCTGGCGCTGCTCTCGCCCGGGCCCGGCGCGCCGGCCCAGGCGGGCTGCTGCGTGCCGCTGGTGCGGCTGTGCGCGGGGCGGGTCCCGCTGCTCGGGGTGTGCCTGGGGCACCAGGCGCTGGTGGAGGCGCTGGGCGGCGAGGTGGGGCGCGCGCCCGCGGTGGTGCACGGCAAGGCCTCGGCGGTCGAGCACGAGGGGACCGGCCTGTTCGCGGGGCTCTCCTCGCCGCTCAAGGTCGGCCGCTACCACTCGCTGACCGCCACGCGCGTCCCAAGTGAGCTGCGGGTCACCGCGCGCGCGGGCGACGTCGTAATGGCCGTCGAGCACGAGCGCCACGCGCTGGCGGGCGTGCAGTTCCACCCCGAGTCGATCCTGACGCCGGCGGGCGGCCGGCTGCTCGAGAACGCGCTGGCCTGGGCGGCCGCGGCGGAGGCGCGCCATGCGTGAGGAGCTCGAGGCGCTGTGCGCCGGCGTCGACCTCTCGGCCGCGGCCAGCGAGGCCCTGTTCGCGCGGGTGGTGGCGGGCGCGCTGAGCGAGGTCGAGCTGGCCGCGCTGGTGGTCGCGCTCAAGGCCAAGGGCGAGCGCCCGGCCGAGATCGCCGGGGCCGCCCGCGCGCTGCGCGCGGCCGCGACCCCCTTCCCGCGGCCCGAGCGGCCGCTGGCCGACACCTGCGGCACGGGCGGGGACGGGGCGCACACCGTGAACGTCTCGACCGCGGTGGCGCTGCTCGCGGCCGAGCTGGGGATCGCGGTGGTCAAGCACGGCAACCGCTCGGTCTCCTCGCGCTGCGGCTCGGCCGACGTGCTCGAGGCCTGCGGGGTGCGGATCGAGGCCCCGCCCGCGGTGGCGGCCCGCTGCCTGGAGGAGCTCGGGGTGTGCTTCCTCATGGCGCCGCAGTACCACCCGGGGGTGCGTCACGCCATGCCGGTGCGGCGCGCGCTGGGCACGCGCACGATCTTCAACCTGCTCGGTCCCTTGGTGAACCCGGCTCGCCCCGAGTGGCAGGTGCTCGGGGTGTACGACCCGCGCTACTGCGTGCCCCTGGCCGAGACCCTCGCCCTGCTCGGCTGCCGCGCGGCGCTGGTCGTGCACGGCTCGGGGCTCGACGAGCTGGCGCTCCACGGCCCGACCACGGCTGCCCTCCTGCGCGACGGGGTGGTGGAGCGGCTGGAGCTGACCCCGGCCGACGCGGGCCTGCGCGAGCACCCGCTGGAGGCGCTCGCCGGCGGCGCCCCCGAGGAGAACGCGGCCTGGCTGCGCACGGTGCTCGCCGGGCGCGGGGGGGAGGCCCACGCCGACGCGGTGGCGCTCGGGGCCGGCGCCCTCCTGTGGATCAGCGCCGCGGTGACCACGCTGGCGGCCGGCGTGGCCGCGGCCCACGAGGCGCTGGCGCGCGGCGGCGCGGCCGAGCGGCTCGAGCGCCTCGCGGAGCGCTCGCGTGCCGATTAGGGAGGACCTCGACCCGACCTCGGTGCTGGGGCGGATCGTGGCCCGCAAGCGCGCCGACGTCGCGGCCCGCGAGGCGGCCTGCCCGCGCGGGGCGCTGCGCCCCGAGCCCACCGACCGCAGCCTGGCGGCGGCGCTCCGGCGCGCGCGCACCGGCCTGATCCTGGAGTGCAAGAAGGCCTCCCCCTCGCGCGGCCTGTTGCGAGCCGAGTTCGACCCGGTCGCCCTCGCCCGCGGGTACGCCCCGGTGGCCGACGCGATCTCGGTGGTCGTGGACGGGCCGTTCTTCCAGGGAGAGCTGGAGTGGCTGGGCGCGGTGCGGGCCGCCGTGGAGCAGCCGGTCCTGTGCAAGGACTTCGTGCTCGGGCCGTATCAGGTGGACGAGGCCCGCGCCCTCGGCGCCGACGCGGTGCTGCTCATGCTCTCGGTCCTCGACGACGCGGGCCTGCGCGAGTGCCTGGCGGCCTGCAGGGCGCTCGCCATGGACGCCTTGTGCGAGGTCCACGAGGAGCGCGAGCTCGAGCGCGCGCTCGCGCTCGGGGCCGAGGTGATCGGGGTCAACAACCGCGACCTCCGCACGCTCACCGTCGACCTCGCCACCACCGAGCGCCTCGCGCCGCTCGTGCCCGCGGACCGGGTGCTGGTCTCCGAGTCGGGGGTCGACGGCCACGGCGATCTGCGTCGCCTGCGCGGCGCGGTGGACGGGTTCCTGGTGGGGAGCTCGCTCGTCGGCGCCCCCGGCCCGGCCCGCGCCGCGCGCGAGCTGGCCCACGGGCGCGTGAAGGTGTGCGGCCTGACCCGCCCCGAGGACGCCCGCGCGGCCTGGGCGGCGGGGGCGACGTTCGGCGGCCTGGTGTTCGCGGAGGGGTCGCCGCGGCGGGTGAGCCTGGAGGCGGCCGAGGCCGTCCGCGCGACCGCGCCGCTGGAGTGGGTGGGGGTGTTCGTGAACGCGCCGCCCGTCGAGGTGGCGAGCGCGGCGCGCACGCTCGGGCTCGCCGCGGTCCAGCTCCACGGCGAGGAGCCCCCGGCCGAGGTGGCCGCCGTGCGCGAGGCGCTGCGCGGCGCCGGGGCCGAGGGCTGCGCGGTGTGGAAGGCGGCCCGTGTGCGTGCGGGCGCCAGGATTCCGACCTGTATGGAGACCGGCGCCGACCGGTTGCTCCTCGACGCCCACCGCGAGGGCCAGCGCGGCGGCACCGGCGCGACCTTCGACTGGACCGCGCTCGAGGGCCACGCCGACCGCGGCGAGTTGATCGTGGCCGGCGGCCTCCGTCCGGAGAACGCGGCCGGCGCCGACGCGCTGGGTGCGTGGGCCCTCGACGTGAGCTCGGGGGTGGAGGCGGCGCCGGGGGTCAAGGACGCGGGGCGGCTGGCGGCGTTCTTCGCGGCGCTGCGGGGCCGCGGGCGCTGCGCGCCCGGTCGGTCAGAACAGGCGTGGGCGCAGACGTTGTGAGACGCCCGAGCGCGGGCTAGGGTGAACGACTATGCGTATCACGCAGGTGTCGATCAGGAACTGCAAGGCGTTCGACGAGCTCGAGCTGTCGCTCGTCGACCCGGCGACCCAGCGTCCGTTCGCTCTGGTGGCGCTCACGGGCGACAACGGTAGTGGCAAGACCACAACGCTTGAGGCAGTTGCGCTTGCGTGTGAGTCGCCAACGCTGCCCAGCCAGTGGGTTCGAAGAGTGGGGCAACCTGCTTCGATTGGCGTTGAGCTCGCATTTGTCGCAGACGAGCTTGATGCACTACACAAGGAGATCGAGCGTTCGGGTGTCGATGAGCTAATGATTGCGCTTGGTCGCGACAATGGATTGCCGAGCGCGACTGATTCGACGCTCTGGCTGGCTGCGCGGAACCCGAAACGTCGAGGAGAACCCGAGCACCATACCGGTGTGTTTGTCGCGCCTAACTACCGACGTGGATTCCGGAAAGTGGCTAGCCAGTCGTCAGGTTGGCGTGTCAGCCTGCTGAGGAATGACCGGTCGTTGCCACCGCAGCAGGCAACGCAGGTCAATCGAGTCGACCCGCTTCCGAACTGCTTCGTATTGCGCGACTTTGGCTATGCCAACCTGAAGCAGCATCTGGTGAATCTCGACTACCTCCGTCTTCGCCGCCAGGAGCGCGGCGGGAGTGATCTGTTCGAGCCCTATCGGCGCATGGTCAGCCGCCTTTTCAAGGACAAGACGTTCGAAGGCATTGGGGACGATTTTCAGGTTCTCTTTCGAACAAGTGATGGACACTTGGTCGACTTCGATCAGTTGAGCAGCGGGGAACGGTCCGTGCTGGCGTTGTACTCTGCCATGATCCGTCCGGAGCTCTCGCATAGCGTCTTCTTGATCGACGAACCGGAGCAACACCTTCATCCTTCGTGGCAGTCTGCCTTGCCCGAGATCCTGGCTGACAATGCGCGCCGCACCGGCAACCAGTTCATTCTGGCTACTCACTCGGTCGAAATCGCAGAAGGGGTCCAGGAGGCAGACGGCGGCGTGTTCTCGCTCACCCCGAGCGACGCTCCGGTCGAAGGAGCACCGGCATGACGCTCCCGCTCCTCGTCCCGCCCGGTGAGGTTCGGCGCGTCATGCGCGCCCGCAGCCGACGCTTGCTGGATCTCCGGGCGCACACGCCCGCGCGCCGTCGTCCGACCCACCGCCTGGTCGAACAGGAGGCCGACCCCGGGCAGGTCGTCGACTCGGTCGAGGGCTTCGTCGAGCACATCAGCGATGGTGTCGTGGAGGCCCTCCTGTTCGAGGACGGCCGCGCCGTTCCCTACACCTTTCCAAGCGCGCAGTTCGAGCGCGCGGACATTCGCCCGGGCGAACGCTTCTGGATCGATGTGGTCCAGGTGGGAACGACGATCGACGGCCGCTTGAGACGCGCCGAGCCGGAGCCCACTCCACCCGGAGCCGAGGGACCCCGCCTCAGCCCCGATGACCTGGACGCTCTGGCCGATCCCTGGTGAGCCTTCGCGCCAGCCTGACGGTGTTCGACGTCGGGCACGGTGACCACCTCTTGTTGCGCGTGGCCGACGGCGACGAGCCCGTGTTCCATGCCGTCGTGGACTGCAACTGGCCTTCGCGCCACGAGCCGCCGCCCGCCCTCGAGCGCCTCATCGCATGGAACGTCACGCACCTCGACGTGCTCGTCCTCACGCACCCCCACTTCGACCACTTCCTCGGGCTCGCCGCGGTGGCGGAACACTTCACCGCCCCGGGTAGAAGCCTCGGGGCGTTCATGGACTTTGGGCTCGACCTCCGGGACGTCGCGGATCAGCACCGCGAAGGCAGCCCGGCGCGGGCCGAACTCTACCGCCTGTACGCAGCGACCTTCAGCCGTCGAGCGAGCGGCGTGCTCCGCCCCACGTATTGGCCGCTTCGCGGGCAACGGGCGCTCAAGTCGCTGCGCTCTGGCGTGGCGTTGGCGGTCCTGGCGCCCTCCGCAGGCGCGTGGTCCGAGGAGCATGCGCGCCTCACGAACGGCCAGCGCATCCGCCCCAACCGGATCTCCTCGGTCTTACTCTGGCGCGTGCTCGGCTCGGTCCTGCTGCTCGGCGGGGACCTCGAGCTCGACGGCTGGCAGCAGGCCCTCGCTGCCTCTGAGGCGGAGGGGCTCCCTCTGACCGCGACGTGGTGAAGGTCAGCCATCACGGTGCGACCAACGGGAACCCACCGCACCTCTGGGCTGCGCTCCGCAAGGACGGTGGCGCCGCCCCGACGCAGGCGGCGTTCTCCACTCCAGGCAGCTCGAAGCACCCAGCCCGTGACGTGCTCGAGCAAGTCATCGCGTGCGACGCCATGCCCCGGTGCACCCGGTTTGGACCGGTCTGCGAGCCTCACCTCACGAGGCGCAGTCCGGGTGCGAGCGCCGCCGTCGCCTTGGGAGGCCGTCCGAGGAAGCGCCCCCGCGCGGACGCCGTCGCGGCGCTGGGCGGCGCGAAGCGCGGCGACCGGCGGTGCTTCGGCACGATCACGTTCGAGTGGGGTGAGGGCACCCGGGTGGTGGCCACGGGGGAGGTCGCAGGGGCACGCTGCCGCCTCCGCGAGCACCTGCGCGGCCTCTGATCCCACGAGGCTCCCGATCTGGCGCCCCGCCCGCCAGCTGGCACACTCGTCACCGTGGAGCTGCGCGCCCTGGCCACGTCCGTCCTGTTCGGGCCCGACCTCGAGAGCAAGCTGATTCGCCCCGAGGGCCCGCTCACCGACGCGGCCCCAGGGGAGCCGATCACCGCGCCCGAGGCGCCGGCGCGCGCCCCGGGGCTCGAGCTCGCCGCCGACGGCACCCCGCCCGTCCCCGGCCTGAAGGCGCTCCGTCGCGATCCTTCCCAGGCCGGCCGCGTGCTCCACGCCTTCGCCAACCACGAGCTGCTCGCCATGGAGCTGATGGCCCTGGCGCTGCTCCGGTTCCCCGACGCCCCGCCCGCCTTCCGGCTGGGCCTCGCGCACACGCTGCTCGAGGAGCAGGAGCACCTCCGCCTGTACCTCGCGCGGCTGGCCGCGCTCGGCCTCTCCCTCGGCGACCACCCGCTGAGCGCGTTCTTCTGGACGCACCTGCGCGGGCTGCGCTCGCCGCAGGAGCTGGTCGCCGCCATGAGCCTCACGCTCGAGCAAGCCAACCTCGACCACGCGCGCGCGGCCGCGGCCGCGTTCGCCGCGCTCGGGGACCACGAGACGGCGGCCGTCCTCGAGCGCGTGCTCCGCGACGAGATCGGCCACGTGGCGCACGGCGTGCGCTGGCTCGAGCGCTGGCGCGAGCCGGCCGAGAGCGCCTGGGCGGCTTACCGCCGCTGGCTCCCGGCGCCGCTCACCCCGGCCCGCGCGAAGGGGCGGCCGTTCCTGCCGGAGCCGCGACTCGAGGCCGGCCTGCCGCGCGAGTTCGTGGCCGAGCTCGAGGCGTTCTCCGCCTCGCGCGGGCGCCCGCCGCGGGTGCACTGGTTCAACCCGGGCTGCGAGGCGGAGCTGGCCCGCGGCCGCGCGGGCGCGCCGGCGAGCGAGCTCGAGCGGGCGCTCGCGGCGGACCTCGCGCCGCTGCTCGGCCTCGTCGCGGGCGCCGACGACGTGGTGCTCGTCCCAAAGCTGCCCAGCCCCGAGCACACCGCCGCGCTCCGCCGCCTGGGCCTGGTGCGCGGCGCCCTGCGCGAGGCGCCGCCGGGGCGGCCGCTGACCGACGTCGTGGACGAGCCCGCGCTCTCGGGCCTGCGCCCCTGGGGGTGGAGCCCCGAGGCGCTGGCGCGCCTGGCGCCGCTGGCCGACCGCCTGCCCCCCTCCGAGCGCTGGCCGTTCGACGCGCCAGACGCCGGGGCGGCGCTACGCCGCGTCGCGAGCAAGCCGTTCGCGGCCGACCTCCTGGCGAGCTTCCTGCGCGAGCGCCCCGACGCGGCCGAGCGGGTCGGCGCGCCCACGATCGTCGGCGCGCCCTGCAACGACGAGCGCCAGGTCAACGCACACCTCGCCGCCCTCGCCGCGGAGGGCTACGCCTGGGCCGTGCTCAAGGCGCCGCTCGGCGCGAGCGGCCGCGGCCAGACCCGCGTGCCGCTCGATCGCGACGCGCCGCTCGACCCCGACGCGCGCGAGGGCGCGCGCACGCTCGCCTGGCTGCGCGGGACGCTCCGTCGCCAGGGCGCGGTGCTGGTCGCGCCCTGGCTCGAGCGGACTCACGACCTCTCGCTCCTGCTCGACGTCGGGCCGGACGCGAGCGCGGAGGTCCGGCTCCGCCGCGCGTTCTGCGACGGGCGCGGGCAGTATCGCGGGCACCTCGTCGGCCGCGGCCTCGAGCTGACCGGCGAGCCGGCGCGCGCGCTGCACGAGGGCGGCCTGGCGCTGCTCCGCGCGGTCGGCGCCCACGTGCGCGCGGCCCTCGCCGCCGCGGGCTACCGCGGCCCCGCGTGCGTGGACGCGTTCCTGTATCGGCGCGCAGGGCGCACCCTCCTGCACCCGCTGGTGGAGGTCAACCCGCGCCTCACGTTCGGGCGCCTGGCCGCGGCCGCCGGCGAGCGCCTCGCCCCCGGCGCGATCGGCCTCCTGTGGCTGCTCGGTCCCGCCGACCTGCGAGCGAGCGGCGCGAGCTCGTTCGCGCTCCTCGCCGAGCGGCTCGCCGCCGCGCTCCCGAGCGCCGCGGGCGCCGACCGGCGCCTCGCGGCGGGCGCTGTCCCGTTGAACGAGCCGCACCGCGCGCGGACCTGCCTGGCGGCGCTGCTCGCCGCGCCCACCCTCGACCGCCTGCGAGCCGCGCTGGCACAGGCCGGCCTCGAGGCGAAGGAGCTCCAACCTTGACACCGAGCCGCCTGGCCTCATCGCGCCGAGCGGGCCGGTCGACCGCGAGCCTTGCGTTTGGGCGCCCGACCGGCTTCGATCGGGGTGCTGGCGGCGCGCTGCCGCCCTGGGGAGGACCGATCGGGTGAGGCTCGAGACCCGCTTCGGCGAGTTCGGCGGGGTGTTCGTCCCCGAGCTCCTGTTACCCGCCCTCGAGGAGCTCGAGGGAGGGTTCCTCGCCGCGCAGCAGGACCCCGAGTTCGGGCGCGAGCTGAACGAGCTCCTCACCCGCTACGCCGGCCGGCCGACCCCGCTCACCCGTTGCCGCAACCTCGCCGCCGACACGCCCGCCCGGATCTACCTCAAGCGCGAGGACCTACTCCACCTCGGCGCCCACAAGACCAACCAGGTGCTCGCGCAGGGGCTGCTGGCGCGCCGCCTCGGCAAGCGCCGCCTGATCGCCGAGACCGGCGCGGGCCAGCACGGCGTGGCCACCGCCATGACCGGCGCGCTGCTCGGGTTCGAGACCAAGATCTACATGGGCGCCAAGGACGTGGAGCGCCAGCGGCTCAACGTGTTCCGCATGCGGCTCCTCGGCGCCGAGGTGATCCCGGTCGAGACCGGCTCGCGCGGGCTCAAGGACGCGATCAACGAGGCGCTGCGCGACTGGTCCGCGAGCTACCCCGACACCCACTACATGATCGGGACGGTGGCGGGGCCGCATCCCTTCCCGCTCCTGGTGCGCGAGTTCCAGCGGGTGATCGGGAAGGAGGCCCGCAAGCAGGTGCTCGAGCTGGAGGGACGCCTGCCCGACTGCGTGGTCGCGGCGGTGGGCGGCGGCAGCAACGCGATCGGCGTGTTCGCCGACTTCATCCCTGACGAGGGCGTGCGCCTGGTCGGCGTCGAGGCGTACGGGCGTGGGCTCGACAGCGCGCGCCACGGCGCCACGCTGGCCCGCGGCCGACCGGGGGTGCTCCACGGCAGCTACAGCTACGTGCTCCAGGACGAGCACGGGCAGGTGACCGAGTCGCACTCGGTCTCGGCCGGGCTCGACTACCCGGGGGTCGGCCCCGAGCACGCCCACCTCCAGGCGGTCGGGCGCGCCGAGTACGTGGGGATCACCGACGAGGAGGCGCTCGACGCGTTCTGCGAGCTCGCGCGCCGCGAGGGGATCATCCCCGCCTTCGAGTCGGCCCACGCCGTCGCCCACGCGCTCAAGCTGGCGCGCGCGGCGCGGGTCGAGACGGTGCTGTTGGTCAACCTCTCGGGGCGCGGCGACAAGGACATGGAGCAGGCGCAGCGCCTGCTCGAGGGCAGGCTGCGCCCGGGCGGCGGCGAGGGCGGGGCGCCGTGACCGACCGCTTCATCTCCGACCGCTACGCCGTGCTGTTCCGCCGCCTCGCCGACCGAGGCGAGGGCGCGTTCATCCCGTTCCTGATGCTCGGCGACCCCACGCCCGAGCTCAGCCGCCGCCTGATCGAGGCCGCCATCGCGGGCGGCGCCGACGCGCTCGAGCTGGGGATCCCCTTCTCGGACCCGATCGCCGACGGCCCGACCCTCCAGACCGCCGCGCAGCGCGCCCTCGCGGCCGGCGTGACCCCCGACACCTGCTTCGCGCTCCTGCGCGACGTGCGCGACGCCCATCCCGAGCTGCCGCTCGGGCTCCTGGTCTACGCCAACCTGGTGGTGGGCGGCGGGCTCGACGCCTTCTACGAGCGGGCGGCCCTCGCGGGCGTGGACTCGGTGCTGGTGGCCGACGTCCCCAGCTTCGAGGTCCAGCCGTTCGCCGCGCGCGCGCGGCACCACGGGATCGCGCCGGTCCTGATCGCCCCGCCCAACGCCGACGAGGAGCGCCTCGCGATCGTGGCCCAGCTCAGCAAGGGCTACACGTACGTCGCCACGCGCGCCGGCGTGACCGGGCGACGCGACCGCCTCGAGCTGAACGGGGCCGGGATCCCCGGTCGGCTGCGCGAGCTGCGCGCCGCCCCGCCGGTGCTCGGGTTCGGGATCTCGCGCGCCGAGCACGTCCGGGCCGCCATGCAGGCGGGCGGCGCGGGCGCGATCAGCGGCTCCGCTTTGGTCGAGCACGTCGCGCGCTACGTGAGCGAGGGCGGCGCCCCCGAGCTGCTCCTCGCCGCGGTGCGCGGGTTCGTGAGCGAGATGAAGGCGGCCACGCTCGCCGACTGACGGGCGGGCGCTACCGATCGGCGCCTCCTCGGGGCACACTCGCAGGGTGCCGCCGCAGGTCACCCACCCTCGCTGCCCGTATTGCCACGCCGGCGTGCGACCGTCGGAGGAGAAGACGGCCTGCCTCGGCTGCATGACGTGGCACCACGTCGAGTGCTGGAGCGAGGGCAAGGGCTGCGGCGCCTGCGGACGCCACCTGCGGTTCGGCCTGCGCGCCGACCCCGAGGAGGCCGCGCGCCGTTGCCCGGGGTGCGCCGAGGAGGCGCTCGAGGCCGGCGCCTACGAGGACCTCGAGCTGGTGTTCTGCGCCGCCTGCTGGGGCAGCTGGGTCCCACTCGCCAGCCTCGGCCCGCTCCTGCTCGGGATCGAGCCCGCGGGCCCCGACGCCCCGCCCCCGGCCGCCGGCCTGGCGCGCGAGCGCCTGGTGCCCTGCTTCGCGTGCGCGCTCCCCATGGAGAAGTGGCTGTGGCGCGGGCTCACGCTCGACTGCTGCCCGGGCGACGGGCTGTGGCTCGACTCGGGCGAGCTGCTCACCCTGCGCGCCCTGGCCGGCGCCCAGCCGGCGGAGCTGTATCAGCTCCTCAGCGACCTGCGGGCGAACTGAGGCCCGCCTTCAGGGCGTGAGCACCTGCGCGAGCACGGCCTTCACCGGCGCTTCGCCCGGGTCGTCGATCAGCGTGACCCGCCCGATCGCCTCGGGGATCACGAACCGCAGCGTCCGCCCGCGCCGCTTCTTGTCGTGCGCCATGGCGGCGCGGACCGCCTTCACGTCGAGCCCGGGCAGGCGGGTCGGGAGCTCCAGCCGCCGCAGCAGCGCCGCGGTCCGCTCTGCCAGGCCGCCCTCGCAGCGCCCGAGCGACTCGGCCAACAGCGCCGCCGCCAGCAGCCCCACCCCCACCGCCTCGCCGTGGCGCAGGGAGTAGGTGTCCTCGACCTCGAACGCGTGCGCGAAGGTGTGGCCGAGGTTGAGCACGGCGCGGCGGCCCCGCTCGAACGGGTCCTCCTCCACGATCGCGCGCTTGACCTCCACCGCGCGCGCGACGAGCGCCTCGCGGTCGGTCGTCAGCCCCTCGGCCTCGAGCAGCGCGAACAGCGCGGGGTCGGCGATCAGCGCGTGCTTGACCACCTCGGCCATACCGGCGCGCAGCTCGACCGCGGGGAGGGTGTCGAGGGCGCGCGGGTCGATCAGCACGCCCTCGGGCTGCTTGAAGGCGCCGACCAGGTTCTTCCCCTGCGGCAGGTCGACGCCGGTCTTGCCGCCGATCGAGGCGTCCACCATGGCGAGGAGCGAGGTCGGGAGCTGCACCCACCGCACGCCGCGCAGGTAGGTGGCCGCGGCGAAGCCCGACATGTCGCCGACCACCCCGCCGCCCAGGCCGAGCACGAGCGCGTCCCGGTCGAGGCCGGCAGCGAGGAACGCCTCGTAGAGCGTGCTCACGGTGGCCAGCGTCTTGTGGTGCTCGCCCACCGGCACCACGCACGAGGTCGGCTCGAACCCCGCCGCGCTCAGGCTCGCCCGCACCGGCTCCGCCCAGGCCGCGGCGACCTGCGCGTCGCTGACCAGGGCCACGGGGCCCGGGCGGAGGCCCCAGGACACCAGGCGCTCGCCCACGCGGCTCAGCGCGCCCGGCTCGATCGCGATCGGATAGCTCCCGCCGGGGTGGGCCAGCCGCAGCTCGCTCGCCACGCGCGCCCTCAGCCCAGCGCGCCGAACCGCCAGGGGCGGTCGTCCATGGGGAGGTCGTCGAGGTGGGCCCGGCGGAGGCTGGCGAAGCGCGCCAAGAGCTCGTCGCGGCCGTCGCCGCCGAGCTTCTCGAGGAGCGCGTCGGTGAGGACCAGCGCCACCATGGCCTCCAGGATCGGCACCGCGCGCGGCACGGCGCAGAAGTCGCTCCGCTCGTAGTCGGTGAGCGCCGGCGCCCCGCTGGCGAGGTCGACCGTGCGCCGCGGGTTGAGGGTGGTGCTGATCGGCTTCTTGGCCACGCGCAGCACCAGCGGCTCGCCGGTGGTCACGCCGCCCTCGAGCCCGCCCGCGCGGTTGGTGGCGCGCAGGAGGCGCCCGCCCTCGTCGCGCTCGAGCTCGTCGTGGACGGCCGTCCCGGGCCGGCCGGCGTTGGCGAAGGCGGGGCCGACCTCGACCCCCTTCATGGCGGGCACGCTCAGGAGCGCGAACGCCAGGCGCGCGTCGAGGCGCCGCTCCCAGTGCACGAAGCTGCCGAGCCCCGGCGGCACGCCGAGCGCGAACACCTCGATCACCCCGCCCACGGTGTCCTTCGCCTTGCGCCACTCGCCGATCCGCGCGCGCATGCGGTCGGCGGCCGCGGCGTCGGGGCAGGCCACGTCGTCTGTGAGCGCCGCGCGGAACCGCGCGCGGTACGGCTCGGGGTCCGCGCCGTCCGCCTCGCCGCAGTCGGCGCGCACGTCGCCGATCTGCACCACGTAGCCGCCGACCTCCACGCCGAACGCCGCGAGCACCTGCTTGCAGGCCGCGCCCGCGGCCACCCGCAGGGTCGTCTCGCGCGCGCTCGCCCGCTCCAGGCTCAGGCGCAGCTCGCGGTGGCCGTACTTGATCGCGCCCACCAGGTCTGCGTGCCCCGGGCGCGGCTTGGTCATGGGCGGCACGTCGCGCTCGGCCCAGCTCGCCCAGTCGCGGTTGGTGACCTCCAGCCCGAGCGGCCCTCCGGTCGTCTTGCCGCCCAGCCACCCGCCGGTGATCCGCACCGCGTCGCGCTCGATCTTCATGCGCGCCCCGGCCCCGAACCCGCGCTGGCGACGCGCCAGCTCGGCGTCGATCGCCGCGGGGTCGAGCGGGAAGCCCGCGGGGAGCCCCTCCAGGATCGCGTTCAGCCGCGGCCCGTGGCTCTCGCCCGCCGTGAGGAACCGCAGCCGCGTCAGCATGGGCCCTCCTCGAGCTCGCCCCCGAGCCGCTGCAGCAGCGGCACGAACCCCGGGAAGCTGTCCCCCACCACCTCGGCGCCGCGCACCACCGTGCGTCCTTCGGCCAGCAGGCCCGCCACGGTCAGGGCCATGGCCAGGCGGTGGTCGCCGTGGGCCTCGACCTCGGCCCCCCGCAGGGGCGTCGGCCCGCGGATCACCATGCCATCCGGGCGCGGCTCGACCTCGGCGCCCAGCTTGCGCAGCTCGGCCGCGGTGGTCTCGATCCGATCGGTCTCCTTCACCCGCAGCTCCTGCGCGTCGCGGACCACCGTCTCGCCCTCCGCCTGCGTGGCCGCGACCGCCAGCACCGGCAGCTCGTCGATCAGGGTCCCGATCTCGTCGCCGCCGATCGTGACCGCGCGCAGCGCGCCAGCGGCCACTTCGAGCGCCCCCGTCGGCTCGCCGCCCGCCTCGGGGCCGGGCGTCACCACCAGCTCGGCGCCCATCCGGCGCAGCACCTCCACCACACCGGCCCGGGTCGGGTTGAGACCGACCACCTCCAGGGTGACCCGGCTCCCGGGCGCGAGCGCCGCCGCGACCAGCAGGAACGCCGCCGACGAGACGTCGCCCGGCACCTCGAGGTCGAGCGGCGCGAGCGGTCCCGTCGCAGGGGCGAGCTCCACCCGCGGCCCGTCGACCCGCAGCGCGGCGCCCATGGCGCGCAGCATGCGCTCGGTGTGGTCGCGGCAGGGAGCAGGCTCGAGCGTCGCGACCGGCCCGTCCGCGGAGAGGCCCGCCAGCAGGACGCAGCTCTTGACCTGCGCGCTCGCCACCGCGAGGCGGTGCTCCCCGCCGCGCAGCGGACCGTCCGCCGGACCGATCGTGAGCGGCGCGTAGGCGCCGCCCGCTCGCCCCACGATCCGCGCCCCCATGGCGCGGAGCGGCGCGACCACGCGCCCCATGGGCCGCCCCTGGAGCTGATCGGTCCCGACCAGCACCGAGCTGAACGGCCGCCCTGCGAGGAGGCCCGCCAGGAGGCGCAGGGTCGTCCCCGAGCTCTGGCAATCGAGCACACGCCGCGGCGGGACCAGGCCGTGCAGCCCGCGGCCGTGGACGCGGAGCTCGGTCGGGGTCACGACCTCGACCGAGACCCCGAGCTCGCGCATCACGCCCACCGTGGCGCGGCAGTCGGTCCCGTCGAGGAACCCCCGCACCCGCGTGACCCCGTCCGCCACCGCCCCGAGCAGGACCGCGCGGTGGCTGATCGACTTGTCCCCCGGAACCCGAGCGCGCCCCACCAGCGGAGCGCGCGCGCGGACGGTGATCGCGCTCATGAGGAGGCAGTGTAAGGCCTCACCGAGGGGAGTGGCCGGGGAGGATCGCGCCTTCCGACCCCGAGAGGCGAGGTTGTCGCATCGCCCCTCGTGCTCGCGCTCGTGCTCGCCATCGTCCGACTCCGACTCCGACTCCGACTCCGACTCCGACTCCGACTCCGACTCCGACTCCGACCCCGACCCCGACTCCGACTCCGACTCCGACCCCGAGTCGACCCCTGCTACCGACTGGCCCACCCCCGTAAACCGTGCGCGGGGCGCCCGGTTGCCCTGGCCGCTTCCGGTCCTCTACCATTCGATCGAGCGCGTCGCCGGCGGGCGGCCTTCGGAGGGGGTGAGCCGATGCCGTGGTCCTGCCCGACCTGCGCTGCCGCGCTCGCGGACGACGTCCCGGCCTGTCCGGTGTGCGGCGCCGCGAAGGAGAGCTGGACGCTCGTCGCCGAGAAGACGCGGGCCCTGGTCCTCTCGGGCGCGCGCGCACGGCTCGAGGCGCGGGTCGGGCTGCTCACCGAGCCGCTTCCGGCCGACGACCCGCGCGGGCGCGGCTTCGCGACCCGGCTGGCCGAGGTGTGCCCGGTCCTGCCCAAGGCGGAGCTGGTCGCGCTGATCTCGCGCGGGGAGCACCCGGGGACCGCCCAGCGGCTGGTGGCGCGGGTGTGGCCCCGCAAGGAGTCCGACCGCGACGTGACGCTCGCGGTCGAGCTGGCGCAGGCGGAGGCGCGCGAGCACACCGTGCCCGGGGCCGAGGATCCGCTCGCCGCCCCGCTCGCCGCCGATGGCTCGTTCGACGTGACGTTCGTGTGCGTCTACGGGCCCGAGGACCTCGCTGGCGTGGCGCTCGAGGGCATGGAGCTGATCGACGTCACCGACACCACGGAGGCGGGCTACGCGGCCGAGGTCGAGCTGGCCGCCGTCAAGCGGCGCGTGACGCTCCCCACGGGCCCTGCGCGCGGTCCGACCGTGCGGCTGCTGGAGGTCGAGGACATCTGCTTCCACACCGCGCGCAAGGTGCTGCTCCCGGGCGGCTGGGCGGAGGCCGACGCGATCACCGGGCTGTCGGTCGTCGCGGCCGCGCTCGACCACGCCCGCCGTCACCCCCAGCGCACGCTGCTCGTCGCCGGCCACACCGACGCGGTAGGCAGCGACGAGGACAACCTGGCCCTGTCGCACGAGCGCGCCCGCAACGTGCACCTGTACCTCGCGGGCGACGCCGCCGGCTGGGCGGCGCACTGCCAAGAGCACCACGTCGTGGCCGACGTGCAGGCGATCCTGGCCTGGGCGGCGCGCGCGCGCGGCTGGGACTGCGACCCGGGCCCGGTGGACGGCGAGTGGGGGCCGCGCTCGGCGCAGGCGCGCGCGGCGTTCCGCGCCCGGTGCGCCGAGGAGCTGGGGCGGTCGCTCCCCGACGGCGATCAGGGCCAGGCCGACTGGGAGGCCTACGCCGCGCTCTACGACGCCGAGGTCGCGGCCAAGCTCGAGGTGGACGGGGCCAAGGTGGCCGCGCTCCGCGCCGGCCTGCGGTTCACCTCGCCGCCCCTGCTCGCCTGCGGCGAGCGCTGGCCCACGCGGCGCCCCGGCGCGGCCGGCGGCGGGGCCGCGGATCGGCGGGTGGACCTCCTGTTCTTCGACCCCGAGGCGCTGCCCGACCTCTCGCTCGAGCCGGCCGGCGAGGGGATCTACGGCGAGGGGCGCTACGAGCGCGAGTACCTCGACGTCGACGCCGAGCTGACCGAGCCCGAGCCGCCGCCCGCCTCCGACGCGCCGCTCGCGGTGGAGTGCCGCTTCCGCAAGGTGCACGCGCCCGCGCCGGCCGGGGCGAGCGCGTGAGCGGGCCCACCCCCTACCTCGAGCAGCGTCCCGTCCTGGTGGAGCGCGCCTCGGCCGAGCCGGTCCGCGGCGTGCTCCTCGAGGTCGAGGCCGAGCGGCTGCGCCTGCGGGTCTCCGGCAGGGACGCGCTCGCGCTCGAGGCGAGCGAGGTGCGCGCGATCACGCCGTTCGCCGGCCCGCTCCGGCCGCTCCGCACGAGCTGGCCGCTCGAGCGCGACGTGCTGCCGGCGGACGCGCTGGCGGACGCGCTGTTCGCGCCCGGCGCGGCGGCCTACGCGCTCCTGAGCGGCGCGGCGCCGCCCGAGCTGCTCGCGGGCGCGACCTGCCTCCACCGCGGCCGCCTCTCCCCCGAGCAAGCGCGGGGCGCGCCCTACCTGCTCGCGCTCGCGCCCGGCTCGCCCGAGGCGACCCTGGCGCTCGGACCCGCGCTCGCGGCGGAGACCTGCGTGCTCCTCCGCGCCGCGGCTCCGCTCCGCCCGCTGGCGGGGCTCCTGCGCGGCTTCCGCCGGGTGACCGACGGGCGCACCGCTCGCCGCGTGTTCTTCCGCTTCCACGAGGCCGCCCACCTGCGCGCCTGGCTCCCCACCGCCACGGCCCACGACGTGGGCGCCCTGTTCGGCGGCGTCGAGCAGGAGGGGCCCGCGGGGCGCGTGGCCACCTGCCCGGTGTGCGAGACGCCGCTCGGCGCGGCGAGCGCTTGCTCGTGGTGCGAGGCGGTGTTCACGGGCGAGCCCGGGGCGCGCTGGCTGGTGAGCGCGCTGATCGTCCCGAGCGACGGCGCGCTCGTGCGCTGGCGCCCCTGGCCGGCCGGCGCCGGCGACCGCCCGCCGCCGCGCCGCCGCGGGCGCGCCCGCCTGACGCTCACGCAGGGGCAGCTCGAGGCGCTCGGCGCGGCCTGGGCCAGGCGGCGTGGGGAGCCCGGGCTCCTCGCCGCCGTGCGCGCCTACGCCGAGCAGGTGCACCCCGCGCGCTGCCGCGCCCTGGGCGAGGCCGCGCTCGCCGCGGCGGTCGAGGACGTCGCGGCGCGGGCCGCGGGCTACCGGGTGTGGGACGCCTACAACGTGGGGCGCCTGCTCGACGTGACGTTCCTGGTCGGCGCGGGGTTCGACGAGCGGCCCTGGGCCTGGACCTGGCGCGAGCTGCTCGAGGACCCGGCCCTCGAGGCGGACGCCAAGCTGGACGCGCTGTGGGCGCTCGCGGTCGCGCGCGACGCCGAGCAGCGCGCGAGCGCGAGCTAGGAGGAAGCGCGTGCCGACCTTCCCGTTCACGGCCTCCTGGTGGGAGTGCGAGTGCGGCGCGCGCTGGCCCAAGCGCGACGGGCTCCACGCCCTGGTCGACCCCTACGAGTACCTGACCTGCCTCGCGCCGGGCTGCCCGCGCGGGCCGGGGGAGTACGCCGAGGGGAGCTCGCCCGAGGGGCGGAGCACCTGCTACTGGCTGTGGCAGTGCGCCGACTGCGCCGGCTGGTGCTCGTGGAAGGACGACTTCTGCCACAACCCCGACTGCGGCGCCGCCTGGCTGGTCGATCGCCCGCCGCCCGCCCGGATCCAGGGGAAGAAGCCCACCGTCTACGAGAACGAGCACGAGCCGCTCTCGCCCGAGGAGATCGAGGAGCAGCAGGAGAAGATCAAGAAGAAGCAGCCGCACGCCCCGATCCCCGGCTGCCCCGAAGCCTGCCAGCTCCCCCACCTGTTCGCGCTCGAGCTCGAGGCCCCCAAGCTGCAGGGCTGCGTGACCGAGCCCTACGCGGTGTGGGCGCAGCTCGACCCCATGCTCGACCCGGCCGAGGGGCCGCAGGGGAGCCTCACCTGGCGGCTGCGTGACGGGGCCGAGGTGGCCACGTTCGCGGGTGGCGAGACCACGGTCACGGGGAGCGGGCTCGACACCGAGGTCGCGCTCGAGGCGGTGGCCGAGGACGGCGAGTCGAAGTTCCCGGGCGGCGGCGTCACGGTGGAGTGCGTGTTCAACTTCGGCGGCCCGGCCGACACCGACCTGGTCGCGCGCAAGCGCTTCGCCTTCCACGAGGGCGTGACCGCCGACTGCCCGCGGGCCTGCCCGGAGATCACCGAGGTCGAGGTCGAGCTGAAGGTCGTCGACATCGACCTCGGCGTGCGCGACCTGACCGAGGACACGGTGCTCTGCCCCGGCGAGACGGTGGAGCTCGCGGCGGTGCTGACCCCCGAGGTGCAGGGCGCCGCGCTGACCTGGCGGCTCCTCGACGCCGAGGGGAGCCCGCTCCCGGCGGGCGCGGCCCGCTTCGACGGCGGCCTGTTCTCGGATGACACCAGCTTCTCGGGCGGCCCGGGCGAGCGGGCGCGAATCCAGCACGGCCCGGGCAAGTGGACCGGACCTCACACCGACGTGCCGCTCGCGGGGCCGTTTGGCGTCGGGGGGATCGTGCTGTTCGAGCTCGAGCCCGTCCACGTCGAGGTCTCGGTGCAGACCGAGCACGGCGCGGTGACTCGGCGCGCTCCGCTCCGCTGGCATGGCGTGCAGCTCGTGACGGAGGCGACCTGGAACGGCCCGGACGCCCCGGGCGAGGTCCAGCTCCGCTGCGTGCGCACCGGCGGCGCCGACGACGGGACCTACGTCAGCCTGCAGTACGGCCACTCGCAGCACGTCCCCTCGTGCGCCGGCATGGAGGCGTTCTACGCCTGGCACGGACGGGTGACCTCGTTCGAGGGGAGCGCGTTGGGCCCCTGCGCCAAGCTGAGCAACTGCCTGAAGGGGCGCTGGGGCGCCGGGTTCTGCCAGGCGCACGCCAAGCCCAACCGCTGGTGGAAGTACCGCGCCGAGTCCGACGGCGCGCACGCGCCATGGTTCAAGCGGGTGGCCGAGTTCTCGGGCCCGCGCCCGCTGTGGGACGCGCACGAGGGCGTCGACCGCCCCTGGTACGACGCGCCCGTGGTGCTCGACGCCCGGACGTCGACGGCGGACGACGCCCCGTTCCGCGCGCCCGAGGGGGAGCGCAACTCCGACTCGCCGATGGCGTTCGCCCCCTGGCTCGCCCAGCCGAACGCGCACGACTACTACCTGCGGAGGGTCACGGTCCAGGACGAGTACCAGACGTTCTTGACCGTCGGGCTGTACGACGTCGACCAGCGCTGCTGGCGCGACTTCCACGAGCTGGCCACGCTCTCGTGGCGGTTCGACCTCGAGGCGGACGTCGCCATGCCCACCACCCCGAACGACGGCTCGACGCCGATCCGCGCCGCCGCGCTCTCGCAGGGCTCGCTCGCCTACCGCGCCGCGGACCTCCTCGGCAAGCCGCGCTCGAACGCGGCCGAGTCCTTCGGCGAGTACCTGTGCATGTCCGAGCCGCACGACGGCAGCCCGGTGACGCAGACCTCGCCCGCCGCGCAGGTGCTCGACCTCCACCTCGAGGGCGGCGGGAAGATGTCGGCCGGCCAGACCCGCGAGCTCACGATCGAGGAGAGCGACGAGGACACGTTCTACTTCGCGCCCGGGTTCGACACGGTCGCGCTCTGCTACCAGCTCGACGACCCCGACGGGGTGCGTCCGCCCGCGCGCCTCGAGCTGCGCCAGAAGGGGTCGGCCGGCCCGCCGCTCTGGTCGCGCGAGCTGACCGCGGCCGAACGTGAGCCCGGCCAGCGGAAGATCGCCTGGAAGGGCGAGCTGAAGGACGCCGACCCGCACCTGTTCCCGAGCGGGTACGTGACGCTCGAGGCGTCGCCCTACGAGCTGCGCCTGGTCTACCCCGGCTCGACCGCGCCCTCACCCGACGCCTGGACGCACTTCGAGGTGCGCGCGGCGGCCCTCGAGGTCGCGCTGCTCCCGCGCAAGGCGGTGGCGGACACGTCGACGTGGGACGCCGTCGACGCCGCGGGCGGCATGGCCGCGGCAGGGGGGACGACGACCCTCTACGTCGGCGGGAACCTGTTCGACGCCTCGGGGCGCAAGTACGACGAGGACCCGCTCTACGAGGCGCATCGCGCCGCGTGGGGCGACGGCCCCACGCTGCCGCTGATCGTGACCCTGAAGCTCCAGAGCTGCCGCGACGACATGGGCGCGGTGTTCGCGCCGCTCGGGGTCGGGCGCACGCGCTTCTTGTGGGACTACGAGTGCGTCGACCCGCCGGGCTCCGGCGTGAGCGGCTACGCCGAGGACCAAGCCAGCGGCGGCAAGGCGGCCGCCTTCGTCGAGCGCGTGGGCTCGTTCGAGGAGCACGCGACGGCCCCGCCGGGGCGCAACTGCCCGGCTCAGGCGGGCGGCAAGCGCGGCGGCTCGGAGGGGGTCCTGCAGGTCACGCCGGGCTACGCGCCGCGCGAAGAGTCGATCCCCAAGAAGTTCCCCTTCCGCTGCGAGCGCCCGAGCGCGCGGACGTGGGCCGTGGTGAGCCACTCCTGGCCCTGGGGCACCTTCGCCGGCCAGTCGGGGGTGGTGTTCCAGCCCTCGCGCATGGCGGGCGACGCCTACCGGCTCCGGGTGTACCACGTCCCCGACGACGCCCACCTCGCGGCGCTGGACATCCCCGGGCCGCTCGGCGGCGCGGGGCTCCACCTGACGCTGGGGGACGTGGTCATCAAGCGCCGGGTGACGATCGCCGCCTACTGGCGCAAGGACTGGGCGGTCGCGCGGCTCGACTGGAAGCAGATCAACCGGCACTTCGCTCCCGCCTACCTCGAGGTGTGGCCGACGGAGAGCCAGCTCATGGGGCCCGAGGAGTACGAGGCCAGGATCGAGGTCGCCCGCGAGCAGCTCGACATCGACGAGCGCTGCGCCCTGGCAGAGGTGGACCAGCACGCGGCGGGGAGCCACGCGGTGCACTTCCGGACGCACGCCGAGTGGAAGGCGGCCTACGCGGAGGCGCTCCCCGGCCCGATCGAGCACCTGGCGGGCTTCATGGACGAGGAGGAGTACGCGACCTTCTGCTACGACCTCGCCACCAAGGTGATCCACCTCGCCTGGGGCGACTGCGCGACCAAGGCCGGGCTGACCGTGCTGCAGTGGAACCGGTCGAACCAGATCTCGACCGGGCTCGTGGGCCAGGCTCCGAGCGGCCTGCCTTCGAGCCGCGCCACGCGCGCGGTGCTGCTCATGTTCGACGACCGCGACGCCACGAAGCCCGGGGACGAGCGGCGGCCCGCCGACACCTTCGTGCATGAGGTGGGCCACCACCTGTTCTTGCCGCACGCTGCCCCGTGCAGCGCGCACCCCTCGCCCGACCACCACGACCCCCACGACCCGCTCTGCATGATGAGCTACGACGAATCGCCGACGGTCCACTTCTGCGGGCCGTGCCTGCTGCGCCTGCGCGGCTGGAAGATGGCCTGGGCCCGCCCGCAGGGGCTGGTCGGCGCGTGAGGCTCGCGCTCGAGCTCCCGGCTCGCGCGCAGCTCGGCGCGCCGCTGGCGCTGAGGGTCCGCTGCGCGCCCGCGCCCGGGCCCGGGCTCACGCTGCGCGTCAGCGTCGACCCGCCCGGAGGCGGCCGCGGCGAGCCGTTCGCGGCGGCGGCGAGCGAGGAGGCGCTCGTCCCGCTGGCCGAGCGCGTGGCGGGGGTGGGGCTCCACCGCGTGCGGGTGGCCCTGGTGCGCGACCTCGGCGCGGCCGAGGCCCTGGCCGAGGCACAGGTGGAGACGCGGGTCGAGCGGGCGAGCGCGGCGCGGCTCGCGGCGAGCGTCGACGCGCGCGTGCTCGGGGCCGAGCGGCCTTGGGTCCACGGGGTGGTCGACGCGACGGCGCGCGCCTGGGCGCTCCAGGAGGACGACTGGTCGCTGCGGCCGCGCCGCCAGCGCGAGCTGGGACCGGCCGCGGCCGGCGCAGGCGCGCTGGCCGTGGTGTCCAACTTCGGCCGCGGCGATGGCGTGGCGTGCTGGTGGGCCTGGCGCGAGGGCGACGTCGTGTGCGCCAAGGCCACGCTCCACCCCAGCGTCGGCCGGCTCGAGCTCGGGCCCGACCTGCTGGCGGTGATCGAGCCCGCGCTCATGACGGCCGATGGCTCGCTCGAGGTGTTCGCGGTGCTGGCGGGCGCGGCGCGCAATCGGCTGGTCCACGCCCGGTTCCCCCCGCCGGGGGCCGGCCTGGAGAACGGCCCCGGGGCGCTCGTGAGCGAGCGTCCGCTGCCCGGGCCCGCGGCCGTGCTCCGGGCCGCGCTCGGGCCCGAGCGCGAGGGGGCGCGGCGCGAGGTCGTGGTCGCGGGCGAGGGGCCCGAGGGGCTGGTGGTCCACCGCCTCGTGGTCGGCGAGCCGACCGCGGCGTGGGAGCGGGTCGACGTGCCTGCGGTGAGCCTGGTCCCAGGCGATGGTGACGTGCGCGCGAGCGCCGAGCGGACCGACGCGGCCTGGCTGGTCGAGCACGAGGGCGAGCTCGGGCTGGCCAAGGTGTGGTGGAAGGGCGCCGGCCCGGGCAAGGGCGACGTGGTCCCCGCCGCCGAGCGGCCCGACGCGATCCTCGCAGGCGTGGTGCGCTATGGCCTGGCGCCGGGCTCGCGCGAGCTGGCCTGGGCGGTGTGGACCGGCACGCAGGTGGTGCATTCGCGCGCCTGGCGCCGACCGCTCACGCCGCCGCGCCCCCCTGCCCGGCCGCTGCTGCTGCTCCCGCTGCGGCAGCCGTGGCTCGCGCTCGAGCCCGCGGGGGAGCCGGAGCTGGTGGCGCTGGTGTAGCTACGCGGGCGCCTGCGGGACGTCGCTGGTCAAGCTCGTCAGGACGTGGTCGCGCCACTGGCCCGCTATGAACAGGTAGTCGCGCGCGTAGCCCTCGACCACGAACCCCACCCGGCGCAGGACCCGGCCGCTCCGCTCGTTGGTGGGAATGTAGTTGGCCTCGATCCGGTGGAACCCGAGCTCCTCGAACACGTGGGTGACCGCGGCGCGTAGCGCCTCGGTCATGATCCCCTTGCCCACCGCGTGCTGGTCGAGCGAGTAGCCCAGCCGGCAGGCCTGGAACGCGCCGCGGGTGAAGCTGGTGAAGTTGACCGCGCCGAGCACCGCGCCGCGCCGGTCGTCGCGGTCGCTGATGAACAGGCGGAGCGAGCGGTCCTCCTCGAGCTCGGCCCGGTTCTCGACCAGGCGGGTGCGCCAGTAGGCGGGCGTGAAGAACGCCTCGGGCCGGGGCGGATCCCAGGGGCCGTGGTGCTCGCGGTTCTCCTGGTAGTAGCGCGCCACCCGGCCGGCCTCCTCGGGGGGCGGGAGGGTCAGCACCAGCCGGTCGGTCTGGAGCTCGAGGTCCGGTCGCCGCAGCACTTGCGTCCCCCTTCGCGGCCCGCTTCGCAGCGGCGGGCGGGCTCCGAATGTACTCCCGGGCGGCGAAGGGTTGGGGGAGACGCGAGGGGAAGCATGAACCGGATCGTGACGCGCGCCGCGCTGGCGCTGGCGCTGATCGGGGGGATCGGGGCGGGCGCGGCCGGGCAGGCGCGCGCGCAGGAGGCGGGCGCGGGGCTGACTTGGCGGACCCGCCTGGTGGACGCCGCGCACGCCGGGGACTGGGAGCAGGTGGTCGAGGCCTGGGACGCCCTGCGTGAGGCCGCGCCCGAGGCCGCCAGCGAGCGCCTCCAGATGCACGCGGCCGAGGCCTGCTACCGGCTGGGCCGTCTCGAGCGCTGCGACGAGCTCCTCGGCGGGCTGCTGGAGCAGCGCGCGGATCACATCGAGGCGCTGTTCCTGCGGGCGCGGCTGCGGGCCGAGCAGGGCGACCTCGCCATGGCCAAGACGCTCCTGATCGCCTCGGCGAGGGCCGGGCAGCAGGTCATGCGCGACCTCGCGGCGCCGGCGCACCGGGCGCTGTTCGAGGCCCTCGAGCGCGACCCGGCGTTCGTGCTCGACGTGATGCGCGCCGCGACCGAGCACGAGGCCACCTTCGGCGCGGCGCTGCGCGACCCGTTCCGCGCCCCGGACCAGGCCCCCGCGCCGTACGTCGACCCCGACGAGCGCGGGCGCCTCGGGCGCGAGCTGGCGCGCCGGCTGGAGGGGCTTCAGGCCGAGGTGCAGCGGCTGGCGGAGACGCGCGACGTGCCCGCGCTGCTGACCGCGCTCGACGAGCTGACCCGCCTGCTCGACGAGCTCGAGGCGCTCGGGTTGGCCGATCTGCAGCCCGAGGTGCGGCGGTTCCGCGCGTTCCTGGACGGCTCGAGCGAGCTCGCCGTCTCGCTGCGCCTGCAGGTCGCGATCCACGAGGGCAACGCCCACCTGCGCGCCATGGCGAACCACCTCGCGGCGGGCGACCTCGAGGCGGTGCTCGCCCGCCACGAGCGAGTCCGCGCGCTGGTGAGCTGGCTGGAGCGCGAGGGACACGACGCCTACCGCCGCACCGCCGAGCAGCTCACCGCCCGAGCCACCCCGCTGGCCGAGCGCGCCCGGCTCCTCCAGCGGATCGAGTCGCTGGTGCTCGAGGTGAGCGGGATCGTCGTCGCCCCCGACGGCGAGCTCTCGCGCGCCATCGTCAACGACGAGGTGGTCGAGGTCGGCGCCCGCGAGGTCTACGACCCGACCGGCACCCCGATCCCCGGCCTGGAGGTCGCCCGGATCACGCCGAGCGTGGTGGTGTTCCGCTACCAGGGCGTCGAGTTCGTGCGCTCCCTCCGCCGCGCGGAGTGAGGGGAGGACGGCGTCATTGTTGTGCGACCACGCCTCGCGAGGAGCGGGAGAGACGAGCCGAGCACGAGCACGAGCACGAGCACGAGGCCAATGCGACAGCCTCTCGGAAGGCTGTCGCACTGCAGGCCTCCTTGGCTAGGGAAGCGGAGTACGAAGCGCAGAGAGCGCCGGGATCGCAGAGACTCTCTGCGGGCTCGGCGCCCTCTGCGCTTCGTACCCAGCTGGACGTCGTACGCGACACCACTCGGCCTCAGAATCGGGAGGGGCCGTCCGCTCGAGCGACAGCTCCGCGGCGAACCTGGCGGACCGAGGAGGAATCCCGGCAGCGACAGCTCTTCCTTGGCGCTCTTGGCGTTCTTGGCGGTCAGACTTCACGCCGGGGAGCTGACCTCACCAGCGACAGGTCTGCCTTCGCGGTCAGACTTCACGCCGGGGAGCTGACCTCACCAGCGACAGCTCTTCCTTCGCGGTGAGAGCT
>CAZMSZ010000018.1:21342-38590 GCA_964569055.1 uncultured Planctomycetota bacterium | reverse complement strand
GCGAACCCGCGCAGGCCGGCGCCCGCGCTCGGCAGCCCCGCGCGCGCCCAGCCCGGCGCCCCCTGCGGGAGCGCGAACCCGCGGAGCCCGGGCAGCCCGCCGTGCAGCCAACCCGGCACCCCCCGCGGGAGCGCGAACCCGCGCAGGCCGGCGCCCGCGCCCGGCAGGCCCGGGAACGCGCCGCCGCGCAGCCAGCCGGGCGCGCCCTGCGGGAGCGCGAGCCCGCGCAAGCCCGCGCCGAAGGAGGGCAGACGCCAGTTCGTCGGCGCGCCGAACGCGCCCGACGACGCCAGCCGCGGCAGCGCGCCGAGGTCGAAGCGCGGCAGCGCCGCGCCGAGCTGCAGGCGGACGTTTCCAAGCGCCGGCATCAGCGCGGCCGGAACGCCCGGCCCCCGCCAGTCGCGCGCTCCCACGCCGAACCCGCTGAAGCCGCCCTGGAAGCCCGTCGAGAACCCGGCCGGCAGGCCGGCGCCGTACGGCGTCAGGAAGCCCGCGGGGAGGCGAGTGCTCGACAGGCGCAGCCCGGGCAAGCGCAGCCCCGGCAGCGCGCCCGCGCCGCCGAACAGCGCGCCGCCGCGGCCCCGCGCGCCGGGCAGGGCGCCGCCCAGCGCCTGCCAGCCGCTCGGGAGCGCGAGCCGCGACAGGCTCCCGCCGCCCAGGCCGACGCCGGCCGTCCAGGGCGCCGCCTGCCAGCGCAGGCCGGCCCCGGGGAACAGCGGGAGTCGCCCGCCGAGCCGCATGTCCTGACCGAACGCCGACGCGCGCTGCAGCCCAGGGAGGCGCAACCCGCCGAGGCCGAGGCCGCCGAAGGCCGCCCCCCCGAAGCCGCCGGCGAAGCGCGGCAGGCCCAACGACAGGCCGCTCGCGCCGCGCCCCAGGCCCGCGAGATCGAGCCGCGGACGCCCGCCGCCGAACGCGCCGCCGCCCAGGGAGGAGGCGTTGAGCCGCCACAGGCCGCCGGGCGAGCCGAAGCTCGCCAGCTGCGGGCGACCGAAGCCGTCGAGCCGGAAGTCGAACAGCCCGCCGCGCGCCGGGAGCCCGAACGGGAGCCCGCCCGCGCCGCGGAAGGTGCCCGGCAGCCGCAGCCCGGGCGCGGAGAACCCGCCGCGCAGCCCGCCCGGCAGCCCGGCCAGGCCGGCGCCGCGCGCGGGCAGCCCGGGGAGCGCCAGCCCGCGCAGCCCGCCGCCGGCGAACCCGGTCGCGGGGAGCCGCACGCGCGCGGATCCAAGCGCCAGCGCGCCCAGCGACGCGCCCAGCCCGCTGCGACCCAGGCCGCGCAGCGCGCCGCCGCCGCCGAACGACCCCAGCCGACCGAAGTCGATCCGCCCGCCCAGCCGCACGCTCGGAGCGCCGAAGCTGCCGCGGATCCCGGCCGGCAGCGCCCAGCCCGGCAGTCCTCCCGCCATCCCGCGCAGGCTCGGGGCGTAGCCGCGCACCCCGAAGGCGCCGCGCCCAAGGGCGGGCAGCAGCAGCCCGGCGCGGGGCGCGCCCGGCACCTGCAGGCCGGCCGCGTAGCCCGTGGGCACCCGCCCGCCACCCAGGCCGAGCGCGAGGTGGCGCAGCCCGCCCGGCGCGCGGAGCAAGAGCTGCAGCCCGCGACCGCCGCGGCCGCCGAGCCCGCCCACCCGCAGGCCGCTGCCGGTGAAGCCGCCGCCCAGCAGGCCCGACAGGCCGCGCAGGTTCTTGCCGGCGAGGAGCGCCTTGAGGACCTGCGGCCCGAGCTTGCCGGAGCGGACGAGCTTGGCGAGGCCGCCCGGCAGCTGCCCGAGGTTGAGCCCGCCGAGGCCGCCGAGGTTGGCGAGCTGAGCCGGGCCCAGCGCGCCCAGTCCGGGCATGCCGGCCGGGAACGCGCCCAGGGCGGGGACGCCCATGCTGCCCAGGCCACCCAGGCCGAGCCCGCCCATGCCGCCGAACCCGCCGCCGAACCCGCCGAAGCCGCCGAAGCCGGCGTCGCTCGACACGACCTCGGTCACCGGCAGGACCAGGTTGCTGAGGTTCAGCGCGGCCAGCGGGGCGAGCTCGGCGGCGAGGTCGAACCGGCCGAGCGCCAGCCGATCGAACGGGTCACCCGTCGCGCCCAGCAGGCGATCGAGCAGCCCGAACCGGCGGTCGAACCGGAACGCGCGGTCCGCCATGCCCGACACGAAGCGCTCGGCGCGGTCGGCCCAGGAGGTCGCCTTGGCGAGGTTGGTGAGGCGCGCCTCGACCCGCGCCAGCATCGCCTCGGCGATCGCCGGCTTGCGGATCAGGTCGGGCAGCTTGAACTGGCTGCGGTCCTCGAGCCGCGCGAGCAGCCGCTCGGCGAAGCTCGCCTCGCGCTCCTGCTCGCGCGGGCCCGCGTCGGGGCGCGCGCGCGGCGAGTCGGTCCAGGCCGGACGCAGCAGGGCGGCGAGCGGGTGGAAGGCCAAGAAGCCCTCGCCGAGCAGCGGCGCGAAGGCGCGCGCCAGCCGGCGCAGGCCGGCCACGTCGGCCACCAGGCGGGCCCCGCGCTCGAACGCCTGCCGCACGAGCACGTACGCGACCGCGCCGCGGCTCTCGGCCACCTCGGCGGTCGCCTCGGCCGCGTCGGCGGCGAGCGCGTCGAGCCGCTCGCTGGGCGCGCCGGCCGCGACGGCCGACACCAGCCGCTCGAGCGCCTTGGTCAGCTCGGCCGAGTCGGCGGGCGGCTCGGCGGGCGCCGCCTCCTGCTCGGCGAGGAGGTCGCTCACCAGCTCGCTCAAGGCGCCGCCGTGGCCGCGCGCCTCGGCCCGCGCCGCCACGGCCAGCGGGTCGCTCCCGCGCAGGAGCCCCGTGCCGTCGAGGGCGACCGCGGCGCCGAGGGCGAACCGCGCCAGCCCCCGGCGCTCGCCGCGCTCGAGCAGCGCGCGCGCCTCGGCGGCGAACGCGGCGCCGACCGCCTCGGCCAGCCGCTCGCGCGCCTGGGTCGACACCCGCTCGGCGACCGCCGCCAGCGCGCCGAGCTCGGCCAGCCGCTCGGCGGTGACCTCGCCCGCGAGCTGCTTCAACAGCTCGCGCGCGGCGCCCGGCGCCTCCCCCTCATCGCGCTGCGAGAGGCGCTCCTGCTCGGCCCACGTCTGGAAGCGCGCCATGCCCTGCGAGCCCGCCATCGCTCCTCCTCCGACCGGCCTAGACCGGCGAGGTCGCCTTCCGCAGCGACCGCTCGGCCTCGTCGAGCTTGGCGAGGCGCCCGTCGTCCTCGGACTTGGCCCGCTGGAGCTGCTCCTTGCGGTCCTCGAGGCGCTTCTTCTCCTCGGAGGCGAGCCGCTCGCGCTCCTTGTCGAGCCGCTTGAGCGCCTCGTCGAGCTGCTCGAGCTCGCGCTCGTGCGACTCGAAGATCTTGCCCTGCCGCTCGATGTTCGCCTCCTGCACCTTGATCGTGTGGCGCGCCTCGGCGATCGAGCGGTTGGTCTTCTGGACCTCCTGCTCGAGGCTGGAGCGCCGCAGCGGCTGGCGCAGCGTCTTGAGCTGCTGCAGCTGCTGGCGCTTCTTCTGCTCGAGGCTGGCGACCTCCTTCTCGGCGGCGTGCTTCTTGGCGTGCGCCTGGTCGCGGTCGCGCGCGACCTTGTCCTTCTCCTGCTGGAGCCGCTCGCGCTGCCGCTCGACCTTGTCGCGCTCCTTCTCGAGCCGCTTGCCGTCGCGGTCGAGGTCGTCCATGGCGCGGTCCGTCTTGCGGACCTCGTCCTCGGTCTGGCGCTGCCGCTGCTTGAGCTGCTGGCGCATGCGCTTGGCCTCGGCCTCGTCGCGCGCCAGCATGCCGGCCTCGCGCGTGCCGCCCTTGGGCGGGCCCCCCATCGGCTTGGCCCGCTCCAGCTGGGCGCACGTCTTCTGCACCTGCAGCAGGAACTGGTGCAGCTCGGGGTCGCCGACCGCGCCGACCTCGGGCTTGCCGGGGCTCTTGCCCCGCCGCGCGCAGTCCTGCAGCTGGCGGTTGATCCGCACCGCGTAGCGCTCGATCTCGCGGTTGAGCACCGCGAGCTCGGCGTCGTAGTTGCCCACGCCCGTGCCGCCCGCCTCGAGGATCCGCGCGCGGACCTCCTGGCGGCGCGCATCGGTGCGCCGGATCTTGTCGACGAGTCGGCTGATCCCGCTGTCCACGTGGCCCTCCGCGCTCAGGCCATCTCGAAGCCGTCGTGCGCGAGCTCGATCAGCTCGAACGCGACCTCGCTGTCGGCGCCGCGGAAGGTCGGCCCCTCGTAGCGGCACGGCCAGGCGTTCTTGAAGTCCCAGCGGACCACCGGGTCGCCTTGCTGGTTGAGCGCCTCGATCGAGCCGTTCTTGCGCTCGATCGTGCCCGAGAGGGTCTTCTTGACCCAGTCGAACAGCGCCTTGCTGTCGGTGGTGCCGCGCCGGAGCACGATGTTCGTGAAGCGGGTCCCGCCGATCAGCTTGTGGTGGTGCGTGTTGTCGCCGCCCTCGTACAGCTCGATCACGTCGAGCTGCACGCCGAGGCCCTCGACCTCGCGGAAGTTGACCGCATCGACCCCGTCGATGGTCACCTTGAAGCGGTACTTCTGGTTGTAGATGTCGAGGTGCGCCTCGGCCATGAACGCCTCCGCAGCCCGCGTATCGCTACGCGTACGGCTCCTCAGTGATGATGTCCTTCGCCTGCTGACCGATCCGGAACACGAGGAACTCGGCGGGGCGGACGGGCGCCACCCCGATCTCGCAGTGGAACTCGCCGGCCTCGCGGACCTCGAGCGTGTTGAGCCCCTCGTCGCAGCGCACGTAGAACGCCTGCTCGGGCACGTCCCCGATCAGCGCCCCCTCGCGCCACAGCTTGTAGAGGAACGTCGACACCTGCCGCTCGACCGCCTTCCACGTGTCCCAGGTGTTGGGCTCGAACACGGCCCACTCCGTCCCCTCCGCGACCGAGCGCTCGATCATGATGAACAGGCGCCGGACGTTGAGGTGCTGCCAGGAGGCGTTGGAGGAGAGCGTCCGCGCGCCCCAGGGCCGGAAGCCGCGGCCGCGGAAGGAGCGGATGCAGTTGATCCCCTCGGGCGCGAGGATGTCGATCAGGTCCTTGTGGAGCGTGCGCTCGAGGCCGATCACGTCCTTGAGCGGCAGGTTGGCGGCCGCGCGGTGGACCCCTTGCTCCGAGTCGACCTGCGCGGTGAGCCCGGCCACGTGGCCGCAGGGCGGCACCAGGCGCGTCGCGCCGGCGCCGCGCAGGGGGTCGGGCGCCAGCACCCAGGGGTAGAACACGCAGGCGTACTTGGAGTCGAACCGCGCCCGCCAGTCGCGCGCCTCGTCGAGGTCGAAGCCGCGCGGCATGTCGAGCAGCGCGACCGCGGTCTTGCGGCGCTCGCAGAAGTCGATGATCGCCTGCTGGACGGCCTCGAACGCCTCTTCGTCGAACCCCTCCACCGTCTCGAGGGCCGTGTCGAGGTCGGGCGCGCAGACCATGCCGACGTCGTCGTAGTCCTCGAGCGAGAACAGGCCCGTGCGGTCGCCGAGCCCGAGGTCGCGGCCGATGAAGTCGCCCGGCGTGGCGACCGCCGCGCCGTCCTCGCCGCCCTGCAGCGCCACCTCGACCTCCGCCTGGGGGAGGTTGAAGGGCGAGGGCGTGCGCGAGCGCAGGTCCTCGACCTCGATCGTGTTCGAGGTCTGGTTGATCACCGTGACGAGGTTGCGCTGGTGGCCGGGCGTGAACACGAGGTTGTCGTGGATCTCGAACCCGAACGGGCTGGTCACGCTGACCTGCAGCTCCACGCCCTCGACGGCGGCCTCCTCGTAGCGGCCGCGCAGCGCCTGGCGCTTGCTCCAGCGGATCCGCTTGCGCTCGACCGCCTCGATCGTGACGTACTCGGCGCGCACGCCGCTGCCGATCCGCACCACCGCGCCGGGCTCGAAGCCCTTGGTGAGCTGCACGATCGCCTCGGTCGCGCCGCGCTCGAGCGGGGCCATCACCTTGGTGATGGGCGGCCGCGAGCCGGCGGCCACCCGGACCTTGACGCCGCGGCCCCACTTGCCCGGGTCCTTGGCGCGCACCTTCAGCGTGGGACGACCGTACAGGTCCTTGAGCGTGAGGCTGGCGCAGGTCGCCGCGCCCTCGCCCTCCTGGCGACCGACGCGCAGGATCATGGCCTCGCGCCCGCCGTTGGCGAAGAACGAGAACACGGTGTGCGGCATGAGGTAGTCGGGGCTGGCGCCGCCGAACAGCGCCTCGAAGCTGCGCCACGACGTCACGCGCACCGGCTTGCCGATCGGGCCGCGGACGGCGAACCCGAGGAAGGCCGTGGCGTGGATGGGGACCTTCTCGAGCGCCCGTCGCCGGTGCTTCTGCTCGCCCTGCTTCTCGAAGTAGAGGTCTGGGGTGTAGTAGGCCACGGCCTCATCCGCTCGAACGGCGTATCTCGTTGCACGCCATTGCGTTGTAAGTGACGTTAAATTCTAGCACGCCCGCTGGGCCGCTGCACCGAGCCCCTCGTTCGCCCCGAACCCGCGCCGCCCCGAACGGGAGGCGCCCCGGCGGGATCGCTCCGCCGGGGCACCGGTCAGTCGTCGTCGTCGGGGTTGGTGAGGTTCAGCCCGCCGCTGAACCCGACCGGGCCGTGGCGCGAGCCGAACTTGAGCTCGCCCGGCCGCTTGGTCGAGGCCCCCGACGCCTTGTTGATCTTCTTGTTGATGGCCGAGATCTCCTGGACCCACTGGTGACGCTCGCGGTGCGTCAGGTCGAGGATCTCGTCACGCGTCCAGTGGAAGTGGTAGGCGACGTAGGCGACTTCCTGGTAGAGGCGATCCTCGGGGTAGCAAGCTACGCCCCCCCCAAGGAGCCCAGGTCGAAGTCGAACTCCTGCTCACAGTGGGGGCACGCCGTCTTGACCAGCGCCGAGCCGTCCTCGTTGATCCGCCGGTAGAACTCCTGGAGGTAGGAGAGGTCGGCGGAGTAGAGGCCCTCGACCACGTCGGTCGTGACCTGCTCGTCGCCCAGGGTCCCGAGCTTGGTGATCACCCGCGAGAGCAGGATGATCACCAGGAAGGCCCGGTTCTTCTGGACCCGGAAGTCGGTGAGCGGCGCGATCTCGTCCTTGGCGGTGGCGAGGCGCATGATCCCCGTCTTGTGGAGGTTGCCCTCCTTGTCGACGTACCCACGGGGGAGGGTGAACTCGAACTCGGTCTGGAGCGGCATCGTCTGGTTCCCCCCAAACGGCGGTGGAGCGCGCGAACGCGCGAATGAGACGCGAGGGCCGAGCGGCCCCCGTTTCGCGGGCGCTCACCTTACCTCGGCCCTTGCAGCCGCGAAAGCGGGGTGAGCGCCCGAATCGAGGGGCCCGGACACGAAGACCGCCCGCGCGGAGGCGGGCGGCTTCGCGTGCTCGAGCTGGCGCGAAGGCTAGCTCAGCAGGTTGTCGCTGTGGCCGACGCAGACCTCGATCGTCTCGTAGAGCGGCTCGCCGTCGCCGGTCGAGTTGAGCTCGCCGAGCGTGTAGCTCATGAGGAAGCACTCGAGGTAGTTGATGGTGTACAGGTCCTGCCCGTCGGGCCCGACCAGGGTGATCGAGAGGTCCTTGTAGCAGGCCGCCTCGTCGCCGGTCTGGACCATGTCCTTGAACCAGGTGATGCAGTCCTTGCGGTCCTTGGTGACCGCGCCCACCAGCGTGATGGGCTCCCACTCGCACATGCCGCGGGTGGTGCTCTTGTACTGGTCCTGGCCGAACGTCGCGCTGCCGTTGTCCTCGTGGATGCGGAGGCCGCCCCCCGAGACCGAGCGCCAGCCGCCCTCGTTGCTGTCCATCGAGGCCATGCCGCTGACCTCGACCTTGAAGCCGTAGGCGCGCGAGACCTGATCCGCGAGTACCTTGTGTCCGATCATGGTGCTATCTCCTCAATACCGCGGTACTACGCGGCCTCCCAGCGGTTGACACGAACTTCCAGGGTCCAGTGGATGACGTCCGGCCGCCCGTTCTCCACGTTCAGGATGTTGAAGTGGAGGGGGAAGCACTCGATCAGGTTGAACGTGCGGACCGTCTGCTTGGCCTGATCGAACACGTTGATGCTGATGTCCTTGCGGGAGTCCCCGCCCTCGTAGACGGTCTTCACCCAGGACTTGATGTCGCCGATCGAGTCCTTGTGCTCGGCGCCCTCGAAGGTGATGTTGCCGTACTCGGGCGCGCCCGGCTGGTACACCTTGTACTGCCAGTTGCGGCCGTCGCCGGAGTCCACGGGGGGGAAGCGGCAGGTGATCGGCGAGATCCCGGTGATGTGCGGCGACAGGTCGCACTCGAAGTTCTGGTTGTTGCACTTGGCCCGTTCGTTCTTCACTCCGCTTGCCTCCTCATAGACGGCCCGGACTGCCGTCGTGCTGCTCAGGGCGGCTCATGCTGCCGTCCATGGAAGACGCCTGGGGCCCCACCGTGAGGCCCCAGGCTGGGTCTCCGTTACTCCGCGACGTCCGAACCCGACTGCCACTGGCCGATTCGGAAGATCACGAATTCAGCCGGCTTCACCGGGCAGACGCCGATCTCGGTGATCACCTGACCCGCGTCGATCGTCTCGACCGGGTTCGTCTCGCTGTCGCACTTGACGTAGAACGCCTCCTCGGGGGTCTTGCCGAAGAGCGCGCCCGCCCGCCACAGGCGGTAGAGGAACGACGACACGTCGCGGGTGATCTTCTTCCAGAGCCGGTGGTCGTTCGGCTCGAAGACCGCCCACTGCAGGCCGATGTCGATCGACTCCTCGATCATGATGAACAGGCGACGGACGTTGATGTAGCGCCACGAGGCGTCGGACGAGATGGTCCGGGCGCCCCAGACGCGGATCCCGCGGCCGCGACGCGAGAAGTCGCGGATGCAGTTGATCCCCTTCGGGTTGAGGATGTCCTGCTCGGGGCGGCTGATGCTGTACTTCAGGCCCAGCGCGCCGCGCACGATCTCGTTGGCGGGCGCCTTGTGGACGCCGCGCTCGGCGTCGACGCGGGCGTAGATGCCGACCATGTGGCCCGAGGGCGGCACGAAGATGTTCCCGCGCTCGGGGTCGTAGACCTCGATCCAGGGGAAGTAGTAGGCGCCGTACTTCGAGTCACGCGGCTTGGGGATCTTGTCGATCCCGCCCATGTCGATCGTCTCGGGCGAGTCGAGCACCGCGAAGCGGTCCTTCTTCAGCTCGCAGTGGGTCAGGACCGCGTCCTGGATGGCCGGGTCGACCTGGCCGGGCGCGACCACGAGGCTGATGTCGTCGATGTCCTCGAAGGTCTTGAGCCCGGTGCGCGCGCCGGGGCCCTTGTCCTCGCCGATGAACATCCCGTTGAGGACCTTCTGGACGTCGCCGCTCGGCTTGGCGCCGCCCTTGGCGTCGCCCTTGTCCTTGGCCTTGTCGCCGCCGCTCGCCGCGGCGGTGTCGCCGGCCACGCGGTCGGCGCCGGCCGGGTGCTCGCCGACGTTGGTCACGAAGCAGCGGGTGCCGCCGTTGTTGAAGAAGCCGTACACCGCGTGGGCCAGGAACTGGCTGTCGCGGAAGTCGCCGAACGTGTTGGTGAACTGGGTCCAGTTGCCGATGAAGATCGGCTTGTTGACCGGGCCCTTCGAGCAGGTGCCGAGGAAGCCCACGGTGCTGGTGCCGACGGCCTCGATCGGCTTGGAGCCGCGATCGACCTCTTCGACGTAGACACCCGGGCTCAGGTACGAAGTCGCCATGGAGTGGTGATCCTCTGGGTTGTGGTTGCTAGGCAGTCATCTCCGACGCCTTCCTCACCGAGCTCGTGAAACGCGGTTCACGCGGCAGGAAGACGCTCCTCCGCTCGGCGCGGAGTCTCCGCGCAGAGATGGAGGAGGCGGGAAGATACACGTCCACCAGGCACGCCACAAGGGGATCTAGCTCTCGATCTTCCTGAAGTCCATGATCCGCTCCTTGACCCGCTTGATCGGCGTCGTCTTGCCGCTCTGGAGGCGGATGTCGACCGAGTAGCGGGCCGTGGGAGCCATCGGCATCCCGAACGCCGCGAGCGCCGCCCGCTGCTCCTCGAACCCGAGCGGCTCGAGGTCGATGGACGGGATCCCGGCGTAACCGATCGCCTGCTCCTCCTCCATCCCCTCCGGCTCGAGGTAGGGGCGGTCGAGGAACGTCCGCATGGCGGCGCCGAGGAGGACCTGGTCCTCGGGCGGCGCGGCCCAGGCGGAGAGCAGGTAGTGGGCGCGCAGCAGGACCGGCGGGTTGCGGAACCGCTCCCCGCCGCCCGCGAACTCGTACTCCCGATCGTGGTCGCCCGACCGCCGGTGGACGTGGCAGAACACCAGGGTCAGCGCGCCGTCGCCCTTGCGGAGGTCGGGCGCGTGCTCGAACCGGACCGGGATGCGGCGACCGAGGGCCTCGCCCACCGACTCCTCGAGCATGCGCGCGAGGATCAGCGTAACCTGCTTGAAGACTTGGAATTGTTCCACGTCTCGGACGCCTTCCGCTGCTGGGTTCGAAATTGTAGAACGTCGAAATGCCGAGTCAACCAGCCCCCGAGCGCGCTCGAAGCCTGTCCTCGAGCCGACGTTAAGGCGGCTCGTGACCGACGCCGGAGCCGCCCTGCTGCAGCGCTTCCTCGACTTCGTCGAGTGGGGACGGGTGTGCGAGGCCATCGCCCGGCGCGCCGCCTCGAACGCCGGCCGGGAGTGGGCGCGCGCCCTGCGGCCGAGCTGCGACGCCGGCGAGGTCGCCCGCCGGCAGGCGTGCACCCGCGAGGCGGGCCGCCTGCTCGCCGAAGGTGGGCTGCCCGACCTGTCGGCGATCAGCGACCTGCCGCGCGCCTTCGAGCGCGCCGAGCGGCAGCTCCGCGGCTCGAACGCCCGCGAGCTGCGCGCGGTGGCGATCACGCTCCGCACCGGCGCGGCCGCCCGCGCGGCCTTCGCCGGCGCGCCCGCCCTCGCCGCGCTGGTGGCCGCGGCCGACGCGCCCGAGGACGAGGCGCTCGCCGCCACGATCCTCGAGCGGATCGGGCCCCACGGCGTGGTCCAAGACGGCGCGTCCGAGGCGCTCGGCCGGCTGCGGGCGGCGAAGGCCGCGGCGCGCGCGGGGCTGAAGCAGGCGCTCACGCGGCTGTGCCACGAGCCCTCGCTCACCCGCGTGGTCGCCGAGCACCGCCCGGTCGAGCACGAGCGGCGGCTGTGCCTGAAGATCAAGCGCAGCGAGGCGCGCCGGGTCCCCGGGCAGATCGTGGCGGAGCAGGGGGACGCGCTGCTCGTCGAGCCCGACGGCCTGCACGAGGACTACGCGCGCCTCCGCTACCTCGAGCTCGACGAGCGCGAGGAGGAGGCGCGGATCGCGGCCGAGCTCGACGCGATGGTGGCGCCCCGGCGCGCGGACTACGAGCGGCTCGCCGTCGGCTTGATCCTGGCCGACGTCCACGCCGCCATGGCGCGGCTGGCCGGCGAGCTCGAGCTCGTCGCGCCCGAGCCGGCCGCGCCGCTCGAGCTCGAGCTGCGCGCGGCGCGCCACCCGCTGCTCCTCGCCGAGCGCGAGGGCTGCGTCCCGATCGACGTGGCGATGAGCGACGCGCGCCGGCTGCTCGTGATCTCGGGCCCCAACGGCGGCGGCAAGACGGCCGCCATGAAGACGGTCGGGCTGCTGGCGGCGCTCGCGCAGTGCGGGGCGCACGTCCCGGCCGAGCGCGCGCGCCTCCCCGTGTTCGCGGGGTTCCTGGCGGTGGGCAACGACGGCGCGTCCAGCGTCCACGAGGGGCTGAGCACGTTCCAGGCGCACGCGCGCCACCTCACCGAGGTGTGCGAGGCGAGCCGCCCCGGCTGCCTGGTGCTGCTCGACGAGATCGGGCTCGGCACCGACCCCGCCGAGGCGGCGGCCCTCGCGCAGGCCTTCTTGGAGGACCAGCTGCGGCGCGAGCTGCTCACGCTGGCGACCACGCACCTCTCGCCGCTCAAGGCGTTCGCGGAGCGGACGCCGACCGCCTCCAACGCGGCGGTCGCGCTCGACGAGGCGGGCCGGCCCACGTTCACGCTCCACCTCGGCCAGGCGGGGCGGAGCTACGCGCTCGAGGCCGCGCGCCAGGCCGGCCTGCCCGAGGCGATCTACGCGCGCGCCGCCGAGCTGCACGCGGGCGGGGCGCGGTGAGCCGCGTCGACCGCGACGAGGAGCAGGGGCCGCCCCCCTGGGACAGCGAGCGCGGCCACGCGTTCGCGGCCTGGGTGGTCGCGCGCCGCGGCCCGATCGACACCCTGGACGCGGCGCTGGGCGGTCATCCGCGCACGCCCGGCGAGGCGCTCGACGCGTTCGCGGCGGCGCGGGTCGCGCGCTCGGAGCGCGAGGGGCCGGGGCGGGTCGTGGAGGCCGAGGTGCCCGCGCGGGTGGGGCGCGCGCTGAAGCACTGCCAGAAGCCCTTCCAGCTGTGGAACGTCAACCGGATCGAGCAGACCTACGACTTCGAGCTGAAGCCCGGACCCGAGCTGAAGGTCGGCGGCGCGGCGAGCTTGCCCGAGGAGCTCCGCCCGCCGCGCCAGCTCGAGAAGGCGACCGCTGCGCTCATGGCCTGGATCGACGACCAGGCCTTCGAGGCCATGATCGCCAAGGGCAACCGCGAGCGGGCGCGGCGCGTGTGGCGCGAGCCGCTCCCGTTCGGCAAACCGGACCCCAGGCCGGCCCCTGCCGAGCCGCCCCCCGGCGCGCAACACCCCGGGCCTCGGCCCGAAGGCCCGCCCGGGCCGCGCCCAGGCTCTCCGCCGGGCGGCTCGCCCTTCCCTGGCTTCCCGCCGCCGGGCGGCTCGCCCTTCCCTGGCTTCCCGGGGCTCGGCGGGCTCTCGAACGACGACGACTGAGCGCGCGAGCACGCCCGAGGACCACGCAACCCGCGCGTCCCTGGTCTACAGTTGGGAGGTGCGAGCGCGCGGGAGCGCGGGGAGGGAGCGGCGTGGAGAACGAAGGGCTCGAGGACGGGCGCCAGACGTTGGCGCGGATCGAGGAGCGGCTGCGGCGGGACGTGGGGGACATGGTGCGGGTGCTGCAGGCCGACGTGCCGGCCTTCTTCGTGCGGGCCGCGCGGCGCGCCTTCGAGCACGCGCCCGAGGCCGACCGATTGGACCCGGCCGCGGTCAAGCGGCTCAAGGAGGACACGCTGGCCAGCGGGCAGGCCCTCGGGGCCGAGCTCACCGCGCGGCTCGAGCCGTTCGAGGTGTGGGCCTGGGACCCCGCCTGGCGCATGCCGGCCGAGCCCCCCGAGGACCTCGACGCCCACCCGCGCGTCGCCGAGGCGCTCGGGCGGGTCGGCCCCGCCCTGGTCGAGCTGCTCGAGCGGCACGGTCTGCCTGCGAGCGCGCTGGGTGACCCGCCCGGCTACCGGCTGCCGGCCTACTTCGTCGCCGGTCACTTCATGAAGAGCCTGGTGGCCAACTACTGGCGGGCGCTCGCCGACTACGAGGCGCTGCGGCGCAGCCTGGCCGAGGCGGACCAAGCGGGGGTGCGCGAGGCGCGCGCGGCTCGGTGGGACCAGGCCTGAGCCCGCTGTATACTTAGCCCGCAGGAGGAGGGCGTCTTGGCGGACAACCAGCAGCTGGGTTACGCGCAGGGGATCCTCGAGCAGCTCCGGGCCTCCTACGAGACCATGAGCCGCGAGGAGCTGCTCGACCTGGTCTGCCATCTCCAGAAGAGCTACGTGCTCGACCAGACGATCCCGTTCGACTTCCCGCTGCCCGAGCGCGCCGAGGAGCTGCGCGCGGAGCGCGCCGACCGTCCGGATGCGCCCGACGTCGAGGACGAGCCGGGCGACCCCGCGGAGCTGCGCTTCGCGCGGCTGATCGACGGGTTGAAGCGGCGCACCGGGCTGCCGCAGTTCGACGGGTTCTCGCTCGAGGACGGGCGCGCCGTGCTGGTGGTCGACAACCAGAAGGTCACGTTCGGCGAGCGCGTCACGGTCGAGTTCGTCCCGCTCCGTCAGCCGCCGCGCGGCGCGCAGAGCTCCTCGCCCCCGCGCCTGGTCGCGCCGCCGCCGCCGGCCGAGCCTCGCGCGGCGCCCGCGCCGGCGCCGCGCCCCGCGCCCGCGCCGCGCCCCGCGCCCGCGCCGCGCCCCGCGCCGGCCCGCCCCGCCGCCGCCCGCCCGGCGGCGGCCAAGCCCACCAAGCCCGAGCCGGAGGCCGACCCCGGCTACGACGCCGGAGCCGAGCGCTTCCGGCGCCTGGATCTCGACTGAGACGACCGCCCGGCCGCTCGCCGGGCGACGCGCACCCGACCTCGCACCCTGCCAGAGGACCGCTATGACGACCGAGGCGACCGAAGCCACCCCCGCCGTCTCCCAGGCGCCCGTGTTCGATGGCGCCAGCAAGCGCCTCACCAGCGAGGATCAGATCAAGTTCCTGATCAAGGCGCGCTACCCGCTGGTGTACGTGGTCTCGCCCGAGGAGGAGCGCGTGGAGCGGATCCTCCAGCGGGTCGCCAACGACTGCAAGACGAAGGCGATCTGGTGGTCGGTGACCCAGGGCTTCTCCGCCCAGGGCGGCGCCGACATCAAGGAGCCGATCGCGGCGCTCAACTACATGATCGACGCCAAGGAGACCGCGATCTTCGTGCTGCGCGACTTCCACGAGTACATGAAGAACCACGCGGTGAAGCGGCGCCTGCGCGACCTCGCGCGGGAGTTCCGCACCTCGGCCAAGAACTGCGTGCTGCTCTCGCCGGTGCAGGCGATCCCGATGGAGATCGAGAAGGAGTTCGCGGTCGTCGACTTCGACCTGCCCAAGATCGAGGACATCTACCGGATCATGAACCGCCTCCTGACCGGCGTCACGCCCGACTCCAAGGCCTACGCCTGGAAGACGGAGTTCACCCAGGACGAGGCGGAGAAGCTCAAGGTGGCGGAGGCGGCGCTCGGCCTGACCGAGGTCGAGATCGAGAACGTGTTCGCCAAGTCGCTGGTGCAGGTCAAGCGGTTCGACATCGAGATCATCCACTCCGAGAAGGAGCAGATCATCCGCAAGAGCGGCACGCTCGACTTCATGCACACCGACGCCTCGTTCGGCGGCGTGGGCGGCCTCGACCTGATGAAGGAGTGGCTGGGCAAGCGCGCCAAGGCGTTCACCCACGAGGCGCGCGAGTTCGGCCTGCCCGAGCCGCGCGGGATCCTGATGCTCGGGATCCCGGGCTGCGGCAAGTCGCTGATGGCCAAGGCCGTGGCCTCGCTGTGGCGACTGCCGCTGATCCGGCTCGACATCGGCAAGGTGTTCGGCTCCCTGGTCGGCTCCTCGGAGGAGGGCATCCGCCGCGCGATCAAGACGGCCGAGTCGGTCGCCCCGTGCATCCTGTGGCTCGACGAGCTCGAGAAGGGGCTCTCGGGCACCGAGAGCTCGGGCCAGTCGGACGGCGGCACCACGGCCCGCGTGTTCGGCACGTTCATCACCTGGCTGCAGGAGAAGACCTCGCCGGTGTTCGTGATCGGCACCGCCAACAACATCCGGCAGCTCCCGCCCGAGCTGCTGCGCAAGGGGCGCTTCGACGAGATCTTCTTCGTCGACCTGCCCTCCCGCGAGGAGCGGCGCTCGATCTTCGACATCCACATCCGGCGGCGCCGGCGCGACCCCGCGGGCTACGACATCGACGCGCTGGTCGAGGCGACCGACGGCTTCTCGGGCTCGGAGATCGAGCAGGTCGTGATCTCGGCCCTCTACGACGCGTACGACAAGGACGACGAGCTCAACGACGAGTACCTGCTGCAGGGCGTCGAGGAGACGGTGCCGCTCGCGCGGACCATGCAGGAGGAGATCGCCTCCATGCGCGACTGGGCCAAGAGCCGCGCCCGCCTCGCCAGCCGCGCGGTCGAGCTCGAGGACCGCGACGCCGTGCGCAAGATCGACATCTAGGGGCCGCTCATGTCGCACTTCACCAACGTCAAGACCAAGATCAAGTGTCTCGTCACCCTCAAGAAGGTGATCGAGGAGATGGGCTTCTCGTTCAAGGAGGGCGTGACCCACGTCCGCGGCTACCAGGGCGAGCTGACCGACGCGATCGCGGTGATCGACACCAAGTCGAGCTACGACATCGGGATCGTGCAGGAGGGCGACACGTACTCGCTCGTCGGCGACTGGGAGATGCTCCAGGTCCGCGCCGGGATCGAGCAGGACGAGTTCATGAAGACCCTCAACAAGAAGTACGCCTACTTCAAGGTCCTGGAGGAGATCTCCAAGCAGGGCTACTCCGTGGTCGAGGAGTCCGAGGACGAGAAGCAGGTGGTCCACGTGCGCGTCCGCCGCTGGACGTAGGAGGCTGCCATGGCGGACATGGACGAGCTCGAGATCACGATCGACGACGAGGGGAACGTCACGATCAAGGTCGTGAACGGGCCGGGCGGCCCGAGCTGCCTCGAGCTGACCAAGGAGATCGAGGAGGCCCTCGGCCTGGTCGCGGAGCGGGAGCTGACCGCCGAGTACTACGAGGAGAAGACCGAGACCGAGGGGCAGGTCGAGCTGGGCGGGCAGTAGCCGGGCATGGCCGAGTACGTCAACAAGTACCAGCGCGAGGAGCTCCTCGCGGTGCTCCGCTCGCGGGGGCGCCTCGAGGACGACGTGGTCCACGAGGTCGACCTCAGCGGGCTCGCGCGCGAGGCGCTCGAGGTCCGGCGCACGACGCTGCGCAACGCCTCGCTGGCTGGCGCCGCGCTGCGCGCCAGCCGCTGGGTGGAGACGGCGCTGCAGGGCGTGAGCCTGCGGCGCGCCGGGCTGGGGGGCGCGGTGCTCGAGGCGTGCGGGCTGTACGGCTCGGACCTGATCGAGGCCGACCTCGAGGGCGCGACGCTGGCCGGGGTGGTGTTCGACGGCTGCGGCCTGGTCAACGCCCGCGCGCAGGGCGCCGTCCTGACCGGCTGCACGTTCGACGCGACCGACCTCTACCGCGCCGACCTGCGCGGCGCGCGCCTGCTCCACTGCCGCTTCCGCGCGCCTCAGCTGGGCGGGGCCTCCTTGACGCGCGCTCGCCTCCAGGGCGCGGTCCTGATCGACTGCGACCTCAAGGAGGCGAACCTGCGCGAGGCGGAGCTGCAGGGGGCCGTCCTGGTCTCGTGCGACCTGCGCGGGGCGAACGCCGCCGAGGCCTCGTTCGCCGGGGCCCGCCTCGTCGCCTGCAACGCCGAGCAGATCAACCTCGAGCGGGCCGACCTGACGGGGGTCAGCCACGCCGGGACGCGCTTCTTCCATGCGGTGACGGGCGGCGCGATCTTCGGTTGAGCTGTCGCTGGTGAGCTCGGCTCCCTGGCGTTGGCACGGACCGCCAAGGAAGAGCTGTCGCTGGTGAGCTCGGCTCCCTGGCGTCGGCACGGACCGCCAAGGAAGAG
>CAZMSZ010000018.1:2568-21242 GCA_964569055.1 uncultured Planctomycetota bacterium | reverse complement strand
GGCACGGACCGCCACGGAAGAGCTGTCGCTGGTGGGGCTCGGCTCCTTCGCGCGAGTACGAACCGCCAAGGGCGCCAAGAGCGCCAAGGAAGAGCTGTCGCTGGTGAGCTCGGCTCCCTGGCGTCGGCACGGAGCCCAGAGCTGCCGCTGGTGAGCTCGGCTCCTCGCGTCAGGACGGGCGCGGGATCAGGGGGTGACGACCAGGCGGACGACGGCTCGGCGCACGTCCGCGTCGGGGGGCGCCAGGCCTTCGGCCAGCCCGCCGGCGCGGGACACGGTGACCTTCTGCTGCTCGAGCCAGCTCGCGGCCACGCGCCCGTCGATGGCGAAGCCGAAGCTGTCGACGGCCTGTTCCTGGGAGGCGAGCGACTTGGCGACGACCACGCCGATCCACCGTCCGCCGACGTCGACCAGCGGGCCGCCGCTGTTGCCCGGGTTCACCCGGCCGTCGAACACCAGGCGGCTGTGCTCGGGCTGGGTCGCCGACACCGTCCCGCGCGTCACCAGCAGCGTGCTGGTCTCGCCCGCGAGCACCCCGTAGCCGTAGGCGAACGCCAGCACGCCGGGCTGGGCCGCGTCGACCCCCAGCTTCAGCGCCCCGGGGCCGGGGTTGGGCACCACGACCAGCGCGAGGTCGAGCGCCGTGTCGCGCGCGACGACCAGCCCCTCTTGCGCGCCGTTGGCGGCCTCGACCCGCGCGGTGCGCGCCTCGCGGACCACGTGGGCGTTGGTGACGATGTGGGTGGCGTCCACGAAGAACCCCGAGCCGACGGAGGTCCCCTGCGCGCCGGGCGCCGCCGGGGTTCCGCCCGGCGCTCCCTCGGTCGAGGGTGGGGTCGCCAGGCTCGGATCGATCCCGAGCGCCTCGAGCACCCGCGCCAGCGAACCTGCGGTCTCGCGCAAGGAGTCGCGCGCCCGGTCGAGCGACCGGATCACGCGGTTGCACTGGAGGCGCGTCCGGCTCAGCTCCCGCATCCAGCGCTCCTGGTCGCGGTCGCGCTCCTTGAGCTCCTCGAGCGCCGTGAACGCGCGATCGGCGATGCCCGACGCGTCGGCCGCCGCCTTGTCCGCGAGGTCGAGTCGCTCGGTGGCCTCCCACAGGGTGGTCACCACGCGCACGAGCGAGCTCCGCGCCGCGGCGAGCTGCTCCTCGGGCGCCTCGCGCGTCGCCCAGTCGAACCGGCGCGCCCACCGCTTCATGCCGTCGATCTCGTCGACCGCGTCGCGCGCGGCGCTGCGCATGGTGTTGGCGGCCCGCACCGCCGGCGCGAGGTCGCGGTCCGCCGCGAACCGATCGAACGCCTGGTAGAGCTGCTGGGTGGCGGCGAGCAGGCCGTCGGCCGCGACGCGGCAGCGCCCCGCCTGCTCGGCCGCCGCGCGCCCGTCGGCGCCGGCATCGCGCGTCCGCTCCGGCTCGGGCTCGCGCTCGCCCTCGCCCTCGTCCCGCTCCTTCGGCGCCGGCCCTTCCTCGATCCGGAGCACGTCGGAGCGCTTCAGCTCGAGGCGACCGAGCTTCATCTCCAGCACGTAGCCGTTGACCGTCTCGGAGACCTCGCCCTCGAGCACGCGCCCGTCCTTGAGGTAGACGGTGTCGGCGCGCGCGACCCCGAGCGCGGCGAGCAACGCCAGCCCAGCGGTCAGAGGCAGAGCGCGCGCCCGCCCGAGCCTCGCGAACCCGTTCCTCATGCTCTCCCCCGCCTCTCCTGCCGGTGTGCCTGCACTCTGACCGGGGCGCCGCGCGCGAGCAAGGCGGTCGGGCGCCGACGCCCGCCACGGCGTACGTGCCGCGGGCCGCGCCTTCCGGCGCGGCCCGCGTCATTCACTCAGACCAAGGCTGAGGAGGGTCGCTCACCAGCCCTCGTCGAAGTCCTCCTCGAGGCCGCCGACGCCCGCGTCGCCCTTCTCCTCGGCGCTCGGGTCGAGCTCGTCGTAGCCGGGCGAGGGCTTCTCGGCCGACAGGATCACCTGCACGAGCTCGAGCTCCTTGACCTCGCCCTTGATCTCGTCGAGCACGCGCTGCTCGACGTCGACCTCGTGCTCCACGCCGCGCCCCACCAAGACGCCGCCGTGGGTCGGCTCGAAGTCCTTCACCTCGGGGGCGACCTTGACCTTGTAGCGGACCGGCTCCTTGCCCTCGCGCCAGGTGTCGTCGCCGATCACCCACAGGTCGACCTTGGTCAGGTCGATCTTGCCGTCCTTGTCGCGGACCTCCTTGAACGGGTCCTTGTCGCCCGTGCCCGAGGCCTGGTAGCCCGACATGTCGTCCTGGAAGCCGTAGGGGTCCTCCAGCTCCTTGGGCTCCTTCTCGTTCTTGCGCCACTCGGCGATCACGGTCTCGACGCGGATGATCTGGTCGACCAGCTCGGCGGCCGCGGCGTCCTTGCTGGCGGCCGCGTCAGCCTTGTCGGACTCCTTGCCGCTCGTCTCGCTGCCCCACTCGTCCTCGCCCCAGCCGGAGTCGGCCCAGTCGTCGCCCCAGTCGCCGTTGTCGGCCGCGTCGTCCCAGCCGTCGTCGGCCCACTCGTCCTCCCAGCCCGCGTCGCTCGAGGCCTTCTCGGCGCCCGCCTTGCGATTGCCGGCCAGGTCCTCGAACTCGAGCTTGGGGATCACGATGATCCGGCCCTTGATCGTGGCGAGCGCCTTCTCGGTGCCGAGCGCGCCGCCCTTGACCGTGGCGCCCGCCCCCGTGGCGCCGGCCGCCAGGCCGCCGTCCTCGCCGGAGGTGCCGCCGACCCCGGGGATCGTCTCCTCCTTGCCGTCCTCGTCCTCCTCGCCGTCGGCGCGCGCCGCGAGCTCGTCGCCGCCGGCGGCGCCGGCGCCGCCGCCCATGCCGCCGCCCATGCCGCCGCCGAAGGTGGGGCCGCCGCCGCTGGCCGAGACCGGCGGGTTCGGGTTGGTGAGCGGGATGTCGACCAGGCCGTCCCCGTCGCGGTCGAGCCCGTAGGACCCGTTGCGGTCCGTGATCAGGTTGCCGCCCAGGCCGTCCTCACCGCCGATCGTGCTCGGGGGCAGGTCGTCGCCGTAGCCGGGGTTGGTCGGGGTGTAGGGACCGGGCGTGCCGTCGTCGTTGATCGGGATGTCGACGAAGCCGTCGCCGTCGCGGTCGTAGCCGGTGGTCCCGGTCGGGTCGGTGACGATGCTGCCGAGCCCGCCGTTGGCGTCGTCCCGCTCGTTGCGCAGGCGGTCGTACTCCTCCTGCAGCCGGGTCAGCTCGTCGATCAGCGCCTGGTCGTCGGCCGGGTCGTTGTTCGGGTTGAACAGGTTGTCGACCACCTTGTTGCCGGCGTTGCTGAGCATGCCCTCGCCGACGCGCAGCAGCGCGTCGAGGGCCTTGTCGAGGAAGCTCGGCGGCTTGGCCGCCTCGGCCTGCGCGTTCTCCCGCTCGATCTGGGCCTTGAGGCGCTCGTTCTCGAGCCGCTGGCGCTCGAGGTCGATCTCGTCGCTCGCCTCCTCGTGCTCCATCATGCGACCGACCCGGTCGACCTGCTGCGTCGCGCCGGTCCGCCGCGTCTGCTCGTCGCCGTGGCGCCGCTCCTGCTCGTAGACGCGCTGCAGGGCGGCCTCGCGGTCGGCGTCGCGCTCGATCTCGCCGGCCGCGACCGCGCGCCAGTATTCGTTGAGCGCCTCGTTCGCCTCGTCGAGCTGGTCACCCCCCTGCTGGGTGTCCTGCGCGCGCACGGGCAGGGTCGGGACGCCGAGCGCCATCCCGACCGTCAGCAGCACGGCCAAGCTCCTGATCTTCACGATCACTCCCTTCGAGTCGTGGAGGCAGCATGCCTCGCGGGGTCGTGCCATGCAATCACGCGGCCGGGTCGACGCGCCAATAAACCGTTTACGCCTGGAGGGGGGTGGCGCCATTTGGACCGCACGCGAGACGCAACGCACGAGACATGAAACGAACGCTCACCCGCTGACGATCCGGGTCCCAGCCTGCCCTGCGAGCGCCGCGGCCAGCCGGTCGGGCGAGGTGATCACCGCCTCGCCGCCGGCGCCGCGCACGAACGCGACCGCGCCCTCCACCTTGGGGCCCATCGAACCGGCCGGGAACTCGCCCGCCGCGAGGTGCTCCTCGGCCTCGCTCACCGAGAGCCGCTCGAGCGGTCGCTCGGCCGGGCCGCCGAAGCCCAGCCGGACCCGGTCGACCCCGGTCGAGAACACCAGCCGATCCGCGCCGAGCTCGAGCGCGAGCAGCGCCGAGGCGCGGTCCTTGTCGATCACCGCGGGGACGCCCCGCAGGCGCCCATCCTCGGCCACGACCGGGATCCCTCCGCCCCCGCAGGCGATCGCGACCGCGCCCCCTTCGAGCAGTCGGCGCACCGCCCAGGCCTCGACCACGCGCTGCGGCCGGGGCGAGGGCACCACGCGGCGCCAGCCGCGCTTGCGCTCGAACACCATGGACCAGCCGTCCTCGGCCATGCGCCGGCGCGCCTCCGCTTCCTCGTAGGGCGGCCCGATCGGCTTGCTCGGCGCCGCGAACGCCGGGTCGTCGGCCGCGACCACGACCTGCGTCACCACCGAGACCACCCGCGGCTCGAGCCCGCGCCCGGCGAGCGCGTTGCCCAGCGCCTGCTGGATCTGGTAGCCGATCGCCCCCTGGGTGTCGGCGTCGAGCGCATCGAGCGGGAGCTCGGGGACCACGCCGCGTGACAGCTCGCTGCGCAGGAGCATGAAGCCGACCTGCGGGCCGTTGCCGTGGGTCACGACCAGCTCGTGGCCCGCCGCGACCACCGCCGCGAGGTGCTCGCAGGTCCTGGCGATCGCCTGATACTGGTCGGCGACCGTGGTCCGCGCGGGGTCCTCGATCAGGGAGTTCCCGCCAATCGCCACGACCACGCGCACGCCGGGCACCTCCGGCCGCCGAACGCGGCCGGCGAGAGCATACGCGCCGGCCCGGACGGGAGGCAACGCGCCCGTCCGTGGCTTCCGTTACAACCGAGCAGCCCAACACCAAGGAGTCCCCGTGAGCTCGCCCGCCCCCTCCACGCTGCCGCCCTCGTCGGCGCCGCCCCTCGCCCGCCCCCGGCTCGTCCCGCGCCCCGAGCGGATCCCCGACGAGCTGCGCGCGGTGGCCAAGGTGGAGCTCCACCAGCACGTCGACGGCTCGATCCCCGTGGAGGTGATCTGGAACCTGATGCGCCAGCACGGGCTGGCGCCGGTCGAGTCGAAGGAGGAGATGGAGCGGCTGCTGGTGCTGCAGCCCGACGAGGAGGGCGCGGGGCTGCTCAAGTACCTCGACAAGTTCCACTACCCGCTGTGGGTGACGCAGTTCTACGAGAACGTCACCGAGGTCGCCTACGCGATCGCCAAGGAGGCGTACGCGCAGGGCGTGCGCCTGCTCGAGATCCGCTACAGCCCAATCATTCACATGTATGCCGGGCTCACCCCGCGCCAGGCGATCGTGTCGCTGCTCGACGGCCTCAACCGCGCCGAGGCCGAGCTCGACGGCCTGACGTGCGGTGTGATCGTGATCGCCATGCGCCACATGGGGCCGCACATCGCCAAGATCGTGGCGCGCCAGGCGATCGCCGAGGGGCAGCACCTGCACGATCGGGTGGGCGTGATCGGCTTCGACATCGCCGGCGCCGAGCGTGGCAACCCGCCCTCTCTGTTCCGCGACGCGTTCGAGATCGCGCGCAAGGGCGGCCTCGGCCTCACGGCGCACGCGGGGGAGGATGAGGGGGCGCGCGCGGTGTGGCAGGCGATCGACGTGCTCGGCGTGAACCGGGTCGGCCACGGCTGCGCCGCGCTGCAGGACAAGGAGCTGCTGCGTCGCCTCGCCCGCGATCAGATCCTGGTGGAGTGCTGCCAGACCTCCAACTACCAGACCGGCGCCGTGAAGGCCGGCGAGCCGCACCCGATCTACACCTTCCTCGAGCACGGCGTCCCCGTCGCGATCTGCACCGACAACACGACCGTCTCGAACACCTCGCAGCTCGAGGAGAACGCGCTCCTGTGCGGCCGGCTCTCGCTCGACGAGATCGCCGGCATCCACGACCGCGCCCGGGCGCACAGCTTCATCCCCGCGGATCGCCGCCGCCTGTAGCTCGCGGCGAGTAAGGGAATCCCTGATACCGCACCCTCAGGCACACCGCGGGGCCAAACCCTACAATGTGAAGCGGGGAACCCGTGCGCCCGTCTGTGCGCGCGGAGAGGTCGGCTCACGGTGGTGCTGCGTCTCGCGCTCGGGGTCACGTTGCTCTCGCTCGCCGGCTGCCTCGCGCAGCCGCCGGGCCTCGACGACGCCGTGATCGAGCACCTCGAGTCGGTCTGGACGAGCGACCGCGCCACCCGGGTGATCTACCACGAGGTCGAGCGGGCGACCGCCGAGAGCCTGCTGCCCGAGCTCGCCTCGGTCCAGACCGACGTCGGCGAGCGCCTCGGCCTCGTGCCGCCTCGCGCCGAGGTGCTGATCTACGCCACCTCCGGCCCGCCCGCCGGGGACGGCGAGCACGTCCTCGAGACCCGCTGCGACCTGGCCCACGGCCCCGACGGCTGGCGGATCCGCTTCCGGTACCCGTGGACCGAGCAGCCCGAGACCCGCCGGCGGCTGGTCGGGACCGCCGCCCACGAGGTGACCGAGGCCACGGTCCTGCTGCAGGTCACCGCGCTCGATCCCTACCTGCGGTGGATGCACGACGGGATCGCCGAGCTCATGGAGCACGAGGTCCTGCTCCGGCGCGACCCCGCCGCCGCGCGCGCCAGCCTCGCGCGCATGATCGAGTTCCTCGGCGCCCGCGAGGAGCGCGGCGTCCTGTGGGCGGACCTCACGCGCTGGCGCCAGCTCGCCTCGTGGATCGTGCGCTCGCATCGCTTCCTCGGCCCCGGGAGCGTCAACCTCGCGCTCGACGACGTCGAGGGCTCGCTCGCCAGGGTGCGGCGCGCCCTCGCCGCGCGCGAGGACTCCTCGATCGCCGAGGGCCTGCGCGAGCTCGAGACGATCCTCCTGCGGGCGGAGGCGCTCGAGCGCCGCCCCTGGGCCGAGGGCGAGGCGCGCCCCGACGACCCCCTCACGCGCGACTACGTGTTCTACGTGCTCGCGTTCACGTTCTGGCTGGAGGTCGAGCGCTCCCACCCGGGCGCCGTCCGCGCCTACGTGCAGTCCCTCGCCGCCCGCCGCGCCGAGGAGGACCATGTCCTCTCGGCGCACGAGGCCGAGGACCTGCTGCGCAAGGCGGTCGACGCGGGGGAGCTGCCACCCCTGACGCGCTACCCGCTCGCGAGCGCCCTCGCGACGCTCGAGCGCGAGGTCGAACGCCTCGGCCGCTGATGCATGCGTCCGGAGGCGCGTCGCGTGCCTTCCGGATCGCGCCTCGCTCTTGCTATCCTCCCCCGCCTTGGCGCGCGAGCGCGCCTGCCCACAGACGGGGTGCCGTGCATGTCGATCAAGTTCGCCTGCACCTGCGGCAAGGCCTACAAGGTCCCCGAGACGTTCTCCGGCAAGCGCGTCAAGTGCAAGCAGTGCGGGGAGCAGATCCGCGTGCCCTCGAGCTCGCAGGCGGGCGTGGCCTCGACGCGCGCGGCCGCGGTCTCGAAGCGCTCGGTGCTCGAGTCGCAGAAGCTCGAGGCGCGCTCCTCCCGCCGTGAGGCGGTCAAGGACGGCGCGAGCGGCCGCTCCCGCCGCACCTCGGCCAGCTCGGCGCGGACCTCGGCCCGCGCGGCGGCCGTCTCCGGGCGCAGCGGCAAGTCGAGCGCGCCGGGGACCAAGACCGAGCGGTTCACCCCGGTCGACCTGACCGAGGGGAACGCGCTCAAGAAGTATCAGGCCAAGAAGGAGGAGGAGTTCCGCCGCGGCGAGGGGCGGCTGACCCTGTTCCACGAGGGCAAGCCGGTCAAGGCCTATCGCCTGAGCAAGACCGAGGCGACGATCGGCCGCGCCGAGGGCTGCGGGATCCGCCTCGAGCTCGCCAGCGTGTCGCGCGAGCACGCCAAGATCGAGTACAAGCTCGGCACGTTCATCATCAGCGACCACCAGAGCAAGAACGGGTTGGTCGTCAACGGCCGCGCGGTCCGGCGCAGCTCGCTGCGCAGCGGCGACATCATTCAGATCGGCGAGGGGATCCTGCGCCTCGACTGTTGAGGCCCGACAGGCTGGCGTCAGGTTTCGGACGTGCACAAGTCGAGTGCTGACAGGGATTCCACGCTCAACTTCTTCATACCCCCTCTAAATTTCATCCCCTTCTCATCCCTCGACCCAGGCGATAACCCCAACGAGCACAGTGCCAGGCCGCCATGGCCTACCCATTGCAGCGGGGACACCGGCGCCTGGGGGGTTCCATGATCCAGCGTGCGACCACTGATCGTTACCTCGAGGTCGGCGACAAGCTCGTGCGCCGCGGCAAGTTCACCACCGCGGTCGCGGCCTACTCGCGCTTCGCCGACCGCTGCGTGGGCGAGACCTGCATGAACCTGGCCCGGGACGTCGTGCAGCGCGACCCCGTCGCGGCGCTCAAGGCGCTCGCCACCGCGGAGCGCCTGATCGGCCCGACCGAGGAGGGCCTGCTGCTCTCGGCCGAGGCCTACCGCAAGCTCGGGCAGGAGCGGATCGCCGAGCGCTTCCGCCAGGCCGTCGACGACGACGCGAGCTGAGCTCCGTCGTGACGCCCTGGAGCTTCTCCAAGTGGCTGATCCAGTCCTCGCCCCCCGACATGGCGGAGGCGCGCGACCGCTGGACGTTCGGCCTGTACGAGATCCTCGACAACCGCAACAGCCCGATCGACCCGCGGGTCGTGCACGCGACCTACCGCGGGGTGGTGGAGCTCGAACCCGACGAGATCCCCCCTGCGGACGACGTGGCCTTCACCGCCAAGCTCGAGGAAGCGGTCGTGACCAAGTGGAAGCGGCTGCAGGAGGCGATCACCCGCGGCAGCCTCCCGCCACGCTGAGCCTGACCTCCGACCCTGGGTAGCGCCCGGATCTGGCTGCCCGGCACCGCCCGATTGCGGCGGAGAGCGGCTAACTCACGTCGTTCCAGGACCATCGCCCAGCGTCCGGTTCGCTCGCGCGGCGCCTCTCCTCCCCCCTGAGGAGGAGTCATGCGCCACGTCGCGACGCCCGGTTGGGCCCTGACCCTCGCCTCCTGCGCCCTGCTCGCCGGCTGCGGGCGGCACCCGGCCACCGTCGCGGCCCCAGCCAAGGCCGGCGCGGGCATTCCCCACGGCCCGATCCAGACGGCCGCGGTCGGCTCCTCCGCGCCCGGGAGCGGGGCGCCCGCCGCGGCCACCGGCGCGCGGCTGCGGCTGACCGGCCCTGGGCCGCGCCGGGTCGAGCCCGGCGCGCTCGAGGTCACCGCGCTCGCGTTCGCGCTCGAGAACCTCGGCCCCGACCCGCTCGAGGTGCGCGGGCTGAGCTTGCTCGCGCGCGGCTCGCTCGACGACCCGAGCGGCGTGGCGACGGCTCGCCTCGCGCTCGACCAGGACGGCGACGGCCGGTTCGACCGCGCGGTCGACCGCGTGCTCGCGAGCGGCGGCCTGGCCCACGACGACGGGCCGCTGTCCTTCACGCTCGCGCCGCTGCCGCTCGCCGCCGGGGACGCGCTGCGCGGCCTGGTCACGATCGACCTCGCCTCGGGGGCCCGGGCGGGCGACACGTTCCAGCTCGTGCTCGAGGGTCCGACCGCGCTGGTCGCCGACGCCCCGGGTGGCGTGGCGCTCGAGGCCGCGCCCGCGGCGGGGCCGCTGCTGCGGGTCGGGCGCTGGACCACCCCGCGCGTGGCGTTCGAGCTGGCGGGCGAGGGGCTCAGGCCCCACGCGGTCCGCGACGAGCACGGGCGGACCCACGTGGCCTGCTATCAGAACGCGGGCACCAGCGACGTGTTCTACACGGTGTTCGACGGGCGCTCGTTCTCGCCGCCCGACGACGTGGCCAACAGCGCCGACACCGCCTGGAACGCCCACCTCGCCCTGGGGCAGGGCGGCCTGCCGCACCTCGTGTGGGAGCAGTGGGACCGCGCGGGCGGCGGGTTCGTGGTCCGCGCCACGCGCTTCGACCCGGTCGCGTTCGGCTGGGCGCCCTCCGAGCTCGTCTCGAGCGGGCCGGGCCTCCGGCCGCAAGCGCGTGTGCTCGCCGGCGCGCTGCACGTGGTGTGGCACGACCAGCCCGGCCCCGATCAGCGCGTGCGCCACCGCGTGCGCGACGGCGCGGGGCGGTGGTCGACCGTGGCGGAGGTCACCTCGGCGGCCGCGGGCGCGCGCGCCAGCGAGCCCGCGCTGGCCGCGCTCCCCGGCGACCGGCTCGCGATCGCCTGGTGCGAGAACGACGTCGCGCGCAGCGAGGTGCGCCTGCGCGAGTGGACGAGCGCCGGCTACGGGCCGATCGAGGTGGTGGCGAGCGCCGCCCAGCCGGTCGAGCAGGCGGCCCTGCTCGCGGACGGGGCCACCTTGCACCTCGCCTTCGTGTCGGGCGGCGAGGTGTTCCACCAGCGGCGCGGGCCGTCGGGCTGGTCCCAGCCGCTCACCGTCTCGCGCAGCCCGGCGGTCGACTCGTCCCGGCCGGCGCTCGCGCTCCACCAGGGCCGCCTGCAGGTGGTGTGGGTGGAGGACGACCTGGCGCTGGCCCGCAGCATGGGCACCGCCAAGCAGCTCGCCCACGCCGAGGAGGTGGGCGGCGGGTTCTCGCCCGTCCAGCTCCTGACCCGCGGGGCGGGGACGCGCGACCACCCCACGGTGGTCTCGGAGGGGGCGCGGCTGCGCGTGCTGTGGCAGGACTTCACGCTCGGACGCCACCGGATCTTCGAGACCTGGCGCGAGCCGGGCGGCCTCGAGGCGCCCGCCACGGTGGCCGCGCCCGGCGGGGAGCCGTCGCGGCCGGCGGCCGCCTTCACGCCGAGCGGGGCCCTGGCCGCGGCCTGGTCGGTCGAGGCCGGGGGGAGCGCCGAGGTGTTCGTGGCCCTCGGCGACGCGAGCGGCGCGTTCAGCCTGCCGGAGAACGCCTCGCGCTCGGCGAACGGCTCCTACCGGCCGACGCTGGCCGCCCAGGGCGACGGGCTGTGGGCGGCCTGGGAGGAGGACGCCCCCGGCGGGTTCGCGGTCTACGCGGCGCGGCGGGACGCCTCGGGGAGCTGGTCGTCGCCCGCGCCCGTCTCGAGCGCCACGCCCGCCTACGCCCCGGCCCTGGCGAGCGGACCGCGCGGCGAGCTGGCGCTGGTGTGGACCGAGCCGGGGTCTGCGGGCGACCACGCGCTGCGCGTGCGGCTCGGCCAGGGGGCGGGCCTGGGTCCGAGCACGCCGCTCGGCTCGCTCGTGCCGGGCGCGCGGGCCTGGAGCCCTCACGCGGCGTTCGACGCGCGCGGGGCGCTGCACGTGGTGTTCGAGCGGAAGGACGCGACCGGCCGCGCGGTGCTGCTCGCGACCCGCGCCCCGAGCGGCGCCACCCGCGTGGCCGCCGTCGCCTCGGGCGTGGCCGGACAGTACGCGCCGCGCGTCGCCTGCGCCGGTGAGGACGTGCACGTGGTGTGGGTCGAGGACGGGCGGGTGCGCGCTGCCACCCGGCCTGGCGGGGCCTCGGCCTTCCTGCCCCCGATCGAGCTGAGCCCGGGCGGCTGCTGGTCGGTCGACGTGGCCGTGCTCGGCGGCGAGGGCCACGGGCGGGCCGCCGCGCTGTGGACCCAGCACGCGGGCGCGGACGCGCGCCCCATGCTCGCGCTCGCCGACCCGAGCGGGGCCTGGAGCACGCCGGCGGCGCTCGACCTCGCCCGAGGCCCGAGTCAGCGCACGGCCTTGGCGGGCAGCCCCACCGGCGGGCTGGCCGCCCTGTGGGTCGAGCCCGGCCGGGTCGTGCTGCGCGCCTGCGGGGAGGAGTGATCGTGGAGCTGCCTGGATCGCGCACGTCCCTCGTCCTCGCGTCGGCCGCGGCGCTGGCGCTGCTCACCGGCTGCGGCCAGGCCGAGCCCCGCGTGACCCACGCCGCGGCGGGCTCGTCCTCCGCCTCGCCTCACGCGCCGCCGAGCGCGACCACGCTCGCGCCGACCCCGCCGGCCGCGAGCGGCGGCGCCGTGGCGCCGGCCACCAGCGCCGCCGTGGGAGGCGGCGGGGTCACCCCGCCGCCGCCCGGTCGGGGTGGGCTCACCTCGGGAGGGGCGAGCGCGCCCGCCGCCGGGGCGCTCCCCACCCCGGCGCGGCCGATCACCGTCGGGCCTGGGCCGCGCCTGGGCGCGACCGCCCGCGGCGAGGTGCGCGAGCACCTGCGCGAGTGGGAGGCCGGCGACCTGCGCGCCCTCGACCCGCTCGACGTGCGGCTGGCGGGCGACGGGCTGACCGCCTCGCGCGAGCTGGTCGCGTTCTACAGCCGGCGCGAGGGCGGGCGGCTGCTGCTGCGGGTCGACCTGCTCGACCTGCGCTACGGGGCCGAGCTGGGCGGGCTCGACCTCGTGGTGCTGATCGGCTGGAGCGGCGCGGTCGCCACGCGCCCGCCGCTCGGGCTGCGCGAGACGAGCGCGGTCGGGTTCGGCGCGGCGCTCGTGTTCGAGGACGCCTCGACCTTGCGGCTCGAGGGCCCGGGCGGCGCGTCCGCGCTCAGCGCCCCGGCGGGCGGGCTCGAGGTCGCGCTGCGCGCCGACCTCGACGCGATCGAGCTGGCGCTCGACGAGGCGGCGCTGGCGGGCCTGGGCTGGAGCGGGCAGCCGCTGACGTTCCAGGTGCTCACCGTGCGTGACGGGCAGGGGCGCGCGGAGGACGCGCTGCTCGAGCTCGACCTCCTCGACCGCTCGCTCGACCAGGCCGCGCGCGAGAGCTGGGTCGCGGGGCGTCAGGCGGTCGTGGCCCCGGTCGTGATCGGCAACCGGGCCGCGCTCGACGCCAGCACGCTGGCGGACCTGGTCCACTCCACCCGCACCACCACCAGCGAGGGACACGTCACGGGGCTCCACCGCACGCTCGAGAGCCACCGCGCGCACGGGCTCCCGCTCACGGTCCACCTGACGGGCGTGCTCACCAACGCGATCGGCTGGGCCCGCACGTCGGACCCGCGCCAGGACGGGGGCGCCTTCCTGCGCGAGCTGGCCGGGTTCTTCGACGGCGACCCGACCAACGGCGAGGGCGACTTCCTGCCCGGACCGTACGTCGACAACGTGCTGCCCTACTTCGAGGGGGCGGCGAACCGCCGGTTCGTGGAGCTGGGGGCCGAGGTGGCCCGCGAGCGGCTGGGCGTGAGCGCGCCGGGCCCCGTGTTCTGGTGCCCCGAGCGGGTGATCCGCGGCTCGACCTTGGCGGAGCTGCGCGCCTGGGGCTTCACGCACACCGTGCTCGACCCCGAGCACCTCGAGCGGTGGTTCGGGGTCAGCGCGCCCGGCGGCGGGCTGCACCGGGTGGGCGGGGTCGACTGCTTCGTGATCGACACCACGGTCTCGCCGTTCGCGACCGAGGACGGCGGCCCCAGCCTGGCGCTGCGGCGTCGGCTGATCGAGCGCGCGCTCGACCCCAACCCCGAGCAGGCCGTGGTGCTGGTGGCCGACTGGGAGGAGTTCGCCGGGCACAAGGGGAGCTCCTCGATACCCGACGCCTACGACCGCGTGCTGGAGTGGCTCGCCCAGCGGCCGTGGATCGAGGTGGCGGGGCTGCAGGAGCTCGCGGCGCGCGGCTGGACCCCGGTCGCCGACCACGGCGCGGCGAGCGGGCTCCCGGTCGAGACCCACGCCTGGCTGCGCCACGCCTGCGAGGAGAGCTACGACCACTGGTACTACGGTCACCCGCTGGAGGCCTCGCTGGCGGCGCTGCGCCCGCCGCTCCGCTACGGGCGGCCGCACGCGCGCACGATCGGCGACGTCCACACGGCGGGCACCCTGCTCGGCGACGCGTGGGCCGCCGTCCAGGCGGCGCCGCCCGGCGCGCTGCGCGACCTGGCCGCGCAGGTGTTCGCCTCCTGCCTGTATCGCACCGCCTGGCACCGCGAGGACAACCACGACACCACCCGCCTGACGAGCGGCGCCTACGTCAGCCCCGACACCTCCTACGACGAGCTGTCGGGCTTCTCCTACGCCCTCGCCACGCACGCTGGCGAGGCGGCGCTGGTGGCCGAGGCCGCGCGCTGGGCGGCCGCGCCGCCCGTGAGCCCGATCGCCGAGGCCCGCGACATCGACCTCGACGGCGAGCCCGAGTACCTGCTCGCCGACGAGCGGCTCCTGCTGGTGTGCGAGCGCGACGGCGGGCGCCTGGTCGCGGGCTTCGCGCGCGACGCCGCCAGCGGCGAGGGCTACCAGGTGATCGGCAGCCCGCTGGCCTACCCGTCGCCCAGCCCGGAGGTGGCCTGGGAGGACGACTTCCTGGGCGCCGCGCGCAACTCGGCGCTCAAGGACGTGTGGGCGAGCGGCCTGGGCAAGGGCTGGGTCAACGACCAGGGCGTGGCCGCGGTCTCGACGAGCGCGGTCGGTCTGGTGTTCCGCTCCAGCGACGACGCGCGCACCAAGGAGCTCACCTGGCGCGCGCCCGGCGAGGTCGAGGTCCGCTACGCCCTCGACCCCGCCGCGGGCACGCTCTACGTGCGCGCCGGCCTCAGCCCCAACCTGCAGGCCCTCGCCCTCGACGGCCCGGGCGGCCTGGTCGAGCAGGACCAGGGCGGGGTCTACACCCTGAGCGAGACGTTCGGCGGCAACACGGTCAGCGTGCGGATCGGCTACGCCGACGCGGGCCACGACGCGCGCCGCAACGCCCGGGCAGGCGACGGCACCGACGCCAGCCCGCGCAACACCGCGTTCGAGCACCTCGTGGAGCTGGAGGGGGACGCGCCGGGGTTTTCGTTCAGCGTGGGGGTGGACGTCCGCTAGAGGGGAAGGTGGCCTCCCCAACTCACGCCCTGTGCCCGTGCCCGTCCGTGCCCGCGCCCAGCGTCGCGTCCGAGCTGCGATCGTTCCATTCCGCAGGGGCCATGTCCTGACTGGCGGTCCGGGCAGGGGCGTGTTAAGGGCGCGAGGCCGGAGGCGCCTGTGCACGCAAGATCTCGATGGATACGAGCTGGCCCGCGAGGCCGAGGTGTGGTGGGTGTGGGGCGTCGGCGCTATCCCGCGGGATCGGTGCTCGCCGGCGCGGGGCGCAGGACGCGACCGGTCCTGCCTTCATGTATGCTCGCTCTCCGTGAGCCTCGACAGCGTGACCCGCGTGCTCGTTCCGCGGACTGTTCTCGCCTCCACTCAGCAGGCGCTGCGGGCATTCGGCGCTCACCACGCCGAGGGACTCGTGCTTTGGATCGGCACGGTCAAGCAGTCCACCGCTCGGATCGACCACGCGCTCGTGCCGCCCCAGACGCCGATCCGGGAGGAAACTGGCCTCGGGTACTTCGTCGATGCGCCTACACTCCTCGCGCTCTCGCGCTTCCTCGCCGAGCGTCGACTCCGGCTGATCGCACAGGTCCACAGCCACCCCGGTGGTGCGTATCACTCCGCGACTGACGATCGCTACGCCGTCGTCACGACCGAGGGCGGGTTCTCGCTCGTGGTCCCAGAGTTCGCGCGCGCGCCGCTTTCGATTCTGGGCTGCGCGGTGCATCGGCTCAGCGCGTCCGGTTGGATGCGTCTCGACGCAAGCGCTGCCGAGGACATCTTCCAATGCGAATGAGCGGAAGCGTTACGCCCACCGTTCACGATAGCGCGCGACGTACACCGGATCCGAGCAGATACAGCCGGGGTCCTTCGCAAGTCGCAGGGTCCATACGGGCGGCGGGGGCCGAAGCACATCCTCCCACTGGATCACGTTCTCAGGCTGGCTCATGCGTCCGAGGTCCGACGACGTTCGCTTGAGGAGCTCGACTCCCATCAGGATCCCCGCCAGGGCGGACTGGTGGGCGAGCGGCACGGTCTCGAGCCGGCGCGTTCTGTCGGGGTTCAGCGCCACTTCGCCACAGGCCACCGCCGTGTAGACCTCCTGGATCGTCTTGTCCGCCCATGGCTCGAGTCTCTCCACCGGTACATCGTGGTGCCTTGCGACAGCCTTCCGGTCCTCTTTGGCCAGTGGGGCTCCTCTTACCCAGAGCTGGGCCACGCAGCGTTCGGGAAGTCCAAGAGCTTCGGCGACCAGCTGGATGTGACTCCGCCCGGGCCCGCGCGGGTGATACAGGCACGCGAGACACGGCTGATCACTCGTGAGCTCGTGCCAAGAGGCGCCGAGCCCGCTCCTGCCGGTCCAGCCATTGACGGCCGTCCTCGGAAGCAGCGCCTGGACGGCCCGTCGTCCAGGGATGTTGTCGACCGACACGCAGACGACCCTTGGAATCGGGAAATCGTCGGCGAACTGCTCTAGTCGCTGCGGAATGGACCGGACCCCGAGCCCCGAGTTCGCGAGGTGGTGCGCCGCGAGTTCGACCTTCAGGCGTCGTTCGTCGGCCGCCGTCGTGAGCGCGTAACGCTGGAGGTTCGACCGCTCGATCCGGTCCGCGTCGACGAGCACGAGTTCGCCGGAGAGCGAGGTCGTGCGGGAGAGCGCCCAAAGTGCGGAGTTGGCCACGGCGCCCACACCCAGGAATGCGACCTGCCCAAGCTCGTGCGCGGGGAGCGCTAGGTCGGCACCCGTGCCGTTCGAGGAGTAGTCGAGCAGCGAAAGGGATGCTCCGACGAAGGAGAGATCGGGCACGCGTTCGCGGAACGCAAGGCGAAACACCTCAGCGGCGCAGAGAGACGCCGCGGCCGCTGACGCGAACGGATTCGGTTCGCCGAACCCGCGTTTGTCAGGCGCCAAACCGACACTCGCGCACCAGCCCGCCGCCGTCGGATAGAGGGAGGGAGCGCCCAACTCGGAGTCACCGAGCACGACACGGATCGAGGGCTCTCCGCCTAGGTCGATCTGCTGATTGATCGAGCGAGCGAGCTCTCGGAGCGGATCAATTGACGCGGCAGGGCCCTCAAGCACGAGCCGGGGATAGAGACGACTCAGCAGGTTGACCAGGAACTCGGCGGTCCAGCGCGCCGCCTGGGACTCTGCAGCCCACGGGTCGAGCCGGACACCAATCGCTGTGGCGCTCAGCGCGTCCGCAAGCCCATCAGGGCTCATCGAGAGCGCTCGGCCGGACGAGGCGTGAATTCGATCGAAGAAGGGGGCCAAGGCCACGGCTACCTCCCTGGACCAACCTGGATCTGCCCGTTCGAGAACGAGATATCGGGGCGAACGTTCTCGATGCAGCAGCGCGAGACGTCGAGGAGGAGGTCTGCGACGCCTCGGTGGGGGCGAACGAGGAGCCAGTCGTCACCGTCGTGTTGCGGGTGCGAGTGGTACTCGCGAACGCCCCGGAGACAGAGGAACGGCCGTCCAGTGCGCGGGTGGTTGGGCTGAACGACACGCGTGCGCCTTCGTGCTACGTCGATCATGAAGCCCGCTGGTGCCCGCTCGTTCGGTAGGAGCTCGTTCCAGTTGCCGGGCACCCGGAACGAGACCGATGGTGCGACGATGTCGTAGTCTTCGAGCGCAATGCGAAGGGCGATTGGCATCGCCGTGATCGAGTGAACGTCGTGAAACTGCGCCCGTCGGAAGCGATACCTCTGACGTTGAAACATCTGCGGGATGAGGAATCGCGCTGGAGCCGTCGGCACGAGCAGCACGTCGATGTGCGGGGCGTTCACGTGCAGCACGTAGCAGCCGCGCGCCTCAAGAAGTTCGCGCTGGCGCTGGAGGTTCTCGACCTCCGCCGCGAACTTCGCCCGGCTTACTTCGCGATCAACCTGCACTAGCCACCTGCGCCGGCTCCGAGCGAGAGCGTCAGTCGTGCGCCGTCGGTGAGGCCGAGGTTCTTGACCTTCGCGCCCGGCTCGAGCACGTTGCCGTTCGGGCCGTAGACAATCCACTCGTCCATCGGTCGCCCAGTGTTCTTTGAGTGGGCCAGCGCCTGGTTGCGCGCTGCGTGGAGCGGCTGGTTATCGTTCACGCTTTCGGGCTGCTCGACGCCGTTGATGACGAAGACGAGGTGAAGCTGGGCCATTTGGTTCTCCGGTCGCCCGGCAGGGCGCTGTGCTCACCGAGGCGCCGCGAACGCGGAGACCGGGTCAGCTCGTTTGTGGGGAAGGGACGCCCTTTGCAACCTTCATGCCGTCTGGCCACGCGATCACGACTCTCCTTGTGGACTAGGGGCAGCGCGAACACCTGTCAAACTGGCGGGTATTGATGCTGCCATTGTCTAATTCATCAGCGCCCTCGTGAGCCCGTCTGAGTAGTGGGAGGGAGCGCGGGCAGTGGCTCCTGTGCCGCGGCGCACTGCCTGCTCGTTCCCGCATGTTCGCCGTCCACCGGGTCGGTCGTGTGCTAAGGCATTCGTACTGAGAGGCTTGCGGTCATGCATTGCGTGCCTCGCCCGAAGATGTCAGTCCCATCTGGGATCATCGCGACCGGATTGAGGACTTGTTCTGTGAGCCTGGTGCTGAGGCAGCATCGAGGCCTGGTGGCGTTTGTGCTCTTGGCGCAAATCTTCAGTTTGACTTGAGACGTGTTTCCGGCGAGCCAGCGCTCGATGGCGATCTCGTCCTCCTTGTTGCCTGGAGCCCTCGAGGCGAGAGCTTCGGCGCCCTGCCATGCTCTTATAGGGAGAAGTGGCCTGAACGAGCAGACCCCCTCCCGCAGACTCTCCTCCATGCCCACCTTCTACTGGGATTTCTACGGCCCCGACGCGCACCCCACGGCCGAGCACCACGCGCGACACGTGGCCGAGTTCCTCGCCCGGCACGCGATCGCCGGCACGACCGGCGTCGAGGACGGCGAAGGCTACGC
>CAZMSZ010000018.1:0-2468 GCA_964569055.1 uncultured Planctomycetota bacterium | reverse complement strand
CCCCCCCTTGGCCACCCCGCGGCCGTGGCGCACACTGCGCGCCCTGGCGAGAGGAGGCCACATGCGCTGCTGGGAGATCCGCTCGTTCGGCGAGGACGGCCTGGCCGAGGGGGAGCGCCCCGACCCGACGCCCGGTCCGGGGGAGGTGCTGGTGCGCGTGCGCGCGGCGGCGCTCAACTACCGCGACCTCATGATGCTGCGCGGGCACTACAACCCCCGCCTGGGGCTGCCGCGCGTGCCGCTCTCGGACGGGGTGGGCACGGTCGAGGCGATCGGCCCGGGGGTCGAGGAGCTCGCGGTGGGGGACCGCGTGGCGAGCTGCTTCTTCCAGCGCTGGGCCGACGGCGAGATCTCCGCGCGGGCGGGGCGCTCCGCCCTCGGCGGGGAGATCGACGGCGTCCTGGCCCAGCGCGTGGTCCTGCGGGCCGAGGGCGTGATCCGGCCGCCCGAGCACATGAGCGACGTCGAGGCGGCCACGCTCCCCTGCGCGGCGCTCACCGCCTGGAACGCCCTGATCGAGGGCGGCGGCCTGCGCCCCGGGCAGACGGTGCTGGTGCTCGGCTCGGGGGGCGTCTCCACGTTCGCGCTCCAGATCGCGTCGCGCGCCGGCGCGCGGGTGATCGCCACCTCCAGCCAGGACGGCAAGCTGGCCCGCCTCAAGGAGCTCGGCGCCGACGAGGGGGTCAACTACCGCGTCAACCCCGACTGGGACAAGGCCGTGCTCGAGCTGACCGACGGGGCGGGCGTCGACCACGTGGTGGAGGTCGGCGGGGCCGGCACGCTGCCGCGCTCGCTCAAGGCGGTCCGCCCCGGCGGGCACATCGCGCTGATCGGCGTGCTGAGCGGGGCCGGCGAGTTCAACCCGCTCCCGGCGCTCATGAAGGGCGTGCGGATCCAGGGCGTGTTCGTCGGCTCGCGCGCCATGTTCGCGCGCATGAACCGCTTCATGGCGCTGCACCAGCTCGAGCCGGTGGTGGACCGGGTGTTCCCCTGGAGCGAGGCGCCGGCCGCCTACGCGCACCTCGCGAGCGGGACGCACCTCGGCAAGGTGGCGATCGAGGTCGGGTAGGATCGCCGCCTCGAGGGGCCGGCATGCCGCGCGTCCAGTTCACCAAGAACCTCGTCCGCTTCTTCCCGCGCCTCGAGGACGGGGAGTACGCCGGCGAGACCGTGGCCGAGCTGGTCGCCTCCCTCGAGCGGGCGCACCCCGGCCTCGCCAGCTACCTCGTGGACGAGCGCGGCGCGCTCCGCCGCCACGTGAACGTGTTCCTGGGCGACGAGCTGATCCGCGACCGCGTCCGCTTGAGTGACCGCGTGCCGCCGGGGGCCGTGGTCTCGGTGTTCCAGGCCCTCTCGGGAGGTTGAGCCATGAGCGACACGCTGATCCTCGGCACCAACAAGGGCTTGATCGTGCTCGACCGCGGCGCGCGCGGCTGGAGCGCGCGGCCGCTCCAGCACGAGGGGATCACCTGCTCCTACGCGTTCCACGACCCGCGCACCGGAACGCTGTGGGCGGCCCTCGGCCACGGCCACTGGGGCGCCAAGCTCTCGCGCAGCAAGGACGGCGGGCGGAGCTGGAGCGAGGTGGCCGCGCCCAAGTATCCGGAGGGCTGCGCGCCGACCATGCGGGCCCAGAAGCCGGCCGCGCTGGAGTACATGTACGGGTTCGCGCCTGGGCGCGCCCAGGAGCCCCAGCGGCTGTACATCGGCACCGTCCCGGGTGGGCTGTTCCAGAGCGACGACGGCGGTGAGACGTTCACGCTCAACGCGCCGCTGTGGGACGACCCGCACCGCGCCGAGTGGGGGCAGGCCGGCAAGGACTTCGACGAGCCGGGGCTCCACTCGATCGTGGTCGACCCGCGCGACGCCGACCACGTCTACGTCGCGGTCAGCTCGGCCGGGGTGATCGAGACGCGCGACGGCGGGCGCACCTGGGAGCACCGCAACGAGGGCGTGATCAACACCTACCTGCCCGACGGGCGGGCCGAGGTCGGCCACGATCCGCACTTCCTCGTCCTGTGCGAGGCCGAGCCCGACGTGCTCTGGCAGCAGAACCACTGCGGTGTGTATCGGAGCACCGACGCCGGGAAGACGTGGGTCGACATCGCGCCGAAGGACGGCCCGGGGAAGGGCGTCGTCGGGTTCGGGTTCCCCGTCGCCGCCGACGCGCGCGACCCCGAGCGCGCGTGGTTCGTGCCCGGCACCTCGGACGATCGCCGCTACGCGCCGGGCGGCTCGGTGTGCGTGGCGCGGACGGACGACGGCGGCAAGAGCTGGAGCGTGCTGCGCGAGGGGCTCCCCCAGGAGAACGCCTACGACATCGTCTACCGCCACGGCCTCGACGTGCGCGGCGACCGGCTGGCGTTCGGCAGCACCACGGGCAACCTCTACGCCAGCGACGACCGCGGCGAGAGCTGGCACTGCATCGGGAACAACTTCCCGCCGATCCTGTCGGTGCGGTTCGCGTA
>CAZMSZ010000017.1:6719-38649 GCA_964569055.1 uncultured Planctomycetota bacterium | reverse complement strand
CGAACATGGCCTTGCCGCGGTAGTAGACCGCCTCGACGTGCGCGGGGTCGAGGGCGAGCACGCGCTCGAACGCCTCGACCGCGTCCTCGCCCAGCAGCTTGCGCTCGTACAGCCGCTCGTGCGCCGACTCGAACAGCGCCTGGGCCTCGGCCCGGCGCGACCCGGTCAGGCGCTCGGCGCGCTCGCGGACGGGCGCCGCCTCGTCGGGACGTCCGCTGGCGACGAGCGCCTCGGCCAGGAGCCGCAGCGTCGCCGCGTCGCCGGGGTCGGGCACGGCGCCGTCGGCCCAGCTGCGCACGAGCGCGTCGAGCGGGGCCACCGCCTGGCCGGCCCGGCCCGCTCGCAGCAGCGCCTCGCCGCGCAGGCGGAGCGCGCGCGGGTCGCCGCTCGACGCCGCGAGCGCCTCGACCGCGGCCGCCGCCTCGCCGCGCGCGAGGAGGTCCGCGGCGCGGAGCGCTGCGAGGCGCGGGTCGCCAGGGAGGGCCTCGGCCGCGCGCGCGCAGGCGGCCGCGCGCTCGGGGCTCCCTGCCGGCGCGAGCTCCGCCAGCACCCGCCAGGCAGCTCCGCCGGCCCGCCGTCCCTCGGGCGTGTCGGGCGCGACCGCGAGCGCGGCCTCGAGCCGGGCGCGCGCGCGGGCGCGCCGCGCGTCGCTCGCCAGCGCGCCGGGGGACGTCACGAAGGCGGGGTCCGCCTCGCGGGCCACGAACCGCAGGTCGCGCGCGGCCTCGGCGGTGAGCCAGCGCGCGGCGGCCACGCGCCACGACGGCGCCGCCCCCGCGAGCGCGGCGAGGTCGGGCCCGCCGTCGGCCAGCAGCGCCGCGCAGAACCGGCGCAGGCGCGCGGCCTCGCGCGAGCCGGGGACGTCCTCGCCGAGGTCGAGCGCCTCGGCGGCGCGCGGCGGGTCGGCGAGGTCGAGCAGCAGGTGCTCGGCCAGCGCGATCCGGGGGGCCCAGACCTTCGGCGCCGCGCGCGCCGCGCGCTCGAGCGCGGTGACCCGGTCGGCGCCGCGGGCGACCTCGAGCTCCGCCCGCAGCAGGTCGACGGTCGGCCCGGGCCCGAGCGCGGCGAGGCGCTCGAGCGCCTGCTCGGCCTCGAGCGGGAGCCGACGCGCGAGGCGCGCGCGCACCAGCAGCTCGAGCGCCTCGGGCTGCGTCGGCGCCTGGTCGAGGACCGCGCGGCACAGCTCCTCGGCGGCGCGCGCCGCGCCGGCCGCGAGGTGCGCGCGGGCGGCCAGGAGGCGCGCGGCGGGGTCGCCGGCCGCGGCCGCGCGCGCGAACGCCTCGGCCGCCTCGGCCGGCCGCTCGAGCCCGAGCAGCGCCAGCCCGGCCGCGCGCTCGGCGGCGGCGCGGCTCTCGGGCCGCTCGGCGGCCAGGGCGCTCGCGGCCTGCGCGTGGCGGAGCGCCCGCTCCAAGCCCTCGACCCGCTCGGCCGGGAGCGCGGCCAGCGCGAGGTGTCCTTGCAGGCGCTCGGCCGCGAGGGACGGGTCCGCGCGCGCGAGCGCCGCCTCGAGGGCGGCCGCCCCGCCGCTGCGCTGGACCTCGGCCGAGAGCTGGCGCAGCTCGAGGGCGGCGCGCACCAGGGCCTGGTCCTGCCGGCGCACGATCAAGGCGGCGAGGGCGCCCGCCACGAGCAGCGCCGCGGCCACGAGCGCCAGCAGCGCGCCGGCGCGGCCGCGGCGCAGGTATCGGATCGCCGACCAGCGGGTAGTGCTGGCGGAGACCGGGCGCGAGGCCAGGGCGGCCTCGAGGTCCTCGGCGAAGGCGTCGGCGTCGGGGTAGCGCTCGCCCGGGAGGCGGGTCAGGCACTTGAGGCACACGGCCTGGAGGTCGAGGCTGATCGTCGGGTCGTGCTTGCGGGGCGGGATCGGGCTGGCGGCGTTGAGCTGGGCGTACAGCTCGTACAGCGAGCCGCCCCCGAACGGGAGCTCGCCGGTGAGGGCGCGGTAGAGCATCACCCCGAGCGCCCACACGTCGGTGGGCGGCCCGATCGGGCCGACGTCCTTGGCGAGCTGCTCGGGCGCCATGTGGGTGGGGGTCCCCACCAGCGCGCCGGTCTTGGTGAGCGCCTCGAGCTGCTCCGACCAGGCCAGCCCGAAGTCGGCCACGCGGGCGCGCCCGCTCGAGTCGATCAGCACGTTGTCGGGCTTGACGTCTCGGTGCACGACCCCGTGCGCGTGGGCGTGGCCGAGCCCGCGCGCCGCCTCGGCGATCAAGCGCAGCGCCTCGGCCCGCGCGCCCCGCTCGAGGAGCGAGGTCAGGGTCGTGGCGCCCTCGATCAGCTCGTAGGCGAGATAGGCCCGGCCCGCGACCTCTCCGGCCCCGTGGATCCCGACGATGTGCGGGTGGCGCAGCGCGGCCGTCAGCTCGCCCTCGCGGCGCAGCCGCTCGAGGCGGTGGCCCTCGCCCGCGCCTTCGCCCGCGATCACCTTGAGGGCCACCGGCCGGCCGCTCGCGACCTCGACCGCGCGGTAGACCGCCCCCATGCCGCCGCGCCCGAGCTCGCCCACGATCGAGAACGGGCCGAACCGCGCCCCATGGGCGAGGTGCTCGGCGCTCGACGGGCGCGGCAGGCGCGCCCCGCCCGAGCCCCCGCCGCCCGCGCCGGCCCCGGGGGAGCCCGCCGGCACGCCCGACCCGAAGCCCCACGAGTCCGCGCCCGGGCCGCTCACGACAGGCCGTAGCGCTCGAGCAGGTGGTAGAGCGTCGAGCGCGGGATCCCGAGCTGGCGGGCGGTGCGGGCCTTGTTGCCCCCGCACTCGCGCAGGGCGGCCTCGACCATGGCCTGCTCGACCTCGCCCAGGGTCTTGCCGGTGAAGGCCGCCCCGGCGCGCGACACGCCGCGCCCCTCCTGGATCTCGGGGGAGAGGTGCCGCGCGCTCAGGCGCCGGGCGTCGAGGGTGAGCAGGCGGCGCACCTCGTTCTCGAGCTCGCGCACGTTCCCCGGCCAGCGGTAGCTGGCGAGGAGCCGGCGGGCGCGCGGGCTGAGCTCGAGCCCGCGGCCGCCGTGGCGCTCGAGGAAGTGCTCGAGCAGCGCCGCGACGTCGTCGAGCCGCTCGCGCAGCGGGGGGACCTGCACGCGCAGCACGTCGAGCCGGTAGTAGAGGTCCTCGCGGAACGCGCCCTCGGCGACCCGCGCGCGCAGGTCGCGGTGCGTGGCGGCGAGCACGCGGCAGCGCACGGGGCGCAGCTCGCCGCTGCCGACGGGGCGCACCCGGCCCTCCTGCAGCACGCGCAGCAGCTTGCTCTGCATGGCGAGGCTCATGTCGCCGACCTCGTCGAGGAACAGCGTCCCGTCGCCGGCCAGCTCGAACAGGCCGGCCCGGTCCTCGGTGGCCCCGGTGAACGCGCCGCGCGCGTGGCCGAACAGCTCGCTCTCGAGCAGCGACTCCGCCACGGCGGCGCAGTTCTCGGAGAGGAAGGGGGCGCGGGGTCGCGAGCCGCGCGCGTGGACCTCGCGCGCCACCAGCTCCTTGCCCGTGCCGCTCTCGCCCTGGATCAGGACGAGGTCCCAGGTGCGCGCCGCGCGGTCGATCTGCTCGTAGAGCGCCTGCATGGCCGGGCTGCCGCCGATCAGGGCCCCCAGCCGCAGGCGCGGCCCGAACAGCGAGGCCGGCGCGGGGAGCCCCGCGTCGGAGGCCGACTCGGCGGCGGGCGCCTGGGACGCGAGGAGGTCCGCCGTCTCGAGCGCGAGCGCCGCGTGGTCGGCGAAGGCCTGCAGGTGCGGCAGGTCGTCCTCGCTGAACGCGCCCTCGCGCAGGCGGTGGTCGAGGTAGAGCACCCCGCGCGCCTCGCCCCGCAGCCGCATGGGGACGCACGCGATCGACAGGACGTGCCGCTCCTGCACGCTCGAGACCTCGCGGACGTCGCGGTCCTCCTCGCTGGTGGTCACCAGCCCGCGCACCCCGCGCTCGAGCACCCGCCGCACGACGGTCCGCGACAGCTCCCCGGCCGAGCCGGCCAGCGCCGCCCGGTCGAACCCGCGCGCCTCCTCCACCCGGAAGCGGTACCCGCCGTCGGGCTTCTGCCCCAGCACCCGCACCAGGAACCCCCGCTCCGCGCCCGCCAGCTCCACGGCGGCGTCGAGGATCCGCGGCAGCAGCCGACGCAGGTCGCGCTCCTCCGCCAGCGCGTGGGAGAGGTCGCGCACCTTGCGCAGCCAGGCCAGCTCTCGCTCCGGGGAGCTCACGGGCCCCATTCTCTCAGAGCGCCCAGGGCGCCTCCAAGCGCGTGCAGCCGGCTACCGCCGGAAGGCGGCCTCGTGGCCCGTCCGCACGAGCAGGTCCAGGTGCTCGGCCGTGATCCCCGGCAGGCGCCGCACGTGCTCCAGCTCGTCCTTGGCGGTGGTCTGCGAGAAGAACGTGTTGTCCGCGTTGACGCACGCGCGCACGCCGCGCTCGAGCCAGCGGGGGAGGGGGTGCTCGCTCACGGACGGGATCGCGCCGGTGTGGACGTTGGAGGTGGGGCAGGCCTCGATCACGACGCCGCGCTCGAGCACCAGGGCCAGCACGTCGGGGTCGTCGAGGAGGGTCGTCCCGTGGCCGATCCGCTGGGCGTGGAGGGCCTCGATCGCGATCGCGATCTCCTCGGGCGGGCGCCCCTCGCCGGCGTGGACGGTGCGGCCCAGGCCGAGCTCGCGGGCGCGGGCGAAGGCGGGGGCGTAGTCCTCGAGGATGAAGCGGTGCTGCGGCGCGGGCCCGCCGGCGAGGTCGATCCCGACCACGCCGGGGCGGTCCTTGGCGCACTCGACCAGGCGGAGGAGCACGTCGGGCGCCTCGCCGTACAGACCGCACAGGATCAGGCCGGCGCGCCCCGCGACGCCCTCGAGCGCGGCGTCCACCACGTCCTCCAGCTCGCCGCCGCGGTGGAGCTGGGGCGCGAAGCGCAGCTCGAGGGTGCTCACCCCCTCGCCCTGCGCGTCCTCGGCCGCCTCGGCCGCCACGCGGCGGACCTGCTCGGGGCGCTGCAGCAGGTCGAGCACCAGCTTGAAGCGCGAGAGGGCGTCGGCCAGGCCCATGGCCGGCTCGAACACCAGGCGCCGGAGCGGCGGGAGCCAGCGGCCCTGCTCCTTGGCGAGCGCCTCGAGCGTGGCGGGGCGGAGGGAGCCGTCGAGGTGGCGGTGGAGGTCAGCGAGCATGCCGCCAAGATAGCGCGTTCGATCGGGCGCGCCGGAGAGCCGGGGCGCGGCGGCCCGGAGGCCGTCCCACGTCCGGTCGACTACTCGCGCGCCCCCGCCTGGAGCGCCTGCTCCACCTCCTCGATCCGCACCGGCTTCACGAGCACCTGGTCGAACCCGGCCTGCTGCGCCCGCTGGCGGTCCTCGGGCGCGCCGTAGCCGGTGACGGCGACCAGGCGCGCGTGCTTGAGCGCGGGCTCGGTGCGGAACGCGCGGGCGACGTCGTAGCCGTTCAATGCGCCGGGGAGGCCGATGTCGCACAGGACCACGTCGGGCGGGTGGCCGCGGCCGTAGGCCAGCGCGCCGCGGCCCTCGTGGGCGACCCACACCTCGTGCCCCGACAGCTCGAGGAGGACGCGCAGGGACTCGGCCACGTCCTCGTTGTCCTCGACCACGAGCACGCGCAGGCTGGGGAGCCCCGGCTCCGCCGGCTCGGAGGGCGCGCCGGCCGCGGGCGCGGGCAGGCGCGTCAGGCGGACCTCGAAGGTGGAGCCCCGCCCCGGGCCGGGGCTGCTGGCGCTGACCCGGCCGCCGTGCAGCTCGACCAGCCCCTTCACCAGCGCGAGCCCCAGCCCCAGGCCGCCGCGCGGGCGATCGATGCTCTGGGTGGCCTGCTCGAACGCGTCGAACACGCTCTCGCTCTGGCCCGGGTCGAGGCCGATCCCGGTGTCCTCGACCCGGAACACCGCCTCGTCTCCCTCCGCGTGGGCCGACGCGACCACGCGTCCGGGCGGGTCGGTGAACTTGATCGCGTTCGCGAGCAGGTTGTCGAGCACCTGATAGAGCCGCGCCGGGTCGGCCTCCAGCCACAGCGGCGGGGGCGGCACCAGCTCGAGGGTGATCCCCTTCTCCTCGGCGACGGGGCGCAGGTCGGCCACGGCGTCCTCGAGGAGCTTGGCGCCGTTCACCGGCTCGGTCCGCAGGCGGAGCATGCCTCGGCCGATCCGGGTCACGTCGAGCAGGTCCTCGATCACGCGGCCCATGTGCCGCGTCTGGCGGTCGAGCACCTCGAGCGACCAGGTCCGGCGCGGGTCGTCCTCGGGCCCGGCGAAACGCTGCTGCAGCTCGGCCGCGCTGCGGATCGCGGCGAGCGGGTTGCGCAGCTCGTGCCCGAGCATGGCGAGGAACTGATCCTTGTGGCGGGCCGCCGCGAGCACCTCCTCCTGGTAGCGCTTGAGCTCGTCCACGTCCTGCACGACGACCATCGCGCGCCGGGCGGCGCCGGGGCCGTCGCGCAGCGGGGTGACCGTGCAGATCGCCCAGAAGGCGCTGCCGTCGGCGCGGAGCAGCCGCGCCTCGAACTGCGCCTCGGGCGCGTCGGCCTCCGCCACGCCTCGGAGGGCCTCGGCGGCGGGGAGATTCTCGGGGTGGACCAGGAGCTGATAGTCGCTGCCGACGAGCTCCTCGGGCTTGCGCCCCAGCAGGGCGCACAGCTTGCGGTTGACGCGCAGCACGCGGCCGCGCTCGGGGTCGAGCACGGCGAACCCGGCGCCGGCCGACTCGAACAGGGCGCGGAACCGCCCCTCGCTCTCGCGTAGGCGCGACTCGGCGGCGCGTCGGGTGCGCGCGTCGCGGAACACGAGCACCACCCCCAGCACGCCGTGCGCGTCGCGGATCGGCGCGGCGCTGTCCTCGATCGGGACCTGCGAGCCGTCGCGGCGGACCAGCGCGGTGTGCGCCGCGAGCGCCGTCGGCCCGCCGCCGCGCAGGGCGCGGGCGATCGGGTCGCGCAGGGGGGTGCCGCCGGTCCGCTCGTCGACGAGCTGGAGCACCTCGCCGTCGGCGCGCCCGACCGCCTCGTCGTGCTCCCAGCCGGTGAGCGCCGAGGCGACGCGGTTCAGCAGTACGATCCGCCGCTCGGCGTCGGTCGCGAGGACCGCGTCCCCGATGCTGGCGAGCGTCGTCTCGAGCCAGCGGCGCTGCTCCTCGCGCTCCTCCTCGGCGCGCCCCACCACGGCGGCGGTGCGGAGCACGACCGCCCCGAGCACCGCCGAGCTGGCGAGGGTGAACAGGGCCATCGCGAACGCGGCGTCGTAGATCTCGGCCTCGACCCCGGCGAAGACCAGGCTCCCGCCGACCAGCGGCACCACCGCGGCCACGGGGAGGAGGTGGCGCAGCACGCGCCCCTCGGCTCCTTCGCCCGCGTAGGCCGTCCCCGGCCAGGCGTCGAGCCGCGAGAGGAACAGCGCGATCGCCAGGGAGGCGAAGGCGAGCGCGCTCGGGAGCGCGACCGACGAGTAGAACGCGACGCGGTAGAGCGAGCGGACCTCGTAGGCGTAGCCAGCCAAGGCGACCAGCGCCAGCGCGAGCACCGCGGCCGCCAGCCCCTGCGCGGCCCCGGCGGCTCGCGCGCCGCGGAGCGGCGAGAGCCCCAGCGCGGTCCCGATCAGGAGGAACCCGCACGACGCCATGGGGGACATGCGGCCCCGGTCGGGGCGCGGCTCGTTGCGGGCGATCAGGTCGTCGATCCCGAGCGGCTGGGCGAGAATGTACTCGGCCAGCGTGAGCGCGCCCATCACGGCGATCAGGAGGCCGGCGATCACGGCGAAGGTCCGACGGCGTCGAGTCGCGAACCCCAGCCCGAGCGCGGTCCCCGCCAGGCCGTGGCACAGCGCGCTGTTGGCCTCGACGTAGGCGAGCAGCGGGACGGCCCGCTCGAGCCGCGCGAACCCGAGCGTCCAGCCGGCCGCCAGCGTGACCCATCCGAACAGCGCCACCGTGCCGCCGAGCCCACGTCCCAGGCCTCGCAACCACCAGCGACGAACCCGCTCTCGGGACACCGGCGACGCGCCCAGCGCCATCCTCGTCTCCTCCGCCTCGCCGCGCGCGGCGGCGGGCGGAACGGAGCAAGCGGACGGCCGCGGCTCGTCCTCAGGCGCGGAGCGCGCGCCCCCGGGCGAGCCCGCTCGGAACGCCGTGCTCGAGGGCCACGACCCCCTCGACCAGCACGGCCTCTACCCCGGCCGGGTACTCGGCTGGAGACGAGTAGCTGGCGCGGTCCGTCAGGTCGCGCAGGACCACCAGGTCGGCGGGCGCGCCGGGCTCGAGTCGCCCGCGGTCCAGGCCGAACCGCTCGGCGGGGAGGCGCGTGCAGCGCCGCACCGCGTCGGCCAGGGCCACCTCCCCGCCGCGCTCGTGCGCGCGCAGCAGCGCGCGCGCGAAGGTGGCGAAGGCCCGCGGGTGGGCGCTCGCCCCCGCCCCGTCCTCCTCGGGCACCGCGTCCGAGGCGACCGCCGCGTAGGGCAGCGCGAGGGCCTGCTCCACCTGCTCGGGGGCCATCATGCGCCGGTAGATCGCCCAGCCCCCCGTCCCCGCGGGGTCGGCGTCCAGCAGGCGCAGCGCCGCGTCCACCGGGTCCGCCGCGCCGAGGAGGCGGGCGGCCTCGGCCAGCGTGGCGCCGCGCGGCACCGCGGCGACGGCCGGCTCGAGCAGCACGATCGCCTCGGGGCCCTGCCGGGCCGTGAACCACGCCGTGAGCGCGGCGGCGGCCGCGGCGCGCCCCTCGCGCGTCGCGAGGTGCTCGTGCAGGCGTCCGGCGGCGGTGAGCGCGTCGGGCAGGGTGGCCGCGAGGTAGGTCAGGCTGGCGTCGTAGGGATAGACGTCGGCCGCGACGTCGAGCTCGCGCCGCGCGGCCTCGAGGCACTCCAGCACCGGCTCGAACTGCCCCCAGCTCGTGCGCCCCGCCGCCTTGAGGTGCGAGACCTGCAGCCGGACCCCGCTGGCGCGCGCCAGCGCGAGCGCCTCCTGCGTGGCCGCCAGGCCCTGGGCCCCCTCGGAGCGGCGGTGGATGCACAGCGGCTTGCCGCGGGCGGCAGCCGGCGCGAGCGCCGCGGCGAGCTCGTCTTCGTCCATCAGCGGGTTGGCGTGGTAGGGGCCCCAGGAGACGCCGAGCGCCCCGGCGTCGAGGGCGGCGGCCACCTCCGCCGCGACCGCCGCGCGCTCGGAGGGGGTCGCCGCGCGCCCCGCCGCGCGCGGGACCACGCGCGAGCGGAGCGGGCCGAGCGGCGCGAGCGTCCCGAAGTGGACCGGGAGCGCGGCGCGCTCGGCGTGGGCCAGGACCGCGTCCGCGTCGGCCTCGCCCAGGCCGCAGTTGCCGCCCACCACGGTCGTGATCCCCTGACGGAGGCAGTGGGCGCCGAGGCCCGGCCAGTCGAGGCACAGGTCGTAGTGGGTGTGAATGTCCACGAACCCCGGCGTGACCCACGCCCCGCGCGCGTCCAGCCGTCGCGCGCCGGCGTCGCCCGGCGGCCGCTCCGCGGGCGGGGCGAGCGCCGCGACCCGCCCCTCGCGCACGAGCACGTCCAGGAGCCGCGGCGGCGCGCCGCTCCCGTCGAACACCAGCCCGCCCTCGATCCACATTCGTATTCTTCGGCTGGTTCTGGGGTGAGGAAGGGCCGGTCGCGGATGGCGCCGAAGAATACGAAAAAGGGCGGGGCTCCGGGGTGGCGGACCGCCTCGCGCCCACGAGTGTGTGCTGTCGCTCGGGCGGTGGCGCCTCGGCCGGTCGCGGAGGGCGCCGAAGAGTGCGAGGAGCGGGGCTCGGGAGTGGAGGACCGCCTCGAGGCAACGAGTGTGTGCTGTCGCTCGGGCGGTCGCGCCTCAGCGAGGCGAGAGGCTGTCGGTTGGCAGGGCGCGTCGGGGTAGCGTTCGATTCCGTTCCGATTCCGAGATGACGCTGTCGCCTGCGACTGCTCCGCCTCGGATGAAGCCCAAGAGTGCCGGGAAGGGCACGGGCAAGGGAAGGGGCAAGGAGGCTGTCGCTCGAGAGGGACAGCCTCTCGTCGCGCGTCCCTCGGTCCGCCGGCTCCGTCGTGAGTCCGTATACTCGGACGGCATGATGCGCCGACCCGATCCCAGCAGCTTCTACCGCTTGAACGAGGAGATCGCCGACGAGCTGGCGCGCCTCGACGCGGAGGGGGCGCTCGATCGGTTGAAGGGGCTGCTCGCGGCCGGCGGCGCGGAGCTGTGGGTGAGCGCGGCGCGGCCGGGCGAGGGGCTCGAGGAGCTGCTCGGGGTGCTGCGGGCCGGCGTCGGCGCGGGGGAGCGCGGCGCCGTCCGGCCGCTCGAGCCGGTCGGTCCGCCGCCCGAGGAGGCGAGCTGCAGCTGCGCGCCGTCGGGCGCGGCCGGCGCGGCGAGCCCGGCGCCGCCGCGGGCGGCGGGGGGCTGGGACCACCGCGGCGTGCTGCCCGTGCGCTCGCGCTTCACGGTGGTGTGGCGCGATGGGAGCGCGGGCGAGGTGTACATGCCCGACCACATCTGCCCCACCTGCTGGAACGATGCGGGCAACCATCTCGACGCCTGCGCGCGGGTGTGCGGCTCGTGCGGCTTCGCCTGGTGAGCGCGAGAGGAGCGGGGAATGAGGGGAGCTCTTAGGTTCGCGGCGGGGGCGCTGCTCGCCCTGTGCGCCGTCGCGCCGGCCGAGGCCGCGACGGAGGCCGGGCTGACCGGCTACGACGTGCTCACCCGCCCGGGCCGGACGGTGAAGCTCCGGGCCAAGCTCGAGCGCAAGGGCATGATGGGGATCAACCCCGACGTGTCGGGCGAGTCGATCGACTTCTTCCTGACCGAGCGAGACGGAGTCGCCCTGGAGGAGGCCGAGTTCCTCAAGTCGGACGAGACCGACGGCGACGGGATGGCGGAGGTCGACTGGGTCGCGCCCGAGGCGGGCCGGTGGGTGATCGAGGGGCGCGTGCGACGCGGCTCGGACTACGTGGCCCTCCCGGCCCGGGTGCTGGTGGCCGCGCCGCCGCCCGACCGCACGATCCTGCTGGTGCAGCTCGACGAGACCGTCACCAAGGCCACCAACCTGCAGATGTTCCGCGGCACGCCCAACGACAAGATCGCGGTGGTCGAGGGCGCGCGCGAGATCCTCGAGGTCCTGGCCGGGCCGTACCAGCTCGTCTACCTGACGGACCTCGAGGTGGGCTTCACGGGCAAGTTCAAGGACTGGCTCACCCTGCGCAAGATCCCCGAGGCCCCGGTGATCTTCTGGGAGCTGTTCGAGCGCTCGCTGTCGCACGCCACCTACATGGACAAGCTGATCGGCAAGCTCCGGCAGGACTTCCCGCAGGCCACGATCGGGGTCGGCGGGCGGCCCAGCGACGGGGCGGCCTTCGTGCAGCACGGCGCGGCCGGGATCGTGCTCGCGCGCGACGCCGAGCTGGACGAGGCGGTGATCCGGGCGGTCGGCTGGCACCACGTGCTGCTGCACGTGACGCAGCTGCACCACACCGCGGAGCTCCTCGGGCAGCTCGCGCGGGGCGAGCCGGAGGCGCAGCAGGCCGCGCTCGCCGAGCTGTCGCGGCTCGGACCCGAGGGGGTGGGCTACGTGCACCGCTTCCGGAGCTCGAGCGACCTCGAGCTCGCCACGGCGGCCACGCAGGTCGCGGCCAAGCTGAAGGCGCTCGACGCGTTCACGGACGCGCTCGACCTCTCGAGCGCCAACGCCGCGCTGACCAGCCTGCTCGCCGCCTGGCGGCACGGCGAGCCGGCGGCCGCCGCTCACGTCTATCAGGACCACACGGCGGGGCTGGCGGCCGAGGTGCCGACCTTCAGCCGGATCGAGCAGGTCGCGCGCAACGAGCCCGAGCCCGACAAGGTCGTGTTCAAGCTGCGCCTGATCGGCGAGGACGGCGCGAGCGAGGAGCGCGAGCTGGTGTTCCTGCGCGAGGGCGAGCGGAAGGTGTGGAAGCTCGTCGCGCCGGCGAGCGCGGAGGAGACCCCGCCCGGGGGCGGGTAGCGCGCCGGGGCGCCCCGTGAAGCTCGAGGTCCGGGCGCGCGAGGCCGAGGGACGCTGTCCGTTCTGCCATGACGCCTTGGCGGCCGACGCGGAAGCGGTCACGAGCTGCGATCGGTGCGCGGCCTCGCTCCACCCGAGCTGCGCCGCCGAGCTACGTGGCTGCCCCCTGGTCGGCTGCGGCGGGCGGCTGACGTCCGCGAAGGACGAGCGGACAGAGCGTTGGGCGGAGGCCGCAGAGCGCCGGGCGGAGGCCGCAGAGCGGGCGGCGAAACGACGGGAGGTCGGGGTCGCCTGGGGCGGGTTCACCGGTTGGCTCGCTGGGCTGCTGCTGCTCACCCGGCTCTACGGCGTCGGCCCCGGCTCGCTCTTGATCGGCGGTGGCTTCGGTGGGGTGATCGGAGCCCTGGTGGGCGCCTACGCCGCCGAACGGGCCGGCGCGTACCTCGACGCGCGCCACCGCTGAGCTCCGACCTCGGCGCGTGCAAACCTCGGGCGCGCGGGAGCCGCTCGGTCGCGAGCCCACCCCTCAACAGGCCGGAACGGCGCTGCCATAGTGGCGATGGACGAGGCCTTACCCCTGCCGGACCGAGGCCATGGCTCTCAACGCTCGCTCTTCCGTCAGCTCTCCCAGCCGCCTGGCGCTGGTGGGCCTGTTGTTCGCGGTCGGCTGCGTCTCGCCTCCGATCGGTGACCTGCCGCGCCACGCGCAGTCGCAGGTCGTCTCGATCACCGACCTCGACTACATGCCGTTCCGCGCCGCGCCGACCAACCGCTACGCGGTGGTCATGAACGGGCAGGTGTTCACCCCGCCGGCCTCCGGGAGCGCGGAGACCTCGTCTCCCGACGGGCTCCAGGCGGCCGACCGGCTCGAGGACCCCTGGATCGCCGGCGACATGGAGCAGCTCACCCGCCTGCTCCTCAACAAGGGGTACGACGTCTACCGGCTCGACTTCGGCGAGGTGACCCCGGCCGCGCTCGAGGAGCTGCTGGCGCGGATCGCGCAGGCGGCGGACGAGCGGACCCGGCTGTTCGTGGCCTACTCGGGCGAGGGCGACGACACCGGCCTGCGCACGCGCACGCTGCGGATCCCGACCGGCCAGCACATCGTGCCACCCGACGTCACGATCCGCCCGGCGGACCTGTTCGAGATGCTCGCGCCGATCCGGGGCGACAAGGCGCTCCTGCTCAACGCCTGCGAGGCGGGCGTGTTCGCCGACGCCGCCCCGAGCGCCCCCGAGTTCCGCGGCGTGGTGATCGCCGCCTGCGGACGCGGCTTCGCCACCACCCCCCACGAGCCCGCCGGCACGACCGCCATCTACGCCGCCTTCCTCGAGCTGTACGGCCGCGAGCCCGAGCGCGAGCTCAACCTCGCCACCGTCGAGATCGAGCGCGCCGGCGGCCTGTGGACCAACCTCGCCCACCACTGGAACGAGCTGTGGAGCCCCGCCGGCCTCCCGATCTCCTACGAGCCCGCGGTGTACGTGAGCGGCGACTTCTGGTTCTGAGATTCGCTTGAAGCGAATCTCAGAGTGAGGGCCGCTCGCGGCTTGGGCGAGCGGCGCTGGCAGATCGATGATGAGCAACGCCCAGCTCACGCTACGTCATGCGACCATCCTGAGCTTGAACTGAAGCGAGGGAGGTCGGTCTCACCAGCGACAGCTACCCTCCTTCCTCTTCCGAGCGAAGGAGGTCGCCCTCACCAGCGACAGCCTTGGCGGCCTTGGCGCTCTTGGCGGTCAAATCTTCACGCCAAGGAGCTCCGCTCCCAGCGACAGCTCCCCCTTGGCGGTTTCCGCTGAGCCCTGAACGGTTGCCACACCTCGAGTCATCGAGCGAAGGAGGTCATCCTCACCAGCGACAGCCTTGGCGCTCTTGGCGCTCTTGGCGGTCCACTTCTTCGTTCACGCCAGGGAGCTCCGCTCCCAGCGACAGCTCTTCCTTGGCGGTCTCGCCCTCGTCCGTCCCGCGAGCTAGTGCGTCGCCGTCCCGTCCGCCCGCGCCGTGAGCACCTGCGGCCCGGCCTCCGTGACCGCGACGGTGTGCTCGAAGTGAGCCGCCGGCCGCCCGTCGCGGGTGACCACGGTCCAGCCGTCCCGCAGCGTCTTGGTGCGCCGGCTGCCCAGGCACAGCATGGGTTCGATCGCGATCACCAGGCCCGGCTCGAGGACGAGGTCCCGGCGGCGGGCCACCTTGACCACGTTGGGGACCTGCGGCTCCTCGTGCAGGCTCTTGCCGATCCCGTGGCCGACGTACTCCTCCACCAGCGCGTAGGTCCGGCCGTGCTCGGCCTCCTTGGCGCGGACCGCCCCCTCGATCGCGGCCGCGACGTCGGTCAAGCGGTTGCCCGGGCGCGCCGCCTCGATCCCCGCCCACAGGGCGGCGCGGCAGGCGTCGAGCAGCTCGCCGCGCTCGCGGTCGATCTCGCCGACGGGCAGGGTCACGGCCGAGTCGCCGTGGTAGCCGCCGTGGACCACGCCGCAGTCGAGCGACACGACCTGCCCCGCCTCGAGCGCGCGGTCGGGGACGGGCGCGCCGCGGTGGAGCACGCGGCCCGGGATCCCGTGCACGATCTCGTCCTCGACCGAGACGCAGATCGAGGCGGGGTAGACCTGCCGGCCCACGCGGTAGTTCAGGAACGAGGCGCGGTCGGCGCCCAGCTCGCGCATGGCCCCCGCGGCGGCCTCGTCGAGGTCGCCGGTCGTTACGCCAGGCGTGAGCAGCTCCGCCAGCCGACGGAGCACCTCGGCCACCATGCGGCCGGCCTCGCGCATGGTCGCGAGCTCGGCCGAGGTCTTCGGCCGGGGGCGGGACCGCCGGCGCAGCACGGGCTCAGCCCTGGCGGCCGCGCACCCGCCCGGTCTTCATGAAGCCCTCGTAGTGGCGCATGAGCAGGTGCGACTCCACCTTCTGCACCACGTCGAGCGACACGCCGACCACGATCAGGAGCCCGGTGCCGCCCAGGAAGCTGGCGAGCATCATGTCGATGCCCATGGCGGCCGAGACGATCGTCGGGAACAAGCCGATGAACGCCAGGAACACCGCGCCGACGAACGTGATCCGGTTCATGATCGACTCGAGGTACTCGGCCGTGCGCTTGCCGGGCCGGATCCCGGGGATGAACGAGCCGTACTCCTTCATCTGCCCGGCCATCTCCTGAGGGCTGAAGGTCAGCGACACCCAGAAGAAGGTGAAGAACATCACCATGCCGATGTAGAGGAAGATGTACCAGAACGAGTCGCCGCGCGAGAGGTAGTCGGTGATCCCCGGCAACACCTGCCCCAGCAGCGCCGTGGGCAGGATGATCAGCGAGTCGGCGAAGATCACGGGCATCACGCCCGCGGCGTTGACCTTCAGCGGCAGGTAGTGGCGCTGGCCGCCGTAGACGCGGCGGCCGCGGGTGTGCTTCTGCTGCTGGATCGGGATCCGTCGCTGCCCTTGGTGCATGATCACCACGGCGATCACGACTCCGATGAACAGGGCGAGGAACACGAGCAGCTTGAGCACCTCGACCGGGACGTTCCCCTCGGTCTCGGCCGCGCGGGCGATGTTGCGCACGAAGTTGAACAGCGCGCCCGGCATGGCGGCCACGATCCCGCCCATGATGATCAGCGAGATCCCGTTGCCGATGCCGAACTCGGTGATCTGCTCGCCGATCCACATCAGGAACACCGTCCCGGTGGTGAGCGAGAGGATCGTCATCAGCCAGAACCCGAAGCCCGGGTCGTAGGCCAGCTGGTTCTGCTGGATCCACATGATGATGAAGATCGACTGGATGAGGCACAGCCCGACGGTCGCGTAGCGCGTCCACTGGTTGATCTTCTGCCGGCCGCTCTCGCCCTCCTTCTGGAGCGCCTCGAGCGCCGGGATGACCTTCACCAGCAGCGAGAAGATGATCGACGCGGAGATGTAGGGCATGATCCCGAGCGCGAACAGCGTGCACTGAGCGAGCGAGCCGCCCGTCAGCATGCTGATCTGCTGCATCACGTCGGCCAGCCCGCCGCCCTGGCCCGTGAGCTCGGCGAGCTTCCCCTTGTCGACGCCCGGCAGCACGATGTAGCTGCCGAGCCGGTAGAGGATCAGGAAGGCCGCGGTGATGAGGATCTTCTTGCGAAGGTCGGGGATCCTGAAGATGTTCCTGAACGCCGACAGCATGGACTCCTCGATCTGCGAAGTGGGGCGCCGGGTCGGGCGGTTCGGTGGAGCGTCGTCGAGGCGAGGGGCTCGGCACGGAGCCGGATGGACGAGGGGCCCGACGGACGGGCCCCTACTCTATCGCGCGCACGGTCGTCCTGGGTCGTCGGCGCGGCGCCGCCCGCGCGATCGGCCTAGCGCTTCTTCTTGGCCTTGGCCTCGCGCCGCGTGGTCGTCTTGCCGGCCCCGCGCTTGGACTTCCAGCGGCTCGCCGCCTCGTCGCCCGCGGCAGGGAGCAGCTCGAGGGTGCCGCCCGCCGCCTCGATCGCCTTCTTGGCGGTCTCCGAGGCGCGGTTGGCCTTGACCGTCAGCTTGCGCTGCAGCTCGCCCACGCCCAGGACCTTCAGCCCGCTGCGGACCTTGGGGATGATCCCGCGCTCGAGCAGCAGGGCCGCGGTGACCGTGGTCCCGTCCTCGAGGGCGTTGAGGTCCTTGAGGTTCACGAAGGCCCAGTCCCGCCGGAACGGCGCGTTGGTGAAGCCGCGCTTCGGGATCCGGCGAATGAACGGCATCTGCCCACCCTCGAAGTAGGCCTTGTTGCTGGTGCCGCTCCGCGACTTGGCGCCGTTCATGCCGCGCCCGGCCGTGGTGCCGTTGCCCGAGCCGGGGCCGCGGCCGACCCGCTTGCGGTTCGGCTTGGGCGCGGCCTTGGCGTTGACGTGGTCGAGATTCATGACGAGCTCCTGCTCGGACCGGCTAGGCCGAGGCCTCGGGCTTCGGCCCGCGGCCGCCCTTGCCGGCCAGGACCTTCTTCTGCTTCAGCTTCCAGCTCCCCGCGTCCGGATCGAGCTTCACGCCCCGGAGCGCCTCGACCGTCTTGCGGGTCCGCAGCGTGCGGAGCGCGCGCTCGGCCGCCTTCACCACGTTGATCGGGTTCCGCGAGCCGTGGGACTTGGTGAGGATGTTCTTGAGGCCGGCCGCCTCGCACACCGCGCGCACCGGGGCGCCCGCGATGATGCCCGTGCCCGGGCTGGCGGGCTCGAGGATCACGCTCGAGGCGCGGAAGGTCGCCTTGTGCGGGTGCGGGATCGACCCGTCGATCATGGGGACGCGGAACATGTTCTTGCGGGCGTCCTTGACGCCCTTCTCGACCGCGTTCGGCACCCCGTTGGCCTTGCCGTAGCCGACGCCGACGCGACCCTTGCCGTCGCCGACGACGACCAGCGCCGAGAAGCTGAAGCGACGCCCGCCCTTGACCACCGCCGCGGAGCGGTTGATCCGGACCACGTTCTCGATCAGCTTCTCCGCGCGGTCCTCGGCCCGATCGCCGCGATCACCGCGACCACGGCCGCGCCCAGGGCCGCCGCGCTCGCCGCCGCGACCGCCGCGGTCACCGCCGCCGCCGCCGCCCCGGCCGCCGCCGCGGCCGCCACGACCGCCACGACCGCCCCCGATCGGACCCCCCTGCTCCGCGGCGCTCGCGCCGGCGGAGGACGACTCGTGCTCAGAACTCAAGGCCGGCCTCCCGGGCCGCGTCGGCGAGAGCCTTCACGCGGCCGTGATACTTGTAGCCCCCACGGTCGAAGCAGACCTTGGTGATCCCCTGCTCCTTGGCGCGCTCGGCGACGATCTTGCCGACGAGCTGCGCCGCGGCGACCGAGCAGCTCTTGCCCCCCGCCTGCTCGCGCACCGCCTTCTGGATGGTGGCGGCCGCGGCGAGGGTCTTGCCCTGCACGTCGTCGATGATCTGGGCGTAGATGTACTTGTTGCTGCGGTGCACCGAGAGCCGCGGCCGCTCGGAGGTGCCCTTCACCCGCGTGCGCACGCGCCAGTGGCGGCGGACGCGGTTTACGGCCTTGTCGCGCTTCATCTCGGACCTACCTACTTCTTGTCGCCGAAGGCCTTGCCGGCCTTCTTGCGCATGACCTCGCCGCGGTAGCGGATCCCCTTGTTGTCGCCGTAGGGCGAGGGGGGCCGCTTGGCGCGGATCACGGCGCAGAGCTGACCGACCGCCTGCTTGTCGGCGCCGCTGACCCGGACCACCACGGGGCGGCCCTTGTCGGTGGCGACCGTGATCCCGGCCGGGATCTTGACCTTGACCTTGTTGGTGAAGCCGACGTCGAGCTCGAGCTCGTTGCCGCTCACCGTCGCCGAGTAGCCGGTGCCGTGGATCTCGAGCACCTTCTCGAACGGGGTGTGGACCCCGTGCACCATGTTGTGCACGAGCGCCCGGGTCATGCCGTGGAACGCCCGGTTCCGCTTGGAGTCGTTGGCGCGGGTGACCGTGAGCGTCTCGCCCTCGAGCGCCACCGAGACGCCGTCGGGGAACGTGTGCTCGAGGGAGCCCTTGGGGCCCTCGACCTGCACCCTGCGGCCCTGCTCGACCGAGACCTTGACCCCCTTGGGGATCGTGACGGGCTTCTTACCGATACGGGACATGTCGCTCGCCTCGGATGTGCTCAGTAGACCCGGGCCAGGACCTCGCCGCCGACCTTCTGCGAGCGGGCCTCGCGGTCGGACAGGACGCCCCTGGAGGTCGACAGGATCTCGATCCCGAGCCCGTTCACGACGGGCCTCAGGTCGCCGGCGCGCGAGTAGACGCGGCGGCCGGGCCGCGACACGCGCTGGACGTAGGTGATCACGTCCTCGCCGTCGGGGCCGTACTTGAGCTGGAGCTCGATCCACCCCTGCGGGCCGTGGCCGTCGCCCGGGCGCGCCTCGACCTCGCTGAAGTCCACGATGTACCCCTCGCGCTTGAGCACGCCGGCGATGTTCGCCTTGAGCTTCGAGCGCGGGATCTTGACCTTCGCCTCCTTGACTCGGACGGCGTTGCGGATGCGCGTCAGCATGTCCGCGATCGGATCGGTCATCATGGCGGCGGTCTCCTACCAGCTAGCCTTACGGACGCCCGGGATGCGGCCCTGGAGCGCGAGGGTCCGGAAGCAGATGCGGCAGATGCGGAACTTGCGGTAGTAGGCGCGCGGCCGCCCGCACAGATCGCAGCGGTTGTAACGCCGGGTGCTGAACTTGGGCGGGCGCGACGCCTTGACGCGGAGCGAAGTCTTCGCCATGGCCTACTCCTTGGCCCCGAGCACGACCACGGGCAGGTCGCGGAAGGGGAAGCCCATGAGCCGCAGGAGCTCGCGGGCCTGCTCGTCGGTGCGCGCCGTCGTGCAGACGACGATGTTCATGCCGTGGGTGAACTGCACCCGGTCGGCCTGGATCTCGGGGAACACGATCTGGTCCTGCAGCCCCATCGCGTAGTTCCCGCGGCCGTCGAACGCCTTGGCGTTCAGCCCGCGGAAGTCGCGCATGCGGGGGAGGACCAGCGAGATCAGCCGGTCGAGGAACTCCCACATCCGCGCCTTGCGCAGCGTCACGGCGCAGCCCACCGGCATACCCTGCCGGAGCTTGAAGTTGGCCACCGAGATCCGGGCCGTCGTCACGTGCGGCCGCTGCCCCGCGATCATCTCGAGCTCGTCGACGAGCGCCTCGAGCTTCTTGGGGTTCTCGTTGGCGTCGCCGATCCCCATGCTGATCACCACCTTGGTGATGCGCGGGGTGGCGAGGTCGGCCGTGTGGCCGAACTTCTCCTTGAGCTGCGCCAGCACGTTCTGCTGGTAGTGCAGCTTGAGCCGCGGCGTGGGCGGCGGGGTCGCCGGCGCGCCGCTCTGCTTCTTCTTGGGCCGAGCCTTGAAGGAGACCTTCTTGCCCGGCGTCGCGCCCGACTGCTTGCGCGCCATGCCTAGCCCTCGACCTTCCGGACCTTGCAGGCGTGGATCGGCAGCTCGCGCTCGATCCGCCCGCCCTGCGGGTTCTCACGGGTGCGCCGCAGGTGCTTCCACCGGCGGTTCACGCCCTCGACCACGACCTTCCCCTCGGAGGGGATCGCGCGCAGGATCTTGCCGCGCTTCCCCTTGTCGGCGCCGCTGATCACGACGACGAGGTCGTCCTTCTTGACGTGCAGCTTCTCGAGGTGGCGGGTGCTGCCGGGCTGCACGGCGCGGCGGGCGCGAAGGAAGTTCTTCTTGCCCTTGCCCCTCACGCGCTGGATGGCCATCAGACGACCTCCGAGGCGAGCGACACGATCTTGGTGAACCGCTTCTGGCGGAGCTCGCGGGCGACCGCGCCGAAGATGCGGGTGCCCTTCGGGTTCCGCGACTCGACGTCCTGCAGGATCACCATCGCGTTCTTGTCGAAGCGGATCCAGCTGCCGTCCGAGCGGCGGTACTTCTTCTTCTGGCGGACGATCACGCCGCGCACCACGTCGCCCTTCTTCACGTCGGCGCCCGGGGCGGCCTGGCGGACGTGGGCCACGATGATGTCGCCGAGCTGGGCGAACGACGAGTTGGACTTGCCCAGCACGCGGATCATCTTCGCCCGCTTGGCGCCGGTGTTGTCCGCGATGTCGAGCATCGTCTCCATCTGGATCACGCCGACACCTCCCCGCCCGCGGTCGCCTTCTGGACCACGCTCACGAGGTGGAACCGCTTCAGCTTGGAGGTGGCACGCCCCTCCACGATCCGCACGACGTCGCCCTCGCTGGCCTCGCCCTTCTCGTCGTGGGCGTAGACCTTCGTGTGGCGCCGGATGTACTTCTCGTACTTGGCGTGCTTCTCGGTGCGCTCGATCTCGACCGCGATGGTCTTGGCCATCCGGGTCGAGACGACCTTCCCGACGAGGGTCTTGCGAGCCCCCCGCTCGGCGCTCTTGTACTGGCGAGCTCTCTCTTGGGCCATCGGTCTACTCGCTCTTGCTGGGCGCGAGCTCGCGCTGGCGCAGGATCGTCTTCATCCGGGCGATCCGCTTGCGCGTCTCACGGATGCTCTTGGTGTTGTCCACGGACTCGGCGCGCGCGGCGTAGCGCAGCTTGAACAGCTGCTCGCGAGCCTCGACGACCTGCCGCTGCAGGTCCTCCGTGGCGAGGCCGCGGATCTCCTCGATCTTCACAGGGCCCTCCGGGGCACGAGCCGCACCTTGAGGGGCAGCTTGTGCGCGATGCGCGAGAACGCGCCCTTGACCAGGTCCTCGGGCACGCCGCCGATCTCGTAGAGGATCGTGCCGGGCTGGACCGCGGCGGCCCAGTACTCGGGCTCGCCCTTGCCCTTGCCCATGCGCGTCTCCTGCGGGATGCAGGTGATCGGCTTGTGCGGGAACATGCGGATGTAGAGCCGCCCCTCGCCGCCGAGGTAGCGGTTGGCGGTCACGCGCGCGGCCTCGATCACCTGCGCCGAGACCCAGCCGGCCTCGAGCGCCTGCAGCCCGAAGTCGCCGAACACGACCCGGTTGCCGCGCGTGGCGAAGCGCTTGATGCGGCGCCGCTGGACCTTGCGGTGCTTGACCCGCTTCGGCATCTGGGCCATGACTAACCCTCACCCCCCCCGAACTGGGGCTGGAGGCTCTGCGTCGGGATCGAGCTGGCGCGGCGCATCTCGGTGAGCTCGCCGCGGAACACCCAGCACTTCACGCCGATCGAGCCGTGGGTGGTGATGGCGAGCGCGAAGCCGTAGTCGACGTCGGCGCGCAGCGTCTGGAGCGGGATCGAGCCCTCGTGCGAGGCCTCGGTCCGCGCCATCTCGTGCCCGCCGAGGCGGCCCGAGACCTGGATCTTGCAGCCCTTGGCGCCCGCGCCCATGGTCAGCTCGAGCGACTTCTTGATCACGCGGCGGAAGCTCATGCGCTTCTTGAGCTGCTCCGCCACGCCCTCGGCCACCAGCTGGGCGTCGAGCTCGGGGCGGTCGACCTCCTGGATCTTCAGGTCGACCTTCTTGTTGGTGATCTTGGCGAGGTCGTCCTTGAGCTGGTCGACCTTGGCGCCCTTGCGGCCGATGATCACGCCGGGGCGCGCGGTGCGGATGATCACCGTCACCTCGCCGCCCTCGGTCTTGCGCTCGATGTCCACCCGCGGGACGCCGGCGAAGCCGTACTCCTTCTTCACCGCGTCGCGGATCTTCTGGTCCTCGACCAGGAGCTGGCCGAAGTCCTTCTTCTTGGCGTACCAGCGCGAGCGCCAGTCGTCGTAGACGCCGACGCGGAACCCGGTGGGGCGGATCTTCTGGCCCACGGCTAACCTTCCTTGACCGGCCGGGGCCGGAGACGGATCGTGAGGTGCGAGAACGGCCGGCGGTACGGATACGCCGAGCCGCGCGCGCGCGGGCGCCAGCGCTTGAGGCGCGGCCCCTCGTCGACCTTGGCCTCGTGGATGTAGAGGTCGTCCACGTCCACGTCGGGCTGGGGCTCGAGCACCACGCCGTCGGCGTCGCGCACCAGCTCCTGGTCGATCGCCTGGTCGGCGTTGGCGATCGCGCTCTTGAGCAGCTTGTCGGTCATGGCCGCCGCCCGCTGCGTCATGTTGCGCAGCTGGTCGAGCGCGGCCGAGACCGGCAGGCCGCGGATCTGGTCCATGACCAGGCGCGCCTTCTGGGGCGAGATCCGCGCGAACCGGTAGAAGGCGCGGAACTCGGGGGCGTCGGGCGCGAGGTTGCGCTTGGTGCGCTTGATCTTGATGCGGGTAGCCATCGGTCCCTACTTCGCCGCCTGCTTCTTGCCGGTGTGGCCGCGGAACACGCGGGTGGGCGAGAACTCGCCGAGCTTGTGCCCGACCATGTCCTCGGTCACGAAGGTCTTGTGGAAGATCTTCCCGTTGTGGACCTCGAAGGTGTGGTTCACGAACTCCGGCACGATCGTGCAGCGGCGCGACCAGGTCTTGATCGGGGAGTGGTCGCCGGTCTCCTTCTGGCGGAGCACCTTGCGCAGCAGCTTGGCGTCGACGTGCGGGCCCTTCTTGAGGGAGCGTCCCATGGCTTACTTCCTCTTCCCGCGCTTCTTGCGCGCGCGCACGATGAAGTCGTTGGAGCGGGCCTTCCGACGGCGCGTCTTGCCGCCCTTGGAGGGCACGCCCGTCGGCCCCATCGGGTGACGGCCGCCGGAGCGGTGACCCTCGCCGCCGCCCATCGGGTGGTCGTGCGGGTTCTGGGCGCAGCCACGCGAGACCGGGCGGAAGCCCATCCAGCGGTGGCGGCCCGCCTTGCCGATGATCACGGTGTTGTGCTCGGTGTTGCCGAGCTGGCCGATCGTGGCGCGGCAGTCGATCGGGACCTTCCGCATCTCGCCCGACGGCAGCTGGATGGTCGCGTGCGCGCCCTCCTTCGCCATGAGCTTGATGATCGTGCCCGCGGCCCGCCCGAGCTGGCCGCCCTTGCGGGGCTGCAGCTCGACGTTGTGGATCTCGAGGCCGGTCGGGATGTTCCGCATCGGCATGCAGTTGCCGACCCGCGGCTCGACGTGCACGCCCGACACGACCTCCATCCCGGCCTCGAGCCCGATCGGCGCGAGGATGTAGCGCTTCTCCCCATCGGCGTAGTGGAGCAGCGCGATCCGGGCGGTGCGGTTGGGGTCGTACTCGATCGACTTGACCGTCGCGGGGACCTCGTCCTTGCTCCGCTTGAAGTCGATCTTCCGCCACTTCGACTTGTGGCCGCCGCCGATGGCGCGCGCGGTCACGCAGCCGTGGTTGTTGCGGCCGCCCGACTTCTTGAGCTTCTCGAGCAGGCTCTTCTCGGGCTGGTTGCGGTTGCCGTGGGTGAGGTCGGTCCAGTCCTGGACCTGCATGCCCCGACGGCCCGGCGAGGTCGGCTTGAGGTTGCGGACGCCCATTACTCGATCCTGTCGCCTTCGGCCAGCTTCACGAGGGCCCGCTTCCACGTGGGCGCGTGGCCCCAGCTGAAGCGGACGCGCCGCGGCTTGCCCTTGCGCGTCATGGTGTTGACGGAGACCACGCGCACGCCGAACAGCTGCTCGACGGCCTTCTTGATCTGGACCTTGTTCGCGCGCCGATCGACCTTGAACCCGTAGACGTTGTTGTTGTCGGTCAGGGTCGTCAGCTTCTCGGTGATCAGCGGCGCCTTGATGATCTGCGTCGCGTCGAGGTCGGCAGGCACGATCAACCCTCCGCGCCGGCCGCGGCCGGCTTCTGCTTGCGGGTGCCCTTCGGCTTGCGCGCGTGCGCCGAGCGCTCGGGGCTCTTGGCGAAGCGCGCGAAGGCCGCCTCCTCGATCAGGAGGTGCTTGTGCGTCAGGACGTCGCGGGCGTTGAGCTCGGCGCCCGGCTTGACGGTCACGCCCGGGATGTTGCGGCCCGAGAGGAACACCTCGCGCTTGAGGCCGTCGGTCGCGACGAGCACCGTGTCGGCGCCCAGGCCGTGCGCGGCGAGCAGCCCCTCGAGCGCCTTGGTCTTGGGCGCGTCGAACGCGATCCCGGTCACCACGTGCAGCTCGCCGTCGAGCGCCTTGGAGAGCACCGCCGAGCGGAGCGCCGCCTCGCGCTGCTTCTTGGGCATCGAGTAGGAGTAGTCGCGCGGCTTGGGGCCGTGGATCACGCCGCCGCCCTTGCGCGTGCCGCTCTTGCGGTTGCCCGCGCGCGCCCGGCCGGTGCCCTTCTGCTTGTAGAGCTTCTTGGTCGAGCCGGCGATCTCGGCGCGGGTCTTGGTGCAGTGCGTGCCCTGCCGCGCGTTGGCGTGGTACATGATCGCCGCGGCGTGCAGCAGCCGGTTCTTGACCTTGCCGCCGAGCGGGGCGGCGTCGACCGCCACGGTCCCGACCTGCTGGCCGGCGGCGTCGGTCTTCTTGAGCTCGAGGGCCATGGCTACTTGCTCCCCTTCGCCTTGCGGACCACGACGGTGCCGCCCCGGGGGCCGGGGACCGCGCCGCGCACGTAGAGCAGGTTCTGCTCGGGCTCGATCTTCACGACCTCGAGGTTCCGGACGGTGCGGCGGGCGTCGCCCATGTGGCCGGGCATCCGCTTGCCCTTGATCACGTGGGCCGGCGTGGTGTTGTTGCCGGTCGAGCCCGGCTCGCGGTAGTTCTTCGAGCCGTGGGTGCGGGGGCCGGCGTTGAAGCCGTGCCGCTTGATCGTGCCCTGGAAGCCGCGGCCCTTGCTGGTGCCGATGACGTCCACGCGGGTCACGCCCCCGAACACCTCGTCCACCTTGAGCACGGTGCCGGCCGCGGGCGCGCTCGCGCCCTCGGGCAGCCGGACCTCGCGCAGCAGGTGGTGCGGGGCCGCGCCGTTCTTCTCGAAGTGGCCGAGCATGGGCTTGGTGGCGCGGAAGTCCCCCTTGCCGTCGTTCTTCCGCTTCAACTCGCCGAAGCCCAGCTGGACGGCGTCGTAGCCGTCCTTGCCGTCCTTCGCCTTGACCTGCACCACCGTGCACGGGCCCGCCTGGATCAGCGTCACGGGGATCACGTTCCCCTCGCTGTCCCAGATCTGGGTCATGTTCAGCTTCTTGCCGACGAGCGTGGTGACCATGACGATCCTCGCTACGCCTTGACCGTGATGTGGACGCCCGCCGGCATCTGCACGAGCGTGATCGCGTTGACGGTCTTCGCGGTGGGCTCGGTGATGTCGATCAGGCGCTTGTGGGTCCGCATCTCGAACTGATCACGGGACTTCTTGTCCACGTGCGGCGAGCGGAGCACGGTGTAGCGCTCGACCCGGGTCGGGAGGGGGATCGGGCCCGAGACCTTCGCGCCCGTCTCCTTGGCCTTGTTCACGAGCTCCGCGGCCGACTGGTCGAGGATCTCGTGGTCGTAGGCCTCCATGCGAATCCGAATGCGTTCCATGACTTTGCCTGACGCGAGCGGAATGGGTCCGGCCTCTCCCGGGCAGCACCCGTCCACCCGACTTCGGGGGTAGATCGCTAAGCCTTTGTGCCGCAATGCCTTAGGGCGACGTCGCGACAAAGGAAGCCGCAATTATAGGGGGGTTGCGGCCCCTGTCAAATCAAAACGCTGTGCGTTCGCGACACGTTCACCCCCTTGCCTTGGCGCTAAGCGGCGCTTGCGCCCGGTTCAAGGTTCGACCAGCGGAGAGCCCGCCCGGATCGGAGGCCGATCGGCAGGCGAAGGGGCGCATTGGAACCGGAGCCCGCCCCGGATGCAAGGGTCGTGGTGCGCGCTCCCTCGCCGGCGCGCGCGCATGAGCGCGCATGCGCGCGCCCAGCCCGCCGGCGCGCAACCCCAAGCCCGGCCAGGGCCCTGGGCCGGGGCCCTCGCCCGGCCTCACCCTTGCGCTCCGCCGGTCGCCGCGGCTCAGCAGCCGCCCGGGGGAGCCGAGCATGAGCGACGACCTGCACGAATGGGTGATCCGCGCCAAGTACCTGCCGCAGGCGGAGGCCCTCAACCACCAGCTCGCGATGAGCGCCCTGGGCTACCTCAAGCTGGTCGAGCGGTGGCGGCGCGAGGTGCAGGGCAAGGAGGGCGCGGCGCTGACGCTGCGCAACCTCGCCGAGCTCGAGCGCGCCCTGAGCGGCGTGGTCCGCGCGGCCGAGCAGGGGAACAACCGGCTGTGGGAGCTCGGCGCGCACCTGCGGCGGCAGACCAACTCGCGCCGGCACTGAGCGCGACGCCCGCGGGCGCTCGACCGCGAGGCGCGGGCGCTGATCGAGTCGGTAAGCACGAGCACGAGCACGAGCGCAGCGCGAGCGTGCTCAGCTCTCCCAGTCTCCCCCTCAGAACAGCGACGGGCGCTTGCCCTCGGGGACCTCCGCGTAGTCGCGCGGCTCGAGCGAGGGCGTGGCGCGGCCCTGGGTCTTGGAGCGGATGTCCGAGACGTAGCCGAACATCTCGGCGAGCGGCACGGCCGCCACGACCCGGCGGGTGTCGCGCAGCAGGTTCGTGCTCAGGATCGTGGCGCGGCGCCCGTTGAGGTCCTGCACGATCGCGCCGTAGAACTCCTCGGGCACGTCGACGGTGAGCGTCATGATCGGCTCGAGGTAGACCAGGCCCGCGCGCTCGATCGCCTCGTCGAGCGCCTTGCTGGCGGCCGAGGCGAACGCGCCCTCGGTGGCGTCGGTCGGCTCGTACTCGCCGCCCGTGACGAGCACCGCGCAGTCGATCAGCGGGTCGCCGTAGTCGCCCACGCTGTAGGCCTTGGTCTTGATCGCGTCCTCGATCGCCTGGTGGAACTGCGTCGGGATCGGGTGCGGCTCGTCGCCCTCCTCGGGGAACTCGATCGTGAGCCCGCCCGCCGCCTTGGGCCGCCGCTCGACGACGAGGGTGACCGCGCCGTACTGCCGCCGCTCGCCGATCACCAGCTCGTGCACGCCGCGCCCCTTGGCGTCCTCCTTGATCGTGGCCTTGTAGGAGACGCGCGGCTTGCCGACCTTGGCCTCCACGTTCCAGTTGCGCTTGAGCTTCTCCGCGATGACCTCGAGGTGGAGCTCGCCCATGCCGGCGATCAGCGTCTGGCCCGTGTCGGGGTCGTCGCGCACGCGGAAGGTGGGGTCGTCCTTCGCCATGGCGGCGAGCGCCTCGGCGAGCTTGTCCTTGTCCTTGGTCGAGCGCGGCTCCACCGCCATCGACACGACCGGGAGCGGGAACGAGATCCGCCCCAGCCGGATCGGCCGGTCCGGGTCGCAGAGCGTGTCGCCGGTCACCGTGTAGCGCAGCCCCACGACGCCCAGGATGTCGCCCACCGTGGCCTGCTCGACGGCCTCCTTGCGGTTGGCGTGCATCACGTGGATCCGCCCCAGCCGCTCCTTCTTGTTCTTGGTGATGTTGAGCAGCTGCTCGGTGGCGCCGACGGTCCCCGAGTAGACGCGGAGGAACACCAGGTCCGCGCTCTTCTGCGAGACCGTCTTGAACGCCAGCGCGCAGAACGGCGCGCCCGGGTCGGGCGCGCGCTCGACCTCCTCCCACGACTCGAGGTCGGCATCGCCCACCCTGCGCTTGCTCTTGGGGCGCTTCCCTACCACCGGCGGGCGGTCGAGCGGGCTCGGCAGGTAGTGGCAGATCGCGTCGAGGAGCGGCTGCACGCCCTTGTGGCGGAACGAGGCGCCGCACAGCACCGGGAACGCCTTGCAGGCCAGCGTGGCGCGGCGGACCGCCGCCCGGATCGCCTCGGCGTCGACCGCGTCCTCGAGCACGGCGTTCGCGAAGGCGTCGTCGAGGTCGCCCAGCTCGTCGAGCAGCACCTCGCGGTGGAGCTGCGCCAGCTCGCGCAGGTCGTCGGGCAGCTCGACCTCCACGGGGGCAGGCGGGGGCGAGCCCTCCTCCCACACCCAGGCCTTCATGGTGACGAGGTCGACGACCCCGCGGAACTCCTTCTCCTCGCCGATCGGGAGCTGCACGGCGAGCGGCTTCATGCCGGGCAGGCGCTCGGAGATGTCCTTGACCACCTCGTCGTAGTTGGCGCCGGCGAGGTCGAGCTTGTTGACGAACGCGAGGCGCGGGATCCCGTAGGAGCTGGCCTGCCGCCACACCGTCTCGGACTGGGCCTGCACGCCCTCCTTGCCCGAGAAGATCATGACCGCCCCGTCGAGCACCTTGAGCGAGCGCTCCACCTCGGCGGTGAAGTCGATGTGCCCCGGGGTGTCGATGATGTTGATCCGGTGCTCCTCGCCGGTGGGCGGGGTCCAGTGGACCGTCACCGCGGCCGAGACGATCGTGATCCCCTTCTCCTGCTCGAGCTCCTCGTAGTCGGTGGTGGTGCTCCCCTCGTCCACCGTGCCGACGCGGTGCTCGCGGCCGGTGTAGTAGAGGATCTGCTCGGTGGTCGTCGTCTTGCCGGCGTCGATGTGCGCGATGATCCCGATGTTGCGCAGGCGCGGCAGCGGGAAGGTCGGGGTCGCGCTCTTCTTCTTGGCCACCGCGTCACCTCGACGTGGGTACGGAGCGACGCCGCCGGCACCAGGCCTCGTCGAGCAGGGTCGCTGCTCGCGGGCGCGGTTCGGCGGCGTCGTCGGGTTGCATCCGGAACGTGAGGCCCGAGACCTCGGCTACCAGGACAGGTGGGCGAACGCCTTGTTGGCCTCGGCCATCTTGTGGACCTGGTCGCGGGTCGCCATCGCGGCGCCCTCGCGCCGGAACGCCATGATGAACTCGTCGGCCAGCCGCTTGTACATCGGGCGGCCCTTCTTCTTCTCGCAGGCCTGCAGGATCCAGCGCATGGCGAGCGCGGTCTGCCGGCGCTTCTGCACGGGCATCGGCACCTGGTAGGTGGCGCCGCCCACCCGGCGCGAGCGGACCTGGATCAGCGGCTTGACGTTGCCCAGGGCGACCTGGAACACGTCGAGCGGCTCGCGCTCCTTCATGCGCTTGGAGATCTCGTCCATCGCGTCGTAGAAGATCTTGTAGGCGACGCGCTTCTTGCCGTCCTCCATGAGGCAGTTGCAGAACTTCGTCACCAGGACGGACTTGTAGCGCGGGTCGGGCTGGATGAACCGCCGCGGGGAGACGTACTTGCTGGGCATCGTTTAGCTCCGTAGGGCTCGCGGCCTAGGCCTTGGGGGCCTTGGCGCCGTACTTCGACCGGCCCTGCTTGCGGCCATCGACGCCGAGCGTGTCGAGCGTGCCGCGGATGATGTGGTAGCGCACGCCCGGGAGGTCGCGGACGCGGCCGCCGCGGACCAGCACGATCGAGTGCTCCTGGAGGTTGTGGCCCTCACCCGGGATGTAGGCGGTCACCTCGCGGCCGTTGCTGAGCCGGACGCGGGCGATCTTCCGCAGCGCGGAGTTGGGCTTCTTGGGGGTCATGGTCTTGACCTGCAGGCAGACCCCGCGCCTCTGCGGACACGCCTCGAGGAGGGGCGTCTTCGACTTGCGCGGCTTCTGCTTGCGCGGCTGACGGACCAGCTGGTTGATGGTCGGCATCGCGTTGTTCTCGCGTATTCTCTGAGCTTCTCGGGCGAAATTGACGCCGCCTCCGGCCGCGCAACCCGGGCGGCTGGGAGCAGTGAAGCGGGGGATTATACGGGCAAGTCAAGCCCTGGCCAGTGTCAGCCGAGGACCCCGCCGCAGACCGGGTTGTCAGCTCCGCAGCGGCGCCGTACGAAGCACGTTGCGGGCCGGATCCCCGGCCCGTGGGGGCGGAGCGCGCGCCCCCTCCAGCCCCCGCCGCGGAGCCCGCCATGACTCGCACCCCCCAGCAGATCCGCAACGTCGTCCTGATCGGCCACGCCGATGCGGGCAAGACCTCCCTCGCCGAGGCGATCCTCCACCGGAGCGGGGCGATCCCGCGCCTGGGCTCGGTCGCGGCCGGGACGACCGTCCTCGACTTCGAGGAGGACGAGCGGGCCAAGCAGCACTCGATCGGCCTCGCCGTGGGGCACGCCGCCTACGACGGCTGCGAGATCAACCTGATCGACGTCCCGGGCTACCCCGACTTCTTCGGCGACGCCTACGGCGGGGTCGTGGCCGGGGACATCGCCTGCATCGTAGTCAACGCCCGCACCGGGATCGGCCTCAACACGCGCAAGGCCTGGCGGCTCGCCACCCAGCATGGCCTGGCCAAGATGATCGTGGTCAACAAGGTCGACCTCGACAACGTCGACCTCGACGCGCTGACCGCGCAGCTGCAGGACGCGTTCGGACAGGGCTGCGTCTGGTTTCGTCGCCCGACCGCCGCGGGCCCCGGCTACCGCGAGAACGCGGACGCGCTGGCGGACCCGGCCGCCAAGGAGCGGATCACCGAGGCCGCGGTCGAGATCGACGAGGCGCTGCTCGAGAAGTACCTCGAGGAGGGCGAGGTCTCCCCCGAGGAGCTGTCGGGCGCGATCACGAGCGGGATCCAGCAGGGCAAGCTGGTGCCCATGATCGGCTGCGCGGCCACCGAGCTGGTGGGGGTCGACGACGTCCTGCACGTGATCACGCGCTACATGCCGAGCCCCGTCCAGGCGCGCGCGCGCCTCACCGCCGAGGGCCAGGAGCTCGACCGCGACGGCCCGTTCGTGGCGCAGGTGTTCAAGGTCGTGATGGGCGACTACGGGGCGCAGAGCTACATCCGCGTGCTGGCGGGCTCGACCGCCGGGCACGGCACCCTGACCAACATGGAGACCGGCGCGACCGAGCGCGTGGGCGACTTCCAGCGGCCGCAGGGCAAGCAGCTCGAGCCGCTGGGCGCGCTGGTCACCGGGGACGTGGCGATCGTGCCCAAGGTCGACACCTTCAACGCAGGCGACACGATCACCGACGGGCGGGCGACGGTGAAGATGCCTCGGATCGAGGCGCCGCGGCCCATGGTCAGCCTGGCGATCAGCCCCAAGACCCGGGCCGACGAGACGAAGATGCGCCCGGCCCTCGACCGGATCGAGCGCGAGGACCTCACGTTCGAGACCGAGCGGCACGAGGAGACCAAGGAGCTGGTGATCAAGGGCATGAGCCAGCTCCACCTCGAGACGCTGCTCGACCGCATGAAGGAGCGCACCAAGGTCGAGGTCGAGCGCCGGCTCCCGCGCGTGGCCTACCGCGAGACGATCCGCGGCAAGGCCGAGGCGCGCTACCGCCACAAGAAGCAGTCGGGCGGGGCGGGCGAGTTCGGCGAGGTGGCGCTCCGCCTCGCCCCGGCCGCGCGCGGCGAGGGCTTCGTGTTCAAGAACGTGGTCGTGGGCGGCGCGATCTCGGCCAGCTTCATCCCGGCGATCGAGAAGGGGATCGTCGAGGCCATGGAGGAGGGCGTGGTCGCCGGCTACCGGTTCGTCGACTGCGTGGTCGAGGTGTTCGACGGCAAGGAGCACCCGGTCGACAGCAAGGAGGTCGCGTTCAAGAAGGCCGGGCGGGGCGCGTTCAAGGAGGCGGTCGCCGCCGCCAAGCCGGCGCTCCTCGAGCCGATCCTCGAGGTCACGATCACCGTGCCCGACCGGTTCACGGGCGACGTCATGGGCGACCTCGCCCGCCGCCGCTCCCACCCGCAGGGCATGGATCAGAGCGACGAGGGCACCGTGATCCGCGCGCTCGTCCCCGAGGCCGAGATGCAGACCTACAGCCAGGACCTGCGCTCCATGACCTCGGGCGAGGGCGTGTTCGACGTCAAGTTCCACGGCTACGAGCTGCTCCCGCCGGACAAGGCGCAGCCCTTGATCGACGCGCACGAGAAGGAGCGCCACGCGGAGCA
>CAZMSZ010000017.1:0-6619 GCA_964569055.1 uncultured Planctomycetota bacterium | reverse complement strand
ATGCGACGGCCTCTCCCCGGAGGCTGTCGCTTACGAATCCCACGCCTCGCCAACGCGGAACAATGCCCGGGCAAGGGCAAGGGCAAGGAGGCTATCGCTCGATACGACCCCGTCTCGCCGTGAGACACGTCCCTCGGTGCGTGGCGGGCGCAGGCGCGCTATCCTCGACCTGTGGACCTGCTGCTGCGCACCCTCGAGCGGCGCTTTCGCGGCGATGACCCGCGCGATGGGTCGCAATACCTGCGCTGGCTGGAGCGGGCCGCGGCGCCCGAGCCCGAGCGGCTGCGGCTGCGGCTCGAGCTGGGGGAGCTGACGGTCGAGCGGCTGCGGCTCGCCGCCTATGCGGGTCACCGACCGGCGCGCGCGGCGCTCGCGGCGCTCGGCGCGGCGGCGCCCGGGCCCGCGCGCGACCTCGAGCGGTGGGTGCTCGGCCTGGCGGACTTCGGCAAGCAGCCCTGCGCGGTCGCGGCGGCGGCGGCCGCCGCGGCGGCGCTGCCCGCGTTCGAGCGCCGCCGCCCGCGCGACTCGCGCCCGCACGAGGTCGTGGCCGCCGCGGAGCGGTTCTTGGTGCGCCCCGACCCGGCCCACGCCGCGGCGCTCGAGCGCGCGGTGTGGGACGCCACGTTCGCGGGCCCGTTCCTGCCGGTCGCCCAGGGGCTGGGCGCCTGCGCGATCGGCCTGGCGCGCGACGACGTGCCGCCGCTCGAAGGGGCCGCGCGCGCGGCCGACGCGGCGACCGCCGCCGAGGACCTCGGCGGGCTCGCCGTCCGGCGCGCGATCCGCGCGGCGCTCGCCGCATGGGCGCTGAACGGCCGACCCCCGCGCGCCGCCTGAGCCGCGCGCAGCCCCGTAGAGGACCGCGCCCATGCGCCGCTCGCTCCGTCGGCCCCTCGCGCTGCTCGCCCTCCCGCTGCTGGTGCTCGCCCCGCGCGCCTGGGCGCAGGATCCGCCCGAGGACGACGCGGCGGTCAGCGAGGTGGAGCGCGACGAGGAGGCGCCCAGCAAGGAGCGCCTCCCCGCGCTGCCGGAGCCTCCGCCCGCGTTCCCCGTCGCGGGCGAGGGCGCCGAGGCGTGGTTCGTGCGGCTGCGCGCGGCGCGGATCGGGGGCGACTTCGACAGCGCCGCCGCCGAGGAGGTCCACGTGTTCGCGGAGCTGGGTGGGGTGGAGCGGACGCTCGCGGCGGCGGTGATCGAGCTCGGCGACGAGCTCGGCGACCACGCCTTCCCGGACGCGCCCTGGCTCGAGCTGCCCGCCCCCGCCGGTCAGGCGCTCGCCCTCTCGGTGCGCGAGGAGGACGTGACCAACTGGGAGGACATGGCCGACGCGGCCGAGCCGCTGACGCTGGCGCCCGCCGCCTTCGGCGCCGGCTCCCCGCGTCCGGCGCGGGTCGCGCTCGAGGCGATCGAGGGCAGCCGCTGGTCGTTCTTCGGCGGCACCCGCAAGATCAGCCTGCCGGGCGGCGCGCTGGAGCTCGAGCTGGTGCGAGCGCCGCGGCGGGACGCGCGCGACGCCGAGCTCCGCGCCGCCGTCCGCGAGGCGTTCGGCGCGCTGCCGGGTCGGCCGCGGCCGCGCACGGCCGCCGACGCGGTCCGGGTCGAGGTCTGGGTGCGTGACGCGGCGATCGCGGCCATGCGGACCGCGCGGCGCTCGCTCCACACCCGCCTGCGTGCCGAGCTCCCGGCCCTGGCTCGCGAGGCCTACCAGCTCGCGGGCCTGGCGCGGGCGGTAGGGCGCGCGGCCGTCGACAGCGAGCCGCTGCGGGCCCGCCTCCGTCGGCTGGCCGCCGCCGCCCGGCGCGCCCAGGCCGACCCCTCGCTCGCGGCGCACGCGACCCGCGCCGCCGAGCTCGCCCGCCGCCCGCTCCCCGACGAGCTGGGCGACGAGGCGCTCGACGCGCTCGAGGCGCTGCAGGCCGACCTCGAGCCGGTGCGTCAGGCCGTGCGCGACGCGACGGCCCCCGAGGCCCCCGGTCACCTGCTGCGCAAGCACGCCGAGGCGCTCGCGGGCGAGCTGCGGGCGATCCTGGCGGGCTACGCCGCGCGCCCCGAGCTGGCGCGGGCCTGGGAGACGTTCGCCGGACGCGTCGAGGCCGCGCTGGCGGAGTAGGTCCGCCAGCGCAGCCCCTCGCGAATCCGGCGCGCCGCTGCTGCTAGCAGACCTTCATGCCGAGGACGGTGGTGCGCCCCGTCGCGAGCGCCGCGCCGACCACCGTCCAGATCGCGCCGACCAGGATCGCGCCGTAGAACACCGCCTGCCCGCCGCTCGCGACGGTGAGCCCGATCCCGGCCGCGAGGATCAACAGCCCCTGGATCAGCATGTTCACCGCGCCGTTGGAGGGCTCGGGCGCTCCTGCTCCGGCGGCGTGCAGCTCCCTGCGCATCCGCTCCAGCTTGGCCAGGAGCTCGGCCTCGAGCTCGGCCTCGGCCCGCTCGTCGCGCGCCTCGCGCGGCGAGGCGCGGCGCTGCCTGGAGTCGGCGTCGGTCGCGCGGCGGGTGGTCTTGCGGGTGGTGGTGGTGCGGGTGCGAGCGGTCGTGGTCTTCATGGGTCTCTCCTCCGTGCCCCGCCCCAGTGCACGGTGCGTGCCCAGCCTTCCGAGGCGGCAGCGACACGCAGACCCTTTGGCCGGACGGCGCCCTCCCCGCTGGGCACCGTCAACGCCGTTGCCGCAACCGGCTCACATGCGACCCGACGTGAGCCGCTCGAGCCTCGGCGGGCTCGCCGCCGGCGCGCCTCCGTTGCTCCGGATCAGGCTCCGTGCGTGATGGTGACCACGCGCCGCGTGTACTGCGGATCGGTCACGATCTGGAGCATGAAGTCGGCGACGTCGGCGCGATTGATCGTCGACGTGATCCCGATCTTCGACGTCGGATCGAGGTCGAGCTCTCCGGTCCGCGCACCGTCTTTCAGGTTGGTCGGCCGCACGATCGTCCAGTCGAGATCGGTCGCTCGGATCAGCGGCTCCATCGCGTTCTTGTCGGCGTAGATGCCGCGGAGCACGGTCGCCATGATCACGCGGAAGAAGAAGCTCATCTGAGGCTTACCTTCGCAGGCGCCCAGCGCGGAGAGCGCGACCAGCCGCTTGACGCCGTGTTGGTTCATCCCGCTGACGATCGCGGGCGCCGCATCCGCGCCGACCTTGCCCCGCGAGCCGTGACTTGCCGCGAGCGCAGCGCCTAGACACGACAGCACAGCCTCGCGCCCGGCAATGACCTCGGCGACCCGCACCGGATCGCGCACGTCACCTTGCACGATCGTGATCCCTTCTGGGAGCTGTGCCTTCTCGGGCTCGCGCACCAGAGCAGTTACCGCATGGCCTCGCTCCAGCGCGAAGCTCACCAAGTGACGTCCTGTTCCTCCCGTCGCGCCAAACACCGCCAGCTTCATGAGGTCCTCCGCGCCAAGTCGTGCGCAGCACCACCCCGGCGATCGTCCAGGTCGCGCCCAGGGCGATCGCCCCGGAGAACACGGCCTGCCCTCATGGGTGGGTGAGCTCCTCGCTCACCCGCCCGGTTTGCACGCGCCGTTCCTGCTCCTCCCCTGGTGGGGCGCGCCCGTAAATCCTTGCGAGCTAGCCCGGGCTCGGCGACGCGAGCCCGTCAACGACGTTGACAGTGTTGGTCCTACCCGCTCGCATCACCTCAACCAGAGCCGTTGGCAAGCTCAGTCCAGGACGTCCATCGCCACCAGCCGCGCCTCCTGCTCGATCGTGAGCAGCTCGCGCAGGGCCTGCTGGGCGGCGAACAGCTCGAGCTGCTGGAACTGCTCGGCCGCGCGGATCGTGGCCAGGCGCTCGGCGATCTCGTCCTGCGCGGCGCCGGCGCGGGTGGCGTTGAGCAGGTCGCGGCGGCGCACCTTGCGCCCCTCGTAGAGGGCCTGGCGCGCGTCGAGCACCCGCTCGATGAACGGGAGGATCACCGCGGTCTCCTCGGGGCCGAGGAACAGCGCGCGCTCGGCCTTGGCGAGCATCAGCCGCTTGGAGGGCGGGGCGGGGTTGAACAGCTCGCTCGGGTCCTCCCACGCGCGGCGGCCCTGCTCGAACTGCTGGGCGCGGCGATCGAACTGGTCGAGCAGCAGCTCGAACTCGCGCTTCTGCGCGGGGCTGAGGACCTCCCCGATCCGCTTGGCCGTCTCGAGCCGCACGTCCTCGAACGCCTCGCGCGCCTTCTCCTGCGCCTCGGGCGTGAGCGCGTCGGGCCCGAAGCCGCCGCGGAACATGTCGCTCATGCGCGACCAGGCCCGCTCGATCACGTCCTCCATGATCATGCGGACCTGCACCTCCTGCGTCGGGTCGAGGTCGAGCTCGCGCTTGAGGAAGCTCACCGCCTGCTCGGCGAACCCCTCGCCGAAGCCGCCGCGCGCGCCGCGCTCCTGTTCCTCCTCGCCGTCGCGGCGCTCCTCCCCACGGGGGGGCTGCTCCTGCCCGTGCGCGGGCGCGGCGAACGTGAGGAGGGCCAGCCCGAGGGCGGCGAGGGCGGTGCAGCGAGTGGGGGCCATGCGCGCTCCTGGAGGGGGTGCAGAGCATACGCCGCGGGCGCGGCCGCGTTGGCCGGGCCAGGCGGCGCCTTGCGCCTGCGGGGCTTGCCGCGTCAGCCGCTCCCGAGCAGGCGGCGGAACCAGGCGAGCAGGCCGCCCTGCGCCGGGTCGACCCGGGCGGCGACCTCGGCGGCGCAGGCCGCGCAGGCGAACTGATCGTCGATCCGGTCGAGGCAGTGCTTGCAGAGCAGCTCCGCGCAGCGGGTGCAGGCCGCCACCACGCGCCGCGAGGGGTGGCGCGGGCACGGCGGCGCCTGGTCCCCCTCGCTCGAGAGGAGCAGCTTGAGCTCGCCCGAGCCCTCCAGCCAGCGCTGGAACTGCGTGTCGTCCTCGTCCTCGACCGCCGGCGCGGGCTCGGGCGGCGCGGTGGCGGGGTCGTACAGCACGTCGCCGCACTGCTTGCAGCGCAGACGCCAGGCCCCGACCTCGCCGGTGTCGATCGTCCGGCGGACGCGGCAACGACAGACCACCTGGATCAGCACCCCGCCATGCTCCCACACCGCCCACCCCGCCGCGAGCGGCCTCCGCCTCACGCCCCCGCGGCCCCGCTGATACCATTGCTGCCCGGAGGTCCGGCGGTGCCCGAGCTGACCCACGAGTGCGGCAAGCGCGTCCGCTTTCCCAGCGGCACCGAGGGCCGGCGCGGCAAGTGTCCCCACTGCGGCGAGCGGCTGGTGGTGCCCGGCGACGCGAGCCAGCCGGCGCAGCGGGCGATCAAGCTCGACCCGCCGCCCAACTGGGAGGAATACCTCGCCTACCTCGAGGACCGCGGGCCCGCGCCGCGCGCGTTCGTGCTCCCCTCCAAGCTGATGCTCAAGACCGAGGCCGACGAGCGCTGGGAGCGCCAGGCGCAAGTTCGCCCCTCGAAGTTCCGCTGCCCCTCCTGCAAGGAGCGGCTGCAGATGGACCAGTTGATCTGCACCAGCTGCGGCCTCGACCTGCGCACCGGGCGGCTGATGGGCGGCAGCAGCAAGCTCAACCCCAAGGGAATGGCCTACCTGCGCCAGATCCCCTGGCTGGCGGCCGGCGAGGCCGGCGAGCCCGACGCAGGCCCCAAGAGGAGGAGCCGGTGAGGTCGCGCAAGCATCAGGAGCAGCTGGTGCAGCTCCTCGGCGAGGTGAAGTTCGCCGAGAAGCAGCTCGAGAAGCTGCGCGAGCGGCTCCCCGCGTCCGAGGCGCTGATCAAGAAGGCGCTCCTCGCCGGCGAGCGCGAGCGGGCCAAGGAGTGCGCGCTCAAGTACGAGGAGCTCAAGGCCAAGGTCCGCGAGGGCGAGCAGAAGGTCGCCCTCGCCAAGCGCAACTACGAGCTCGGCAAGCAGCGCTCGGGCGAGCTGGCGAGCGCCGAGGCCATGGCCAAGCTCACCGCGCCGCTGGGCGCCATGGCCGACTCCATGAACGTGCTCGGGGCCGCCGACGACATGCTGCGCAAGCTCGAGGAGGACGCCGCGCTCAACGAGGCGCGGCTCGACATGGCGCTCGAGGAGCAGGACGCGTCGCCCGCCGCGGCGGAGCCGCTCCCGCCGCCCGACCTGCCCGGGCAGAGCGCCGAGGACATCCTGCGCGAGTTCGAGGGCTCGTGAGCCCGAGCCGGCCGCGCTGCGTGGTGCTGGTCCGACCGCGCCCCGCCGCGCGCCTGGCGACCGCGGAGGAGCTGGCGGCGGACGCCGCGTGGGAGCCGCCGGAGACCACGCGCGAACGGCTCAGCCGCTGGTCTGGGCGCGCGCTCCGCGCCGCGCTGGTCGCGCTCGGCGTGCCCGCCCTGGGGTTGTTGGTCCTGTGGGGCGTGCCGACCGTCGCCGCGCTGCGCTCGCCCGGCTACGCTCCGGCCCGGGCCCGCCTCGCGCGCGACCCCAGCCTGCAGGCCATGCTCGGCGAGCCGCTCGAGGTCGACCGCGTGCCGCTCGCGTTCCGGCTCGAGGGCGAGGCCGCCCGCTACACGTTCCTGGTGCGCGGCCCCTTCGGCGAGGCCGCGGCCGAGGTCGAGACCCAAGGCCCCACGATCGGCGCAGTGCGCCGCCGCTACGCCGCCGCCGTCCCCGAGCGCTGGGCGCGCCACCTGCAGGAGCGGGCGCGATAGCGAGGCCGG
>CAZMSZ010000016.1:10876-38889 GCA_964569055.1 uncultured Planctomycetota bacterium | reverse complement strand
ACGGGAGAAGCGCGGCCAGGCACGGGCACGACAGGCTGTCGCTTTGCATGCCGCCGCGGCTAGCGAACGGGAGTACGAAGCGCAGAGGGCGCTGGGACCGCAGAGAAGCTCTGCGTCCTCGGCGCTCTCTGCGCTTCGTTCCTAAGTGGAGCTCGTACGAGACGTGTGGAATCGTCAGCCGTGCCCGTGCCTGTGAGCCATGCTCGTGGCCCGTGCTCGGAGCACGAGCACGAGCACGAGCACGCGAGCACGGGCACGAGCACGAGCACGCGAGCACGAGCACGCGAGCACGAGCGGCACCACGGACCCGCTCCTGCTAGGGCCGCGGCAGCGGCACCCGGTCGAGGTCGCGCACGGCGCGCACGCGCGGGAAGACCTGCTGCGCCTCGGCCACGAACGGCTTGGTGCTCGGGTAACGCTGGGAGAAGTGGGTCAGCACCAGCGTGCCGAGGCAGCCGCCCTCCTTGGCCACGGTGGCCGCCTCGCGGGCGGTCATGTGGTGGTGCTCGCGGGCGAGGTCGCGGTGCTCCTCGAGGTACGTCGACTCGATCACGGCGAGGTCGGTCTCCCGGACCAGGGCGTGCGCGCCGGGGCAGGGGCGGGTGTCCATGACGAAGGCGAAGGCCGCCCCGCGCTTGGGCACGGTCACCTCCTCCAGCTTCACCAGCTGCCCGTCCACCTCGACCTTCCCCTCGCGCTGCAGCTTGCCCACGGCGGGGCCGACCACGCCCGCGGCGCCGAGGCGCTCCTTGTCGAAGCGCAGGCCGTCGCGCTCCTTGATCCGGTAGCCGTAGGTGTCGACCGAGTGCTTGAGCGGGTGCGCCTCGATCACGAACGTGTCGTCCTCGGCCACCACCCCGCCCTTGCCGCCCACCGGGCGCGGGATCAGCTCGACGGTGCGGTGGTAGATCGTGCTGCGGATCAGGCGCTCGTAGTAGGCCTCGCCGCTCTTGGGGAAGAACACCTCGACCGGGTGGGGCACGCGGTCGAGCGAGAGGCGCTGCACGATCCCGGCCAGGCCGAGGGCGTGGTCGCCGTGGAAGTGGGTCACGAAGATCCGCGACACCTCGGGGACGGCGACCTCGGCCAGGATGAACTGGCGCTGCGTGCCCTCCCCGGGGTCGAACAGGAACCCGGCGCCGTCCCAGCGCAGCAGGTAACCGTTGTGGTTGCGGAAGCGGGTCGGGACCTGGCTCGAGGTCCCGAGCGCCACGAACTCGCGCAGGCTCACGGCTCCTCCCGGGGGGTCGACGTTGTACGGCGCCGGCCCGCTCCGGGCCAGCCCGAGAGGAGCGACGTCACTGCGGCCCGGGCACCGTCGCGCGCTGCTGCAGGGCCTGCAGCCGCTCGCGGGCGCCGGCCGCCTGGGGATCCTGGGGGAAGCGGTCCAGCGCCTGCTGGTAGCGGCGCGCGGCGTCGTCCACCTGGCCGAGCGCCTCCGCCAGCTGGGCGCGCCTGAACTCCAGGGCGGGGACGTCCTGCTCCAGGCTGGCCACCAGGCGGTCGAGCCCCTCGGCCGCCCGCGCGCAGAGCGCGGGCGCCGCGGGGTCCCCGCGCTCGTGCGCCACGAGGGCCGCCTCGGCGAGGTCGTTCAGGAGGGCGGCCTGCAGGTCGGCGCGGAGGCCCTGCTCGAGGTAGGCCTCGACCCGCTCGAACGCCGCCTCGGCCTCGCCGAGCAGGGCCTGGGCCTTGATCCGGCGCCGCTCGGAGTCGATCGACAGGCTGCCGCCCCGCCTGAGCGCCACCCGCTCGGCCCCGGCGACCGCGTCGGCGACCGCGCGGGCGTAGCGGGTCTGGGTCTCGCCCACGCTGTCGCGCATGAGCGCGTAGGCGCCGTTGGCGAGGTTGAGGTAGGCGACCTCGTAGGCCGGATCGAGCCGCACCGCGCGCTCGAGCCGGAACACCGCCTTCTCGAGCAGCGCCCGCGCGGCCGGGGCGTTGGGCGCCTCCTGGGCCATCTTCATGTAGACCAGCCCGAGGTTGTTCCAGCAGAGCGGGATCGAGGGCGAGTAGACCACCTCGTTGACCTCGATCCCGCGCAGCAGCGCCTGCTCCGCCTGCTTCCAGCGCCCGAGCTCGAGGTACGCCTTGCCGAGGTTGTTCCACCCCTCGACGTGGTAGGGGCCGAGCTCGAGCGCGGTCTCGATCGGACCGACCGCGGCCAGCCAGTCGCCGGCGTAGAGGTGCTCCATGCCCAGGCTGGAGTAGGCCCGCGCGCAGTGGGGGCGCTTGGCGATCGTGTCCTCCCAGATCCCCGTGGCCGAGGTCCACACCACCACGCGCAACACGGTGCCGCAGGCGAGGGTCAGCACCAGCGCCACGACGCCGAGCGGCACCGCCTCGCGCGCCCAGGGCGCCCGGCGGACCAGGCTCGGCCAGGCGCGGGCCAGCGCGCCCAGGAAGGCCGCCCCGAACAGCACGGTCGGCAGGTACATCCGGTGGTCGACCATCGGGTCGAGGATCGGGATCACCGACGACTCGACCACGTTGGTGAGGTAGAACCAGCCGATCGCCAGCGGGACCAGGCGCAGCCCGCGCCAGGCGAGCAGGCCGGCCAGCGCGAGCAGGAGCCCGTGGGCGAGCGCCCCGAGCGCCAGGCGCAGGGGGGCGTCGGGGGTGGTGAAGCTGCCGGCGGCCGAGTCGTAGAGCACGGGGAAGCTCTGCTCGACGCAAAGGTCGTAGGGGAACAAGAACAGGTGGAGGTAGCGGGGCACCACCGCGACCTGCGTGATCAGGTACTCCAGCCGATCGGAGGTCGGGCACTCGGCCGGGAAGAAGCGCGCCATGACCCCGTCTCCGCCGTAGGCCACGAGCGCGACCAGACCGCCCAGCACGAACGGCGCGAAGAACGCGAGCGCCAGGGGCAGGCGCCGCGCGCGGAACACCACCAGCTCGACGCCCAGGATCGCGGCCGGGATCACCACCGCGTTGGGCTTGGTGACCGCGCACGCCGTGGCGGCCGCGAGCGCGCCGAGCAGGAGCGGCCACTCCGCGAGCGCGGCGCTCACCCACTCGCCGCCGCGCTCGTCCATGCGCCGGCGCAGCCGCAGGTAGAGCACCAGCGCGCCCATGAAGGCCGCGGCCGCCATGAGCGCGTAGCGCTGGGCGATGTAGGCCACCGCCATGGTGTGCGCGGGGTGGAGCGCCCACAGCGCGGCGCCGCCGAGGGCGACCCAGTGGACCGCCCGCTCGGGGACCTCGCCCCGGAGCGCGCGCAGGAGCTCGCGCACCAGCGCGAACACCAGCGCGGCGTTGCCGGCGTGCAGGAGGATGCTGACGACGTGGTACGACCACCAGTCCTCGATCCCGTACGGCTGCATCGGGGCGTGCCCCAGGTGGGCGAGCTGGAAGTTGACCAGGAACGTCAGGTTGGTCAGGGCGCGGTCGGGCTGGTGCCAGATCAGGTCCCACCAGGCGTCCCAGCTCCAGAGCAGGCGGTTGCGCGTGACCACCGGGGCGTCGTCGAACAGGAACGGCACCGCCACCGAGTGGGCGTAGACCAGCGCCGCCAGGAACGCCACCAGGCCCGCCGCGAGCCAGGGCGAGGCCAGCCCCCCCCGCGCGCCCGAGACGAGCCGCGCCGGGACCGAGGGCTCCTTGTCGTCCTTGTCGTCCTTGTCACCCGCCGCCGCGTCGAGCGCCGGCACGGTCAGCCAGCTCGCGGGCTCGCTCGCCCCGGCGGGCTCGGCGGGCTCGCCGGGGGCGCCCGGCTGGGCCTCGGCGCGCTGCGCGGGGGGACTCCCGGCGGCGTTCGCGGCTGGCCGAGCCGGCTTGCGCTTGCGCTTCCCCTTCGCCATGGGCGGGCGAGTGTACCCGATCCTGCGCGAACCCCGATCCGGAGCGCACCCGCGCTCCGTGCGAGAATGCGCGCGCCGGCGCGGGGCGCGGGCGGAGAGCGGCGCATGTGCGGGATCGTCGGCGTGCTCGAGCCGGGGGCCCGAGCCGAGACGCTCGGTCCGCTGGTGGCGGCCATGACCGCCGCGCTGCGCCACCGCGGGCCCGACGACGAGGGGCTGTGGACGCAGGCCGAGGCCGGGCTCGCGCTCGGGCACCGCCGGCTGGCCGTGCTCGACCCCACCCCCGCGGGGCGCCAGCCCCTGGTCTCGCACGACGGGCGGGTGGTCGTGTGCCACAACGGCGAGCTGTACGACTACCGCGCGCTGCGGGCCGAGCTCGCGCGCGAGGGTCGCCGCGTCGAGGGCGACTCGGACACCCGCGTCCTGGCGGAGGCGTGCGCGGCCTGGGGCGTCGCGGCCACGCTGCCTCGCCTGCGCGGCATGTTCGCGTTCGCGGTGTGGGAGGTCGACGCCCGCCGGCTGACGCTGGCGCGCGACCCGCTGGGGATCAAGCCGCTCTACTGGGCGCGCCTGGGCGGGGCGCTCGCGTTCGCCTCCGAGCTCCACGCGCTCCGCCGGCACCCCGCCTGGGACGGGGCGCTCGACCCGAGCGCCCTGGCGGGCTACCTGCGCCGCGGCTACGTGCCCGGCGCGCGCAGCATCCACCGCGGCGTCCACAAGCTCGCGCCCGGCTGGGCGCTGGAGGCGGACGCCGCCGGCCGGATCGAGCTGCGCCCGTTCGCCCCGCTCGGCGAGGCGCTGGCGCGCGCGCGCGCGGCGCCCCCCGACCCTGCGCTGGCCGATCCGTGGGCCGCGACCGATCGCCTGGAGGCCACCCTGCGCGCGGCGGTGCGCCGCCAGAGCGTGTCGGACGTGCCGCTGGGCGCGTTCCTCTCGGGCGGCTACGACTCGAGCGCGGTGGTGGCGCTCCTGCAGGCGGAGACGGGCCGACGGGTGCAGACGTTCTCGGTCGGGTTCGCCGGCGCCGCGCGCGCGCCGGGCCAGGCGGCGACCGGCGAGGGGGACGAGGCGGCGCACGCGCGCGCGGTGGCGGCCCACCTCGGCACCGACCACACCGAGCTCGAGGTCACCCCGGCCGAGGCGCTGCGCGCGATCGAGCGCCTGCCCGCGCTCTACGACGAGCCGTTCGCCGACTCCTCGCAGGTGCCGACCTTCCTGGTCAGCGAGCTGGCCCGCCGCACGGTGACGGTCGCGCTCTCGGGCGACGGCGGCGACGAGCTGTTCTTGGGCTACAACCGCCACGCGCTCGCGGCGCGCCTGGCGGGCCCGCTCGGCGCCACGCCCCGCGCCCTCCGCCGCCTGGCGGGCGGCGCCCTGCGCGCGCTGTCGCCCCCGGCCTGGGACGCCCTGCTGGCGCGCCTCCCCGGCCCGGCCGCGGCCGCCCGCGCGCGCGGCGTGACCGGCATCCGCCTGCACAAGCTGGCCGGCGCCCTCGCCGCGCGCGACCTCGCCGCCCTGCACGACGCGCTCCTCACCCACTGGGCCGATCCGGCCGCCCTCCTGGTGGACGGCGCGCCCGCCCCGCCCGCCGCGTTCGAGGGCGCGCTCCCGAGCGCCCTGCGCCACCCGGCCGAGCAGCTCGCCTGGCGCGACCTCGTGGGCTACCTCCCCGACGACGTGCTGACCAAGGTCGACCGGGCCAGCATGGCGGTCGGGCTCGAGGTCCGCGTCCCGCTCCTCGACGAGCAGGTGCTCGACCTCGCCTGGCGCCTCCCGCTCGAGCTCGAGCTGCGGGGCGGCCAGCGCAAGTGGATCCTGCGGCAGGTGCTCTACCGCCACGTCCCCCCGCGCCTGCTCGACCGCCCCAAGGCGGGCTTCGCCTGGCCGGTGGCCGCCTGGCTGCGCGGCCCCCTGCGCGAGTGGGCCGAGGCGCTGCTCGCGCCGAGCGCCTTGGCGAGGGCCGGCGTGCTGCGCCCCGAGCCGATCCGCGCCTGCTGGGCCGCCCACCTCGCCGGCCGCCGCGACGAGCACGCCGCGCTGTGGACGGCGCTCATGCTGCAGCAGTGGCTGCTGCGCTGAGGGCGCCGGCTCCTTACTCGTCGGGCAGGAACTCGGAGTCGACCTCGAGCCGCAGGAGCTGCGGGTCGACCTGCCCGCTGATCCCCTCGAAGGCGATCGTGTACACGCCGGCCTCGAGCTGGTGGAACGCGTCGACGGTCCCGCCGCTCGGCTTGTAGACGAGCGTGGTCGCGGCCGGGTCGAGCTCGGGCTGGAACTCCACCTGCGAGGGCACGCGGTCGGCGAGGAAGGCCGTCACCACGCCCTCGACGCCGACCGAGAACACGGGGCGCGTGCGGAAGCGGACGCGCGCCCGCGCCGGGAGCGCCAGCATGATCTCGGCGCGGCTGTTGGTGAGCGAGAACGGGATCAGCACGTTGCCCTCGACCCGCGGCGCGTCCGTCGCGTAGCGCTGCTTGCGGGCCGTGAGCAGGTTCCGGACCGGGACCGCCTTGGTGAGCCCGGCGTCGTCGAGGTCGCGCGGGCTGACCGAGATCGTGAGCGTGAAGGTCTCGGCGCCCGACAGGTCGCCCTCGTCGAACGAGGCCGGCGACACGACTAGATAGAAGGTCCGGTTGCCGGAGTTGGCCGAGAGCGACTGATAGAGGAGCGGCGAGGCGCCGAGGGCGCTGTCGTCGGAGCCCGCGAGGAACTCGCCGCTCGAGCTGAGCAGGTCGACGTGGGCGTCGAAGGTGTCGGAGCGGACGATCACGAGCAGCTGGCTCTCGTCGATCGTGAGCCCGAGCTCGTCGGGGACCTCGAAGCTGAACACGCGCTGCTGGCCCTGGCGGATCGAGCCGGCGTTCACGGGCCGCTGGCTGACGGCCTCGAGCGCCGCGAAGTCGTCGGGGTTGACCGTCGGGAGGAACACCCCGGTCGTCGGGTCGAACGTGCTGCGTGCCCGGTCGTACACGCGCACGTAGGTCGACGCCTCACGCACGTCGTTCCCCGTCTCCTGGTCGGGCACGTCGGGGCGGAGGCGATACAGCGGGAACAGCTTGAGCGGGAGCTGCAGCGGGTCGAACGCCTGCTGCCGCAACGTGCCGGAGATCGAGTACGACCGCTGCTGCTGGCGCGGCCCGGCGGGGAACTGCACCGAGCGCGTCGTCACGAGCAGGTCCTTGGCGACGCGCGGCTCGACGCCGGCGGCGGCGAGCAGGTCGTCGAGCTCGGTGCCGGCGGCGGAGCCGACGCCGTCGTGGACCGCGTCGATCAGGCCGCCCGGCACCGCGTTGAGCGCGGCGATCAGGTCCTCGACGGTGGTCCCGTTCCCCTGCGCGTACGACGCGGTGATCGTGTCGGCGGAGCGTGACGCCGTCAGGGCGCCGGCGCCCTGGTCGTCCACCACGATCGTGACCGCGCGGTTCGGGTTGGTGGGGTTGATCCGCAGGCCCGCCAGCGCGCCGGCGGGGTCGCGGAACGCGGCGGGCTCGTCGAACACCCGATCGGCGGAGAGGACGAGGTCGACCGCGATCTCGGTCGACGCGAGCACTGGCGCGCCGAAGTTGCTGATCGTGACCCCGCCGGAGTAGCGGTTCCCGGTCACCGCCGCGATCGGCGAGGTGGCGCGCACGGGCGCGAAGTCGAGCTCCTCCTCGGAGACGCGCGGGGGATAGACCTGCACCGGGTCGAGCGACGGCGTGAGGTTGTCCTCGAGCAGCTTCTCGTTGGTGACGGGCGCGACCGCGAACAGCACGAACAGCTTGCCGGCGGGGAAGTCGCTCGCGATCAGGCTGGTGGGCAGCGGGCCCCCGTTGCGCCAGGAGAAGCGGCGCGCCTCGCCCACGGCCACGGCGACGTCGAGCTCGACCTGCCCGAAGGGGACGTCGACCCGCCGGTCGAGGAGCTTGTCGCGCGAGAGGAACAGCTCGACCAACGAGCCGGCCGGGATCACGTCGGTGCCCCGGTTGGCCACGGTGAACTGGACCACCTCGTCGCCGGCCCGCTCGATCCCGCCGTTCGCCACCCCGAGCCCCAGGCGCGCGGCCGTCGCCTCGGCCGCGACGTCGATCGCCGCGTCGGCGCTGCCCGGACGGGGCGCGGGCTGGAACACCACGGCCGAGCGGTCGCCGGGCGCGCCGGACACGAACTCGTACGACTTGGTCACGGGGTCGTAGGTCGCCGTGAACTGGCTGTAGGCGAGCGGGTCGACGTCGCTGTCGACCGGGGTGAGGGCCTGGATCTTCTGGCGGATCACGTCCGCCACCGAGCTGCCCACGCTCGCCACGTCGCCGGTCTCGAAGGTGAGCTCCCGGCTCACGTCCCCGTCGATCCGCACGACCAGCCGGTCACCGGCCAGGATCGTCGTCCCCGTGTCCCGGTTGGAGCGCGAGTAGCCGTACCCCGCGGGGAACACCAGCGCGGCCACCTCGTCCCCGGTCACCGCGGTGGTGGGCTCGCCGCCGACCGCGAACCCGCCGGTCGCGGTGCGCTCCACCGTGATCTCCTGCCCCGTCAGCGTGACCGTGGCGAAGCCCGGCGTGCTCGGCGCGGTCGGGAACGCGTCGGGGAAGCTCAGGTCGATCGTCTTCTTGTCGCTCTGGGTGGCGAAGATGCCGAGCGCCGTCCCGTAGTAGGCGGCCCCGCAGCCGAGCAGACCGCTCGCCAACCCCGCGCCGAGCGCCGCGCGCGCGATCCAGCGCGCGCTTCGTCCCCTGATCGTCGTCATGGCTGTGGCAGGCTCCTCAGCGCTGGCGCGACAGCGCCCAGCGCGCCTTCTGCTGCACGACCGAGTCGTGGTCGCGGGCGGCGATTCGTTCGAGGTCGGCCGAGAGGGTGTCGCTCCGGGCGGCGAGCTTCTCGATGGCGAGCATGCGCTCGGGGCGCGGCCTCTCGGGATCGAGGCGGGCCACGAGCACCTCACGGGCGGCGGCGCCCGAGTAGCTGGCCACGCGGTTGACCATGGCGAGCCGGAGGCTCTCCGCCTCGTAGAAGGTCCCGGGGAGGTGGGACGACAGGAGCCCGTCGAGGATGCTCACCGCCCGGTCGTCCGGGAGGCGGAGCAGCCACTCGTCGAGCAGCTCGAGGCGCCCCGCGAGCGTGGCCTCGCGGGCGAGGGCTGCCATGAGCGAGCTCGCCTCGAGGACCCGCGGCGACTCGCCCGGCCGAGTCGGGAGCGGGCGCTGCGGCGCGCGCGAGCTCGGCGGCGCGCGGCGGGCGCGCGCCGGGACCGGCGGGCGAGCCGCCGGCCGGCGCTCGCGCGGCGCGGCCTCGCGCGCGGGCGCCTCCCAGCCGACGTCGGCCGTGAGGGGCCGAGGGCGGGGGACCGCCGCGACCGCCGCGCCGCCGGCGCGGGGCGGGGCCGGGGCCCCGCCGAGCTCCCCGGCCGCCAAGAAGCCGACCGCGGCCAGCGCGAGCGACAGCACGGTCCCGGGCACGATCCAGCGCCGGAGTCGGATCGGACGCATGGCTACACCTCACCACGCGCGCGCCGGCGCGCGAGCACGAGCGTGGCGGCGAGCAGCGCCAGCAGCGCCGCCGCCGGCGTCGGACCGCGTTCGGACGCCGGGACATGGAGCGCGCAGCCGCCCGAGGACTTCGAGGTCTTCTCACCCGAGGCGAGCGCCCCGTCGGGGAGCTGCTTGGCGTAGACGGTGACCTTGGCGGGCGGGCTCACCACCCCGTCGGCGTCGATCACCTCGAGCTCGAACACGTAGATCCCCGCCTGCTCCAGGCGGACGCGCCCTTGCCGGTTGGGCTCGGGCCGGATCAGCACCGGCGTGCCCGCGCTCTGCGACCAGCGCAGCTCGAAGGGCTCCTCGCCCACGCTCGCGGACCCGTCGAGGCGCAGCTCGAGACCCGAGCCGTCGGCCGGCAGCTCGACCCGCTCCACGTCGAGCAGCACGGCCACCGGCGCCAGCCGGCCCGAGCTCCCGACCGAGATCCACGCCACCTCGCGGGCCAGGATCAGGTTCGCGTCGGTCACCGTCAGCTCGAAGGCATAGGCCCCGGGGACCGTGGGCGTGACGGTCGCGTCGGCGGTGGCGGCGCCGGAGATCGCGGCGATCGGGCCGGCGACCTGCCGCCAGGAGTAGGTCAGCCCGTTCGTCTCGGGGACGCCCGCGGCGCGGGACAGGCTGCCCTGCGCCGTCAGGGCCACGGCCCCGCCCGCGGCGGCCGTCGCCGTCGCCTTCCCCGGGACCGGCTCGACCATCGTGACGCCCGAGCTGAAGGCGATCGTGGCCGTCGGCGGCCCCATGGGGACGCCGAGGGCGGGGAGCACGAACACCGTGAGCGGACGCGCGAACGAGGTCAGCCCGGTGTTGTCGGTCACCGTCAGCTCGAACTCGTAGGTCCCCGCGGAGGGCGCGACCACCGCGAACACGCTCCCCTCGACGCTGGTGAACCGGTGCGGCCCGCCGACCTGCGTCCAGGTGAAGTCCCGGATCCCGCTGTCGTCGCTGCTGCGGGTCGCGTCGAGCACGAACGTCTCGCCGGCGAAGGTGTAGGCGAGCACCTCGGCGGCCGCCCCGCCCGGCGCGAAGGTCACCGCGGTGATCTCCTGGTCCCCGGCCTCCAGCGGCAGGTAGAGCGTCGACTCGAGGGCGCCGGCCGCGAAGACCTCGATCGCGCGCAGGTCCTGCACGTCGCCAGGGGCGGGGTCGTCGCTCGGGTCGCTCGCCATGTCGACGTGCGTGACCTCGCGCGTGTCGCCGTCCGCGAGCGTCACGACCGTGGCGCCGCTGCGAGCCGGGGTCGCGGTGAGGAACACGCCGTAGTCGAGGCCGGCGGCGCGCGGCACGGCGGCGGGCGCGCTCCGGCGGGCTCCGGCGGTCTCGTCGACGACGAACACGGTCACCTCGTCGGGCAGGCTGAGCTGACCGACGGTGGACTCGACCTCCAGGCGGAACAGGAAGGTGCCTGGCAGCGTCGGCGTGAACGTGGGCTGCGACGAGGCGGAGTTGAACGCGACGGCCTCGGGGGCGGCCAGCACGGTCCAGCGGAACGCGAGCGGCTGTCCCTGAGGGTCGGCGCTGCCGCGGCCGTCGAGCGTCACCGGGCGGCCGACCTCACCCACCGTGTCGGGGCCGGCGCTCGCCACCGGCGGCAGGTTGCCCGGATCGGCGAGCGTGACCTCGACCGAGTCGGTCGAGCTCAGGGTGGGGTCGGCCGGCTTGAACACCGTGAGCGTGACCGTGTAGGTGCCGTGAGCGCCGGGGTCGAACGTCGGGCTCTGGACGTTCGGGTTGGAGAAGGCGCCGAGCACCTCCTGGCCGGACGCGTCGAAGCCCGACCAGATGTAGGCGATCGTGCCCACCCCGCCGTTGGGGTCGTACGAGCCCGACCCGTCCAGCGCCGCCGAGTCCCCGATCACGAACACGTCGTCGCCCGCATCCGCGATCGGCGCCTCCTCGCCCACCTCCACCGTGACGCGGATCACCTGCCGACCGGCCTGGTCGGTCTGAGGCGTGACCACGGGGGCGTCGTCGGCGTCGTAGACCACCACCGTCAGGTCGAACTCGTACACCCCGGCGGCGTCCGACTCGAGCTGCAGCAGGGGCCCGGTCGTGACGAGCACGGTCGGCGCCGGGGTCCCGCTCACGAAGGTCCAGGTGTACTCCGCGCGCACGCCCGTCGTGCCGAGCAGCGGGATCGTCTGCGAGGCGTCCACCGTGATCGTGCCGGGGCCCACCTCGACGTCGAGGTCACCGTCGGTGTCGCCCACGAGGACGACGTTCGAGGTGCCCTCGAGGTTGGTGAACCCGCTCGCGGGCAGGTTCGGGACGCCCGCGCGGTCGGCGATGAAGCCGAGGTCGCCGTCGTCGAACCAGTAGTAGGTCGGGAGGGCGGTGCCGCTGCCCGGCGCGTTGACGAGGTCGACGGCGACCGAGTTCCCGACCAGCTCGAGGTCGGCGGTCGTCTTGCCCTCGAGCAGGTTCGAGCCGTCGGGCCCGACGATCGTGAGGTCGTCGAGCAGCAGGTCGAGGCTGGCCTGGCCGGCGTACTGCAGGGCGGCGGTGGCCGCGGTGCCGATCATGGCCACGGTGGCGAAGCCCGCGCCGTCGCTCCCCACGTCGCCGTTGACCACGACCGTCGAGCCCGAGCCGTAGGAGCCCGACAGGAGCACCAGCCGGGCCTGGCCAGGGACGAGGCTCGGGTCACCGAGCCCGTTGACGTTGGTGTCGACCAGCGCGGTGAACCCGGAGTAGCCGCTCTGCAGCGGCGCGTGCAGGGCGGGCGCGTTGGTCGAGATCCGCACCAGGCTCTCCAGCCGCTCCGCCACGTCGGCGAGGTCGGTGCGGGTCCCGATGTCGTAGGGGCGGAACGCCTCCCCGTTGAGCCCGAGCAGCACGACGGTCTGGCCCGCCCCGGTGCCGGTGGTCGCGAGGAGGGGCGCCGAGGCGCTGACCCCGGCCGCGGCCGTGCCGCGCCCGGCCCGCTCGAACCCCTCCTCGTCGACGCCGAGCTTCAGGTTGGCCGCGGCGTTGAACGCCAGCCCGCCGTCCGTCCGGACCTCGACCGTCGAGGCGCTGAAGTCCTGCACGTAGCGCCCGCTGGTCGTGTCCCAGCGCAGCGGCGCGCCCGCGCGCAGGACGTAGCGCCCGTCCACGAACTCGGCCTCGAAGTTGGTGAAGGCCGGGCGGTTGAGCGGGTCGTGGCCGACCGGGGGGGTGCCGCCGGTCTGCATGGTCCGGCGGACCTCGTTCTGGATCGTGGCCGCGATCGCGTCGCCGGTGATGCGCGGGCCCGTGCCGTCGAGCGTGATCGGGGGCAGGTCCTCGCCCGCGACCCGCAGGTAGAGGCGGGTGTTCCCGCTCATGTCGCGGGTGTCGGTCTGCGCGCCGAAGCCGGAGACCGAGACCCCGCGCGCGGCGCTGAAGGCGACGGGCTCGGAGAAGAAGAACACCATCCGGTCCAGGCCGTCGTTGGCGTCGGCGTCGTGGGCGAAGGTGGAGACGATCACCGGCGCCGCCCCGTCCACCAGCGGCATGTCCCCGTCCACGCCGGCGACCTGGTCGAGGGAGGCCGGGACGTTGTTGGAGGAGGTGAGGAACCCGGCCGTGGGCGCGTCATAGACCACCCGCAGGCCGTCGACGTGGGTCTGGGCCAGCCCCGTGCCGAACACGATGTCGATCGTGTCGTTGGTGGCCCCGGGCACGACCGTGGCCGCCGTCCCGCGGATCGTGTGGAGCGGCGCCCCGGTCGGGTCGGCCACGTCGAGCAGCTCGAGCGTGAAGTGCTGCGCCACGCCGCTGACGGTGCTCGTGTTGAGCGCCGAGTTGTAGGTCAGGCGGATCGTGTTGATCCGGCCGTCCTCCCCCGCCCGCGCGGTGGCCGCGACGAACTGCAGCGCGCCCGTGCCGGCGAAGTCCCAGCCAGGGGTGTGGTTGCCCAGCGGGAAGGACGCCCCGCTCGCGCTGATCCCGAGGATCGTCCCGCCCGGCCCGAGCACCCCCGTGGCGTCGTTGTTCTTCACGCCCACGTTGGTGGCCGTGATCGTGGCGCCCTCGACCGCGCTGATGAACCCGGCGAAGGCGGCCCCGTTGTTGTCGGGGTCGGCCTCGGTCGACTGGATCAGCAGGCTGCTCAGCGAGGAGCCGGCCAGCGACAGGTTCGCGGTCGCGTTGGTGAGGTGCAGCCGGTCGCCGATCCCGAACACCAGGACGATCGCCTCCCCGACGCCGTCGCCCACGAGCATGTTGTCGTGGACGTCGAACACCCGCCCCGTGCCGTCGCCGAGGGTGAGCGTCACGTTGGTGGTGGGGACGCTCAGGGTGCCCTGGAAGGCGGGGATCGTGTCGTCACCGACCTCGAGGTCCACGATCGTGAACGACGCGGCGAGGCGGACGTAGCCCATGTCGATGTCGAGGAAGTCGATCGTCCGGGCGACGCCGATCGTCCCCGTCAGGGTGATCTGCGCGGTGTCGTCGTGGCTGTCCTTGTTGATCAGCAGCGTCTGGAGGCTGAGCGGCGCGCCGCCCGCGTTGAAGGTCACACCGCCGCCGTTGGGGCCGCTCAGCTCGAGCGTCCCCACCGAGACCGTGCCCTGGGTGAAGGTCAGGTTGCCCTGCACCTCGAGGCGGGTCCCCCCGCTGACCGAGGCGGTGCCGGTCCCGGTGAAGAACAGGTGGCCGTAGACCACCGCGCCGACGCCGCCGTCGTCGGTGCCGCGGATCACCGCGCCCGGGCCCGAGAACTCGATCGTGGCGAACTGCGTGCCCGTGAGGCCGACCACGTTCGCGACGCTCAGCCCGCCGGCGGGGGCGGTGAGGCGGATCGACACGGCGAACTCCTGCGTGTCGAGCGTCCCGGCGCCCGTGATGCTCGAGGCGATCACGTTCTGCGTGGGTGTGTAGGTGTTGTCCGCCCCGACCGTGATCACGTTCACGGTGAGGGGCTGCGTGCTCGAGAACGAGGAGGGCGCGGGCCCGTTGAACTCGATGTCGTGGTACGTGAAGCCCGGCAGGGTCGCCGTGGCCGGGGCGCTCGGCGCGAACTCGACGGTCGAGTCCCCGGCGGCGAAGTTGCTGGGCGCGCCGGTGAGCGTCGTGACGGTCCCGGTCAGGGTCAGCCGGCGACCGCCCGTGCCGAGGTCGAGCGAGCCGGCCGTCACGTCGACCGTCTCGGCGGTCAGGTCGTCCTGGGGCAGCAGGGCTCCGCCCGTGGTCTCGACCACGATCGCCGCGAAGCTCTGCGCGTTGCTCGTGAGCAGCTGGTCGGCGCCGCCGTCGAAGTGGACCGCGGAGCTCCCCGCGGTGAACGAGGCGATGGCCCAGTCCCCGCCGACGCGGAGCGCGCCGGCCGCGGTCAGCGAGCCCGCGCCGGTCAGGTCGCCTTCGAGGTCGAGCCCGCCCGCCGCGAGGGTCAAGCCGCCCGCGATCGCGAGATCCCCGTCCACGTCGAGGAGGTCGCCCGTCGCGAGCGAGGCGGCGCCGTTCACGGTCAGGTTGAAGAAGGCGTCGCCGGTCGCGTCGACGTTGACCAGCTGGGTCCCGCCGCTCAGCACGACCGACGAGGTGCCGGCGGCGAAGGCGCCGCCCGTGGCGTTCCAGTCCCCGCTCACGTCGATCGTCCCGGTCCCGCCCTCGAGCGTGCCGCCGCTGACCACGACGTCGCCCGCCACGGTGCTCCCGGCCGCCGGGAGCGCCAGGGTCCCGGTGCCCGAGACCAGCAGGTCGTTGGCCACGCTCAGCGGGCCCGTCAGCGTGGCCGCGCCCCCCGTCTTCGCGCTGGCGAGGTCGAAGAAGCTCTCGCCTCCGTCCAGCGTGATCGCCTGGTTCGCGCCGCCGATCAGGCGCACGGTGCTGGTGCCGACGGCGTCCAGGGCGCCGCCCGTGGCGTCGAGGGCTCCGCCGACCTCCAACGTGACCGGGTTGGCGTTGGCGAGGTCCAGGGTGCCGTTGAGGTCGACGTCCGTCACCGTGTGAATCACCGTGCCGGCGTTCCCTGCCTCGAGGGTCCCGTCGATCGTGAGCAGGCCGGTCACGGCGAGCGGGAGCTCGGTCCCGGCGACCGCGGCGGTCGCGGTGTCGAGGGTGCCCGCCGTGATCGAGAGCGTGCTCGCCCCGAGGGCGCTGCCCGCGGCCCCCAGCGGACGGTAGGTGTCACCGCCGGTGAGGTCCAGGACGTCGTAGGTGATCGCCTGGATGCGCACGTCGCCGCCCCCGTTGGTGGCGCTGACCGTGACGGTGCCCGGCGTGGTCAGGCTGCCGCTGACGAGGAGGACGTCCTGCGTGGCGCCGTCGCCCGCGACGGTCAAGGCCTGACCGGCGAGGTCGAGGGCGCTCTGGACGTCGATCGTGGCGACCTCGGCGGCGGAGGCGAGCTGAACGCCGGCGGTCCCGGCGACGACCACGTGGCCGACGGCGTTGCCCGACGCGTTCCAGGTCTGCGCCCCCGTGCCCGTGCCGTCGAAGATGAGCTGCCCCGTAGCGCTCGGCGTCCACAGCGCGCTGCCCAGCGTGAACGCGCCCGAGACGCGCGTCTCGCCCGCGCCCTCGTCGTAGTCGCCGAGGACGGTGAGGTCGGCGGTGCGCAGCGAGGTCACCCCCGGCGCGCCGACCGCGTCGATCGTGCCGTTGACCTGCACCAGCGTGCTCGTCGCCTCGAGCCGGAAGGCGTCGAGGTCGAGCACGTCGGCGTGAGTGGCGTCGGTGCCGACGGTGACCGCGCCGGCGGTGACCGGGCCGATGAGCTGGACCGCGGTCGGGCCGGCCGGGTTGTCGATCAGCACGGCGCCGAAGTTCGCGACCGCGCCGCTGCCGTCCCACTGCTGCGGTCCGGCGCCGATCAGGTTGAACGAGCCGGCGTTGCTGATCGTCGCGTCACCCACGGCGCTGACGTTGCCGCTGACGCGGACCACGCCGCCCGAGGCGACGACCAGGCTGCCCACGTTGGGTGTGACGCCCGAGAGCGCGAGCGCCCCGGCCGTGAAGGTGTGGGCGCCCACGTCGAGCGCCCCGTGGCTGATCGTGGTCGCGCCGGTCACGGCGAGGTCGTGCTGGAGCGTGATCGTGTCGGTGAAGCCGGTAACCGAGAGCGAGCCGAGCGTCAGCCCCGGGATGTCCATTTGGCTCGGGCCGGCGACGACAGGCGCGGGGAAGACCACGTCGTCGTTGGCGACCGGTACGTCGTTGGTCCAGTTGCCCGTCGTGCTCCAGAGCTCGTCGCCGGCGCTCCCGGTCCAGGCGGTGATCTTGGACTCGAAGTGCCAGTCGTGATTGTTTCCGAGGTCCCCCGCGTTGAAGGCGGGCAGCTCCACGTCGCCCTCGCCCTCCGAGTCCTGGACGGCGATGAAGTCCGCCTCGAAGAACGCGGGGTCGTTGTCGTTCACGTCGAGGAGCCAGCGCGGCGAGGCGGGCGCGGGGTTCTCGTCGGTGACGGTCGTCCGCTGACCGACGGCGCCCTGGACGTGCCACACACCGCCGGCGGCGACCGTGACCGTCTCGCCCTCCTTGAAGATCAGCGTGAGGCTGTGGGCCGCGCCGTCCGGCAAGGTCCCCTGGAACAGGAAGGCGCCGGCGATCGTGAAGCCCGTCCCGAACCGGTGGGTGAGCGAGGGGGTGGTGACGTTCCGCAGGGTCGCGTTGGCGGCGATGTTGCCGCTCATGTCGTCGAAGGTGCTCCCGACCTGCAGGTCGAGCACGCCCTGGGTGAGCGTCAGCGTCTCGTCGACGTCGAGGGTCTGACCCGCGCCGAGCACGCTGACCACGTCGGTCGGGTTCGCCTTGTTGACCGTGAAGTTGGCGTACACCTGGCTGCCGGCGCCCAGGGTCAGGACCTGCGGGGTGTGGCTGCCGGTGAACAGCACGGTGCCGCCCGCGGTCGGCGTGAACACGCCGCCGCCGGCGTCGAAGTCGCGGCCGAGCGTGAGCGTGCCCGCGCCCGAGACCAGCGCGCCGCCCGCGATCGTGAGGTCGCCGTCCACGGTCGCCCCGAGCCCCGAGAGGGTGAGCGTGCCGGCGGTGATCGTGAGCAGGCCGTGCGGCGGGGTGCCGGTCACGTCGAGCGCGCCCGTGACCGTGACCCCGCTGCCGCCGTGGGTGATCGTGAGGTTGTTGAAGGCCTCGTTGGAGGGGACGAGGCTCTGGCCGCCGGGGCCGGCGCCGTCGAGGACCACGGTCGACAGCCCGGCCGTGAAGTCCACCCCGCCCGAGAGGTCCCAGTCGCCGGCGACGAAGATCGTCGACGCGGCGCCGTTGGCGGTCAGCGAGCCGTTGGCCCCGCCGGTCACCGAGCCTTCGATGTCGGCGCCGCCCGCGTCCAGGGCCAGGTCGCGCTCGGTCAGGGTCAGGTCGCCCGCGGCCGTCAGCTGACCCACGACGACCGCGGCGCCGCCGAGGACCTTGTTCACCTCGAGGTGACCGAAGTCGCCGTTGCCGGCCTGCGTGATCGTCTGCATGCCGCTCCCGTCGAGCACGACCGTCGAGCCGTTGTGGTCGAAGGTGCCGCCGCCCGAGAGGTTCCAGTCGCCGCCGACGGTGACCGTGCTGCCCAGGGCGGGCACGAGCTGACCGGCGTCGCCGTCGAACGTGCCGTCGATGTCGAGCGCGCCCACGACCGACGCGATGCCGGTCTTGTTCAGCCGCAGGGTCGAGAACGCGCCGTTGCCGCCCTGCGTGATCTGCTGCGGGTTGGTCCCGTCGAGCTCGACCGTGCCGCCGCCGGCGGCGAACACGCCGGTGCCCGCGAGGTCCCAGTCGCCCGCCACGAACAGGGTGCCCGCGGAGGCCTGCACCTCGCCCGAGTCGAGGTCGAAGCCGTCGTCCACGTCGAGGTCGCCCACGATCGTGACCCGGCCGCTCGCCTTGACGACCTGCAGGTCGAAGAACGCGCCGACGCCCGGGTCCATGGTGACCACCTGGTCGGCGGTGCCGTCGAGCACGACCGTCCCGCCGCCGGCGGCGAAGGCCGCCCCGCCCGAGAAGTCCCAGTCGCCGAACACCGAGAGCGTGCCGCCCGTCGCGGTGAGCGTGCCGCCGTCGCCGGCCACGGCCCCGCCCACGTCGTTGGCCGCGTTGGCCAGCGTGAGCGCGCCCGAGGTCATGACCAGGGCGCTGGTGGTCGTGAGCGCGCCGGTCAGGGTGGCCGTGCCCGCGGACTTGGCGACCTCGATCGCCCCCAACGTGCGCCCGCTCACGTCGATCGCCTGCCCGAGCCCGCCGTCGATCGTGGTCACGCCCGTGGTCGTGAAGGTGGCGAGGCCGCTCAGGTCGACCGTGGCGCCGGCCAGCCGGAGCACCTCGGCGCCCACGGCGAGGGTGCCGGTGCCGCTCACGTCGCCGTCGAGGTCGAGCACGCTGCCGGCGGCGGCGCCGTCGATCCCGCCCGCGAGCGTGAGCGGCCCGCCGACGGTCACGGTCTGCCCGTTCAGCTCGAGCGAGTCACCGCCCGCGATCCGGAGCGAGCCGGTGGCGGCGTCGCTGGTGACGAGCCGCACCGTGGCGCCGTTCCCGAGCGTCTCCACGGCCCCGAAGTCGTGCCCGGCGCCGGTCCACTGCTGCAGGCCGTTCCCGCCGAACAGGAGCCGGCCCGCGTCCGTGAAGGAGGTGACGGCGCCGCTGAAGGTGAGGTCGCCCAAGACCACGGTGTCGGCCGGGTCGAGGTAGGTGCCGCCGACCAGGAACGTGCCGACCGTCAGCACGCTGCCGTTGTTGCTGAGCACCGTCGTGGCCTGGAGGTCGAGCGCACCGCTCACGGTGATCGTGCTCGCGCCGGTCACGAAATAGTCGGCACCGCCCCGGAGCGTGAGGTTCGCGTAGGTCACGTCTGGGACGAAGATCGGCAGGCCGGCGCCATTGAACAGGTCGATCGTGCCGGTCCCCGGGACGAAGGCCCCGTTGAAGAGCAGCGGGTCCGACGTGACCCCGTCGCCGAGCACGGTGAGCACGCGCGCGCCGCCGTTCAGGACGGCGGTCGCATCGACGACCAGGGTCCGCACCGTCGCGTCCGACGTGACGAGGGTCACGTTGCCGCTCGCGATCCGCACCCGGCCGAGGTCGGCGCCGCCGCCCGCGAGCGTCGCCCCGACGCCGGCGAACTCGAGCGTGCCGCTGGTCGGGTCGTTCCAGGCGCCGGTGTTGGAGAACGCGCCGCGCACCCGCGTCAGGCCGGTGCCCGCGTCGTAGGCGCCCGTCAGTGTGAAGTCGAGGACGTCGAGCGGCCCAGAGCCGCCGTCCGGTCCGAGCAGCGTGCCCGTGACCGTCAGGGTCTCGTTCACGGTGACGGCCGCGGAGGTCGCGATCGTGACCACGCCGCTGGCGATCGTCAGGTTGCCGACCGTGACGGCGCCCGCCCCGCCGAGGACGTTGGCCGGCAGGCCGTCGCCCTGGAGCACGAGCGTCCCGGTCCCGGCCGTGTCGCTGATCACGCCGTTGGAGGCGGTCGCCGTCGTGGCCGCGTCGGTCCCGTCGCCCACGGTCGCGGTCGCGCCGTTGATGTCGAGCACGCTGCCGGCGCCGGTCACGAGCACGGTCCCGCCGATCGTGGCCCCGCCTCCGTCGAGCTGGAAGGTGCCCGCCTGGACGGTCAGCGAGCCCGTGAGGTCGAGGGCCGCGCTGGTGGCGTCCTGCGTGACGCCCGCGGCGTTGTTCACGACGACGTCCGCGAAGGTGTCGTTCGCGTCGGCGGTGACCGCCTGCGGCGCCGCGCCGTCGAAGGTCAAGCTGCCGCCCGCCGCGAAGGCGACCGCCCCCCCTCCGCTCGAGTCCCAGCTCCCCTGCAGGCTGACCTGGCTGGTGTCAGCGGCGAGGTCGCCGGCGACGGTGATCGAGCCGCTGCTCACGATCGCGGCGTCCGCCACGCCCGTGTCGAGCGAGGCGTTGACGTCGACCGTCAGCGACTCGGGGTTGAGCGTCTCGGCGGTCTGGAGCGTGACGGCCGTGTTCGAGCCTCCGAAGCCGATGTGCAGCGGGGCCTCGATCGAGGGCGCCAGGCCGGCGACGGCCGTCACCGTCAAGGCCTGGGTCGTGCCCTGGAGCCGCAGCGCGCCCGTGCCTCCGGTGTCGAGGACCCGCTGGCCGATGCTGACCGGGCCGAGCACGCTCAGGGTATGACCGGCGAGGTCCAGGTTGCCGGCGGTGTGCACGAACGTGACCCCGAGCTGGGTGTCGCCCGTGAACACGATCGTGCCGTCGTAGGCCCCAGTGGTCACGATCCCGCCCAGATTCGGCGGCGTGACGCCGAGGAACGGCCCTCCCGACCCATCGATGCTGAAGGTCAGCGTGGAGCCGGGCACGGGCGCGATGTCGCGGTCCCAGTTGAGCGGATCCGTCCAGGTCTGGCCGTCGCCGTCGCCGTCGGTGGCGCCGTCCCAGACCAGGTCGACGGCCGTCAGGCCCTGCCAGGCCTCGGCGTCGCCGCCGTCGCCGAAGTAGTCGGTCGCGTCCTCGTCGTTGAAGCCGAGGTCGCTGCCGCCGACCGTCGCGACCGGGTCCTCGCTGGTCGCGAGCACGTCGGAGTAGCGGACCGCGACGTTGCTGATCGCCTGGCTCGTGCCCGGGTCGGCGTCGATGTAGATCGTCCACGGCGTGCCATCGGTGAGCGAGCGCAGCCCGATCTGGCTGCCGCTGCCGTCGATCGAGAGCGCCGCGTCCGCGCCGATCTGCAGGGACGCGCTGCCCACCGCGACCGCGGCCCCCGTCGCCGCGAAGCTGATGTCGTACGGCGCCACGCTGGTCGCGTCGAAGGCCCCGTTCGCGTTGACGACGCACTCGTCGTGGAAGGTGGTGGCGTCCTGGATGTCGAGCGTGCCGTTCACCGTCACGATCCCCGCCCCGGCCACCCCGCCCGAGCCGAACACCGCGCCCGTTCCGGGCAGGACCAGGAGGCTGGTGCCGGCGTCGACCGCGGTGGCGCCCACCACGTCGAGGGGGGAGCCGAGGCTGAGCGCGGTGCCCGCGGCGCTGACTTGCAGGTTCGGGATCGTGCTCGCGCCCTGGTGGAAGGTCTGCGGGCCGCCGCCGTCGAAGGTCAGGGTCGCGGCCGTATCCATGAGGAGGTGCGCGGTTGCCCCCCCGCCGAGGTCGACGTCACCGGCGGCCTGAATGTCGAAGTCACCCGTGTCGGCGTCGAGCTCGGCCAGGCCCGCGCCGCCGGTGCCGTCGATCGACAGCCCCTGGATGTCGAGGGTGCTGGTGCCCGTGTTGTCGAGGGCGACGAGCGTATCGGCCGCGACCCCGATCGAGCCGACGTCGATCGCCCGCGGCTGGAACGTCTGGGTCACCGCCGTCGCGGCCTGGCCGCTGTCGAAGAACGTGCTCAGGTTCTGGGGCGCCGTGATCGTGGCCGTGCCCAGGATCTGATAGTCCCCGTCGATCCTGATCGTCGCGCCGCTCGGCGTGGCGGGGGTCGCGTCCAGGTTGCCCGCGGTCGCGCCAGCGCCGAGGTCGAAGTCACCGTTCACGTCGACGATCACCCCGTCCATGAAGCGGAGCGAGCCGCCGTCGCGGATGTCGAGCGCCAGGCCGGCCGCGTTGGTCACGGTCGCGTCCTGGGCGATGTCGACGATCGTCCCGGCGCCGGTGATCCGCACCCGCCCGAAGTCGGTGCCCGCCACGCCGCTCGACCAGGGGATCGGGTTGCCGCCCTGGAACGTGATGAGCCCGGTGCCGGTCCCGCCGCGGGTCACGAGGGCCACCGAGAGGCCGCCGCTGGTCGTGACGTTGCCGCTCCCCGAGATGTCGAGCTCGCCGCTGCCGGTGATCAGGCCGGTGGTGGTGACGTTCTGGGTCCCGACGTTGAGCGCGCCCGTGATCGTGAGGCCCGCGATCGACGGCAGCGCCGAGGCGGCGGTCACGTCCGCGCCCCCCGCGATCGTCACCTCGCCGATGTCCGTGGTGACGGTCGTGATCGCGAAGTTGGTGCCGTTGCCGGTCAGGGTGAGCATCCCGTCGCCGTCGGTGTAGGTCCCGATCTCGAGCCCGCCCAGGGAGGCCGAGGCGCCGTTGGCCGAGAGGTCGAGCTCGCCCGCGCCCGAGACGGTGCCGCCGACCGTCAGCGAGAACGCCCCGCCCGCGATCAGCTTGCGGCCGGCGTCGATCGTGACGCTGCCCGAGACCGTGAGGTTCGCGGGGAAGGTCACGTCGTAGGTCGCGGCGCCGCCGATGATGATCGCCCCCGGGGCGAAGGGGATCGCGCCGCCGCTCGGCGGGCGGTTCCCGGCGATGTCCACGTCGAACCGGATGGTGGTGCCGTCGCTGGGGACGCCCGCGGGGTTCCAGTTGCCCGCCACGTCCCAGTCGTCTCCGCTCCCGCCCGTGCCGCCGACCCAGGTCTTCTCGGACAGCGTGAGCCCGCCCCAGTTGACGTTGTTGCCGAAGTCGCGGCTGACGCCGAGGCCGATCGCCACGGCCCCGGGGCTCGCGTCCGAGTCGCGGACGGTGATGTCCTGGAAGGTCTGGTTCGAGCCCCCGAGCAGCTCGAGCAGCCACTGGCTGCCGATGCTGGTGGAGAACAGCTCGGTCTCACCCGCCACGCCGTTGGTGTCGATCGTGATCGTCCCCGCCACCTGCACCGTGTCGCCGGGGGCGAAGCTCAGGGTCACGTCCTCGTTGATCGCGCGGAGGCTGCCACGCACCAGCACGCTGATGCCGGCCCCGGTCGGGTTGTCGGCGAACGAGGCGTCGGAGCGCAGGTCGAGGGCGGCCGTGCCGCCCGCGGTGGCGCCGATCGTGGTCCGATCGGCGAACGCGATGCTCAGGAGGTCGCTGGGGACGGCGAAGGTGGCGCCGTCGGCGATCGTCGTCTCGCCGCCGATCACCGCCGCCAGGCCCGTCGCGCTCAGGCTGAGCGTCCCGCCCCCGGTCACGGCCAGCCCGCCGAGGACGGCGCTGTTGGTGCCCAGCGTCAGGCTGTTCCCGCCCGGCACGCTGAGCGTGTTCGCGGGAGCCATCGTGAACGCGCCGGCCGAGAGGTCCACGCTCCCCGCGGCCACGGTGATGTCGGTCGTCGCCGCGATGTCCCCGCTGGCCGTGACGGTGAGGTTCCCGTTGGCGACGACCACGGCCGTGCCGGCCACGGTGAGCGCGGCCTCGACCGAGACCGGCCCCGTCCCGGCCAAGGTGCCCGACCAGGTCCCCGGACCCGAGAACGTGAGCAGCCCGTTGTGGCTGAACGTCCCGGCCCCGCCGGCGCTGACCAGGCCGCCGCCCGCGTCCACCACGTCCACGGTGGTCGTGGCGGTGCTGCCCGAGGTGTCGATCGCCTCGCTGGCAACGAGCGCGCCCGCGCCCGTATTGAGGGCCCCCGTCCCGGTCGCGGTCAGCCCGTCGACGACGCGGTCGGCTCCGCTCGTGTTGACCGTCCCGCCGGCGAGATGGACGTCACCCCAGTCGACGGCGGCGCCGCCCGTCCAGAAGCCGCCGGCCGTGAAGCGGAGCACGCCGTCGTTGGTGACGGCGCCGGCGGTGTACGTGTACCCGGCGCTCGTCTCGAGCACCCCGGTCCCGGCGACCGTGAGGGCGCCGGCGTTCTGGGTGACGCCGCTGACGGTGACCGTATGGCCGAGGTCGATCTGGAACGTCCCGCCCAGCAGGCTCAGCTGGCCCACGGTGGCGAAGCCGCCGATCGAGCTCGCGGTCGTGATCGTGCCGCCCGTGACCTCGACGTCGCGGTAGTCGTGCAGAACGGTCGAGGTGTCGCTCCAGGTGCCGGTCCCCGTGAAGGTCACGCCCGGCGAGTTGACCGTCTGGAAGTCACCCTGCAGGTCGAGCGCCGCGGTGCTGAAGATGTTCGAGAGCGCGCGGCGGTCCAGGGTCCCGGACGTCCGGATCGTGGTGCCGACCGTCGTGAACAGGTTCGCGCGCAGGACGAAGCTGCCGACCGCGACGTCCAACGAGCGCAGGTTGGCGGGGTTCGAGTTCACGAACTCGAAGCTCTGAGCCGCTGGCGTCGTGCCCGCCTCCCCGAGCACGAGGTGGCCATAGACCAGCGTGCCGGTCGGTTGCGGCACTTGGAGGTTGCCTCCGCCCGACGGGACGAACACCAGCGTGCCGTCGCCGCCGCTGTCGGCGAGCGTGCCGGCGTTCTGGTTGATGGGCGGCGAGCTGTCGCTCACCAGCCGTACCAAGCCAGAGCGCAGGTCGAGGGCGCCGGCCTGGAGGCGGAGCTCCTCGACCGACACGTTGGTGGCGGCGTCGAGGAGCTGGACGCCGCCCGCGCTCGAGATCTCGACCGTCCCGTAGAACCCGCCTCGCGGCGCGTTGGTGGCGTCGGTCCAGGTCTGGAGCGCGGCGCCGTTGAACCGGAAGTGAACGGCGCCGTCCGGGGCGGCGGTGATCGTGCCCGCGTTCGTCACGTCACCCGCGGCCTGGACCAAGGCGCCCCCGACCTGCAGCGAGCCCGCCACCGTGAGCGCCTCGCCCACGTTGAGCGTGTGCGCGAACAGCTCGAGGTCGCCGGCCCCTTCGATCGTGAGCGCGTCGGTGGTGATCGCGCTGGCGAGGTCGACCGGCGCTGCGATCTCCATGTCGCCGAACGACAGCACGTCCGGGCCGTCGATGGTCGTCCCGGCCCCGGTCATGCGCACCGTGCCGCCGGCGTTGGTGAGGCCGTTGTTGGCGACCGTCAGGTTGCCGGCGACCGCCAGCTCGCCCGTCTGGACCGTGATCCCGGTGCCGGCGGTCACGTCGACGGCGCCGGCCGAGGTGAGCGTGAAGGTGCCGAGCTGGAGCTCCCCGCCCGCGACCCGGAGCGAGCCCACCCGGAGCGCGCTCCCGGCCTGGACCACGCCGCTCAGGACCCGGACGTCGCCGAAGGTGCTGGCGGTCGCGAGCGACCACGTCCCGCCGGGGGCGTTGAAGTCGACCGTACCGGTGCCCGCGGCGAAGTCGCCCAGCGTGAGGGAGCCGGCCACGCTGAGCACACCGCCGCCGGCGCTCATGTCGATCGCGCCGGTGCCCGTGACCGAGCCCTGCACGGTCAGGCCGTGGGTGGCCATGCCGAGCGTGACGCCCGTGACCGTGAGCGAGCGCATGGTCAGGTCCGCGCCGGCGGTGCGCGCTACCGTGAGGGTGACGTCGCCGTAGTTGGTGGTAGCGAGGCTGCCGTTCGACCAGGCGCCGGCCCCGTTCAGGGCCAGGGTGCCGCCGACGTTCGACTGGTAGTCCGCCACCGTGAGCGCGCCCGAGATCGTCACGTCGTTGGTCCCGACCGCCAGGGTGCCCGTCCCGGTCACGTCGCCGCTGGTGGTGAGCGTGGCGTTGAGGGTGGTCGTGCCGGCGAAGGTCAGGTCGCCCTGATCGATCGGGAGCGGCGTGAAGCCGTTGGTCCCGGTGAACACCGTCGTCAGGTTCGCGGCGTCCGGGAGCGTCGCCCCGTTCTGCTGGACGTAGGGGCCCGAGACGTTGACGACCGAGGGGGAGGCCGCCGCGAGCGGGCTGGCGTCGAGCGTGAACGTGCCGGGCCCGACGTCGAGCGTGTTCCCGTCGAGCTCGAGCGACCCGCCGAGGACGCCGAGCGAGCTGGCGGAGACCCGGCTGGTGAGGGTCACGGCCACGCCGTCGATCGTCACGTCGCCGTAGCTCTGGGTGGGCGCGGCCGAGCCCCAGGAGCCGGCCCCGTCGATCCGGAGCGTGCTCGGCGCGGCGGCGGTGTAGGTTTGCACGGTCACGTCGCCCGACACCGTCACGTTCGCGACGACGGACAGGTCGAACGTCCCAGCCCCCGTCAGAGCGCCGAGGTCGACCGGGCTGCCCGGCGCGAACGACGGGTTGGTGCGGAAGGTCCCGTCGACGTCGAGCGCGCCGCCGATCGTCGCGGGGGCCCCGATCGCCAGGGTGCCGGCCGTGATCGTGACCGCGCCGGTCACGTTCAGCGGGCCGGTGGTGACCGCCGTGTTCGCCGTTCCGGCCATGTCGATCGTAACGCTCGCCAAGTTGAAGATCGGCGAGTTGGTGGTCGGCGGGAACCTCGTGACCCCGTCGAAGTTGAGGCCCACGATCGTCACCGGCGAGCCTGGGACGGGCTCGCGGTCGTCTTGCCAGTTCTGTTCGAGCGACCAGTCGCCGCTGACGTCGCCTTCCCAGACCGCGTTCACCGGCGTGAGGCCGAACCAGCCGTCGTTGTTGCCGAAGTCGATGCCGGCGGTCACCACGGTGATGCCGGCGTTCGCGTTGCTGCTGCTGGCGTCCGAGTCCTGGACCGAGACCTGGTCGAACGTGTCGCCTCCGCCCTGGACGTCCAGGACCCACTGCGTGCCGGGCGCGCTCGACAGCAGCTCGATCTCGTTGCCGAGCGTGCCGGTGACCGTGATCGCGCCGTCCACGTCGACGGTGGCCCCGTCACGGAACCGGAGCGTGATCCCGGCCGTGGTGGCGCTGAACGCCGCGCCCTCCTCGACCAGGAGCGAGATCCCGGCCGCGTCGAAGCGCGTATCCGCGCTCACGGTCAGCGTACCGTTCGTGCCGCTGTCCGCCCCGACGGTGACCGTCCCGTTGAAGTCGGCGGCCGCATTGACGGTCAGCGCGGCGCTGGCCGCGTCGACGACGTTCACGGCGCTGCCGAAGGTGGCCTCGTCGTTCAGGGTCATGGCGCCGGTCACGGTGACTACGCCGCCGAACGAGGCCGTGCCGGCCGAGGCGTTCAGCGTCAGGGTCGCGGTGCCCGCCACCGCGGTGGTCTGGCCCACGACCAGGGTTCCCGTCACGGTGGTGTCCGAGCCCCCGGCGATCGAGAGCGCGCCCTGGAGCGAGAGGCTGTCGTCGACCTGCAGCGCCTGCGTGCCGCCGCTCAGCAGGAGCGTGGCCCCCGCCGGGATCTGGACGCCACCCACCGCGAACGAGGCGAGGTTCACCGTGCCGCCGTCGAGCTGGAGGACGCTGCCGACCTCGACGCTGAGCTGCCCCGTCCCGCCGGGGCTGGAGAGGTCCTGGCCGATCGTCAGGTTGGCGGCGAGCGCCCCGTTGTTGAGGACCGCCCCGTCGATCGTGGCCGCCCCGCCCACGGTCAGGGCCTGGTCGTTCTGGTCGAGCGTCGTCCCGCCGTCCACGTCGAGCGCGCCGTCCACCGCGGCTGCGCCTCCGTCGAGGGTCAGGCTCGCGTTCAGAGTGAGGTCGCCGTTCACGTCCAGTCCGGCCGTCGAGGCCGCGGCCTGCGTGACGCCCGTCCCGCCGATCGTGAGGTGGTGGAACACGTCGTCACCGGACGTCGTAAGCGTCTGGAGCGCGCCCCCGCTGAGGGTCACCGTGCTCCCCGCCTGGCCATCGAGCGTGGCCTGGGCGAAGTCCGCGTCCGCGCCGGCGATCGAGAGCGCGCCGCCGGTGAGCGTCACCGTGCCGGTGCTGGTCCCGAGGAAGTCCCCAGCCACGTCGAAGGTGCCGGCCGAGACCGTGAGGGCGCCCACGACCTCGAGGTCGCCGCCCACCTGCACGGTCTGGCCGTTCTGGTCCAGCGTGCCGCTGGTGATCGTGAGCGAGCCGGTGTCCACCGCGCTGCCGAGCTGCACGGTGCCCGCGCCGGCGAGGATGGTCACGTTCCCATAGTTCTGCGTCGGCGTGCCCGAGCTCCAGGTGCCCGCGCCGTCGAGCGTCAGGCTGTCGCCCGGCGTGTAGTTGTCGATCGTGAGCCCGTCGCGGACGGAGACGGCCACCCCCGCGACGCCGTTGAAGGCGCCGGCGCCGCTCAGCTCACCGTTGATGTCCACGGTCGCGGCGCTGGCGACCAGGGTGAGCGAGCCGGAGGTCACGACCACGTCGCCGTTGACGACCAGCGGGTTGTCGA
>CAZMSZ010000016.1:0-10776 GCA_964569055.1 uncultured Planctomycetota bacterium | reverse complement strand
ACACCGCCCCGTTGAACACCGTCACGTCGTTGGCTGCGAGCGCGTCGCCGTTCACCGTGACCTGCGCCCCAGCCGTGTCGGTGACCGTCAGGGCGCCGAACACGGCGTCGTCGTTCAGGGTCAGGGTGCCCGTCACGGTGACCAGCCCGCCGAAGTTGGCGGTCCCACCAGTCTGGTTCAGGGTCAGCCCGGCGCCGGCGCCGCCGATCGTGGTCGTCTCGGCCACGCTGAGCGTCCCCGTGACCGTCTTGACCCCCGCGCCCCCGATCGAGAGGCCGCCGGCGATCGCCTGGTCGACCAGCAGATCCTGAGCGCCGCCGTTCAGCGCGAGGGTCGAGCCGGCCGGGAGGGTCACGCCGGCGAGGCCGGCGAGGTTCACCGTCGGGCCGTCTACCTGCAGCGTGCTCCCGGTCGCGACGCTCAGCGAGCCGGCGCCGCCGAGGCTGCCGTCGATCGTCACGTTGGCCGCCAGACCGGTGTTCTGGAACGTGCCTGCGATCGTGACGTCGCCGCCGATCGTAACGACGCCCCCGTCCTGCTCGAGGGTCCCGCCGATCGTGGCGGTGGTGTCGACCGTCAGGGGCCGACCGTTGAGGTCGAGGGTTCCGGCGTTCTGCACGAGCGCCGCGCCGACCGCCACCGATCCAGTAGCCACGCTGAGGCCGCCGTCGAGCGTGAGGGTCCCATCGACGTCGAAGCCGGCCGTCGAACCGGCGTCGTGGATGGCGCCGTTCGCCCCGATCGTGAGGTCGAAGAAGGTCGTGTTTGCCTTCGTGCCAATCGTGACCGGCCCGGCTCCAACGAACTGGATCGAGCCACCGGTCGCGTTGAGCCCAGCGCCCGCCGTCGCGCCCGCGTCGAGGTCGGTGAGGCCCCGGAAGTCCGCGCTGGCGCCGCTGATCGCGAACAACCCGCCCGTCATGTCCACTTGACCAGTGCTCGTCCCCACGAAGGACCCTGTGAGCGCGACCTGCCCCCCCGAGATCGTGAGGAGCCCGTCGACCTCGAGGTCCCCGGCGACGCTGAGGTCCAGACCTGCCTGGTCGAGCTCGCCCGCGAGCAGCGTGAGGTTCCCGGTCTGGACCCCGGCGCCGGTCAGGGTGACCGTCGCCGCCGTCGCGTTCACGGTCACGTCACCGTAGCTCTGGGCCGCGGGCGCGCCCCAGCTCCCGGCCCCGTCGATCGTGAGGGTCCCGCCGGGCGAGGGGAGGTAGCCCGCCAGGGTGACGTCCCCTTCCACCGAGACGGCCACGCTCGTACCGGCGCTGAGGTCGAAGGTCCCCGCGCCCGTGAGGCCGCCGTCGATGTCGACGGACGCGATCGCGCCGCCGGCCAGGAGGTTGCCCTGCGTGATCGTGACCCCGCCGTTCACCTGTAGGTTGGCGTCGATCGAGACCACGTTGGTCGCGCCGGTCGGGTTGATCGTGATCGGCCCGACGGCGAAGCCCGTGGGCGAGTTGATCGTGGGCAGGAACCCGAGCGTGTCGAAGTTGCCGTCGATCAGGATCGGCGTGTCGAGCGCCGGCGGGAGGCCGAACTGCCAGTTGTTGGGATCGGCCCAGTTGCCGTTGGCGGCGGTGGTGAGCCAGGTCGCGGTGTAGGGGCTGAGGCTGTCCCACTGGGTGTTGCCGGTGAGGTCCGTGCCCGTCGCGCCCGTGATGCCCGTGGGCGAGTCGTCCGAGTCGCGCACGGCCACGTTGGTGAAGGTGTAGCCTACGCCTGGGCCGCCATCGGCACCAAAGACGTCGAGCTGCCACTGCGCCCCACCGTCGGTGATCGCGCGGAGCTTGATCTCGTTGGTGAACGTCGCGCCGCCGATGACGGTGATCGTTCCGTCGACGTCGACGAGGCTGCCGTTGGCGAAGCGGTACTCCGTTCCTGCGACCTGGGCGTCGACGGTGGCGCCGTTGGCGACCAAGAGCGCGGTCGTCCCGTTGGTGAACTGCGCGTTGCTGTCGAGGTCGAGCAGGCCGGCGCCGGTCCCGCCGCCGACCGTGACCTGCCCGGCGAAGGTGGTCAACCCGTCACCGGCGACCTGGAGGGAGCCGCTGTCACCGATCCCGACGGTGCTGGAGAACGTCGCCGCGTCGCCGAGCACCAGGGTGCCGTTCACCGCCACCGCGCCGGTGAAGGTGGCGTCGGTCCCGCCGACCGCGGGCAGCGACAGGCTCCCGTCGATGGTGGTCCCCTGGCCGACGGAGAAGGAGTTGGCGCCGGTGTAGCCGACCGTCGCGTTGGCACCGACCGCGAAGGCGCCGCCGACCGTGACCCCGTCGCTGTCGAGGTTCTGGGCGCCGTTGCGATTCAGGCGCAGGGTGCTGCCGGCCGGCAGGTCCACGGTAGCGAAGCCCGAGAGCGTGACGTCGAGCCCGTTCACCTCGAGGATCGCGGCGTTCATGTCGAGGGTGCCGGTGCCGAGCGGGCTGGTCAGGCTGCCGCCGATCGTCACGTTCGGGTCGCCCACGGTGCTCCGGATCGTGCCGTCCACGGCGGCGTCCCCGCCCGTGCTGAACGCGCCGCCGTTCTGCTCGAGGATGCCGTCGATGTCGGCCGTCGTGCCCACGGTGAGTGACTCACCGGCCTGGTCGAGGGTGAGCCCAGCCCCGATCGTCAGCGCGACCTGGACGTCGGCCGCGCCGCCGTCGAGGGTCAAGCCGCCCGCGTTCAGGCTCAGGTTGCCGTCCACGTCGAGGGCCGCGCTGGTGGGGTCCATGGCGACGCCGCCCGCCCCGTCGACGGCGACGTGGAAGAAGGTCGTGTTCCCGCCGGCGACCAGCGTCTGGGCCGCCCCGCCGTCGAACGAGACCGTGCCGCCGGTCGCGGTCAGCCCGGTCGTCGACAGCCCGCTGAAGTCGGCGTTGCCCGCGATCTGGAGCGTGCCGGCCGTCATGCCGATCTGGCCCGTGCTGGTGTTCGCGAAGCTGCCCGTGAGGTCCACCGTGCCGCCGCTGATCGTGAGCACGCCGTCCACGTTCAGCGCCGGCGTCGTGGTGATCCCGCCCGCCACGTCGAGCGCGCCGGCGGCGACGTCGAGCAGGGTCCCGACCGTGACGTTGGAGCTCACGGTGAGCGCGTCGGCGCTCTTGTTCACGGTGAATGTTCCGAAGCTGCCGCCAGGGGTCAGCGTCTGGGGAGCGCCCCCGTCGAACGTGACCGCGGTGGCGGTGGTGGTCACGTCGTGCGCGGCGCCGACGAAGCTCCAGTTCCCCCCGACCAGGATCGTGCCGCCGTTGCCGGTGAGCGTCCCGCCGTTCCCGTTGACGGCGCCGTCGATGTCCGCGCCGGCCGCCGCGAGCACGAGGTCGCCGGCGGTGAGGGTCAGGGCGCCGTCCACGTCGAGCAGGGTCGTCGCGGTGACGGTCGGGGTCGCGTTGACGTTGTTGATCGTGAGGTCGGCGAACGCGCCGTTCTGGGTGATCGTCTGCGTCCCGGCCGTCCCGTCGAGCACGACCGCCGCGGTGCCGTTGGTGAAGGTGCCGCCGCCGGAGAAGTCCCAGTTCCCGCCGACGAAGATCGTGCCGCCGGCGCCGGTCAGCGTCCCGGCGTTGCCGAGGACGGACCCGCCCACGTCGGCCCCATCCGCGAGCAGGGTGAGGCTCGCGCCGAGCGTCAGGTCGCCCGCCACGGCCAGCGCGGCGGTGCTGCCGGTGAGCACGGTCGCCGAGCTCACGGTGAGGTTGCCGAACGCGTCGTCCGCCGAGACGACGAGCGTGGGGGACCCGGTCAGGTCGACCGTCGAGCCCGGCGCCATCGAGACGTCGATCCCGCTGAAGTTCAGGCTGGGGTCGGCCAGGGTGAGCACGCCGAGCCCGTCGAGGAACCCTCCGGTGCCCGAGACCGCGCCGGTGAGCGTGCTCCCCGCGCCGCCGGTGTCGACGGTCAGCGTGCCGTTGATCGTGGTCACGCCGTTGACCACGAGCGTGCCTGCGTTCGTGTCGAGGGCGCCGCCCTGAATGTCGAGCGCGCCGCCCACGGTGAGCCCGCCGACGTCGAGGGCCACGGTCCCGCCCAGCATGGTGAAGGCGTCCACGGACCAGGCGGCCGAGGCGCCCAGTTGCGTAACGGCGGCGGCGGTCAGGCCGACCTCCACGTCGTCGAACGTGTCACCCACCGCCACGGCCAGGTTCGAGGTCCCCGTGAAGGTCAGCTTGCCGCCGGACGCGAACGAGACGCCGCCGCCCGACGTCCAGTCGCCACCGACGCTGACCTGGCTGATCCCGGCGTCGAACACCGCGCCGTTCTCGAAGGTCGCCGCGCCCTGGATCGTGACGGGCACGTCGTTGGTGGCGAGCGTGGAGGCCGTGGTGCCGTCGTCGTCCACCAACAGCGCCGCCACCTCGAGCTCGTTCGCGGTGGTCAGGGTGACGGTCGTGCCCGAGTCGGCGTTGCCGACCTCGAGCCCCGCCTGAATCGGGCTGGTGGCGGAGCCGATCGTCAGCTCGGTCGCCGCCCCGCCGGTCATGCGCAGCGTGCTCCCCGCGACGCCGCCGCCGAACGCGCCCGTGATCCGCGCGTGGCGACCGACGGTGAGGACGTTCCCGCCGAGGTCGAACGCCGCGCCCAGCGAGCCGTCGAACACGAGGTCCTGAACGAGCGTCAGCGCGCCGTTGATCGCGACGGGGTCGCCGGCCAGGGTGTCGTACGACGAGGTGACGATCACCCCCAGGATCGGCTGCGTGAGCCCTGTCAGGTCGCTCGGGCCAGCGCCGGTCGCGCTGGCGTTGGTGAACACGGCGTACCTGGTGTTGTCCGGGACGCCGCCGGTCCAGTTGTCGGCATCGGCCCATGCGGTCGGTGTGGTCGCGTCGTCACCCTGCCACACGGTCCCGATCACCCAGTTCTCGGACGTGGTGTGGATCGTGGACGGCGCGAACGCGACCAGCGGGACACTCCCCAGCCCGAGCGAGTCGGCGACGACCACCGTGTCGGCCGTGAAGCTCACGCCGGACTGGACCTCGAGGGTCCAGGCATTCGTGGTGTCACCGGGCGGGAGGGCGTTGCCCGGCGTGCCGTCGGCGTCCCGCAGCGTGACGCCGGTGACCGAGAACGTCGAGCCGGTGGCCACCAGGACCCGCGTGCTGTCCGTGAACACGAGCTGGTGCGCCGCGCCGCTGAACTCGAACCGGCCCCCGTTGATCTGGACCGAGTCCGCCGAGGCGTCGTCGGTCACGAACGTGAAGATCTTGGCCGTCGTCCCCACGCCCTGGATCGCCGCGCCGGTCGCGACCACCAGGCCGGGATCGGCCCCCGCGCCGGCGTCGTCGATCGTCACGTTGACCTCGAGGTCGAGCACCCCGGCCGTGACCTCGATCGAGGGCGTCTGCAGGAGATCCGAGCCGGTCACGCCGGAGGGGACGAAGCTCACCTCGTCGTTCGGCGCGGTCCCGGTGTTCGAGACGGTGATCACGCCGAAGGTGGTCGCGCCCGCGTCGCTGATCGTGACCGTCTGGTTCGCGGCGCCGTCGAGCGTGAGCGGGCCGGGGCCCGTGTAGGTTCCCGCCGCGATGTCGAGGTCTCCGCCCAGGCTCAGCGAGGCGCCGTTCTGGTCGAAGGTGTCGCCGGTCGCGGCCAGCACCAGGCCGCCGGCGAGGTCGGCGCCCCCAGTGCCCAGGAGCACGGTCCCGCTGGTGACCGTGTCTCCGATCGCGAGCGAGGTCCCGGCCGCGGTGTTCACGACCAGCGCCGGACCGTTGGTCTCGAGGTCGAGCGTCCCGCCCTCGGCCACCGCGACCTGCGTCCCCACGGTCAGGATCCCGCCGAGGCCGCTGTCGTCGACCGTGAGCGTGCCCGCCCCTGCGACGACGAGGTTCTCGAGGGACTGATTGGCGAGGTCGAGGGTCAGCGTCCCAGTGGTGGCTCCGGTGTAGGTCAGCATGCCGCCCGTGGCGAAGGTCAGCGTCGCAGCCGCCGAGAGGTTCGCCGAACCCGTGAACGTCAGCGCGCCCGAGCCGAGGGCCAGGTTCGCGGTCCCGGTGGCGGTCACGTCGCCCACGACCGTGACCGTGCCGCCCGTGACGAGGTCGCCGTCGAGGTCGCCGTCGAGCGTGAGGTTGCCGTTCACAGAGAACGTCCCCCCGTTCCCGACCGTGAGGGCGGCGTCGTCGACCAGGTTGAACCCAGTGCTCTCGCTGACCGTCACCGCGTCGACGATGATCGTGTTGCCGGTCACGATCGTGAGATCGACGGTCGCGTCGGAGGTGTCGAAGGTGACCGACACGGGCGTGGCCTGGTCGACGACCACGACCCCGAGGTCCTTGGCCCCGCCCTGGACGTTCTGAGCGACGGCCCCCTCGAGCAGCAGGCTGCCCGTCCCGTCGCTCCAAGTCGCCCCCCCGTCGATCGTCAAGTCGCCCGTGATGCGCATGTCCTGGGCGCCGCCGTTGAACACGCCCCCGCTCTGCAGGTCCACGTGCAAGGCGTCGATCGAGAGCAGGGCGGGGTAGAACGCGCTCTGGGGGACGACCTGGACCGTCCCGTTGTTGTCCCAGTGCAGTTCGACGGTCGCGCCGACGGCCGTCTCGAAGTATTCGACCGAGATCGGCACGAACTGCCCGGCGGTCATGGCGACCGGCGCGGCGGTGCCCATGTCGTTGTTCCCGTCGGGCACCGTCGTCTGGGGTGCTTGGTCGATGAGGTTGTCGATCACGGTCGTGCTGTCGACGATCACTCGGATGCCGTCGTCGTTCACCCCGTAGAACTCGACCGCTGGGTCGGTGTTCGGCGAGACGATGTACCCGGTCCAGTGGATCCAGAACGTGTCGCCCGAGGTCGTGCCGGCGGGGCCTCCCGCGCCGAAGTCGAGGTCGATCGTCGCGTCGTTGCGGGTCTGGTCGACGGGGCTCGCCGTGCTGGGATACGCCGTGTCGTACACGGTCGCGGCCAGACCCGCACCAGCCGAAGGGGTGGTGAGCGTTCCCGCCACGGCGAGCGTGCCCGACACGTTCAGGGTGTGACCGGCCGTGACCAGGGTCGCCGTGCTCGCGACCGTGACGTCCGTCGCGAGCACCGAGCGGGTGAGGGTGACCGTGGCGCCGGCGGCGACGTCTACGATGCCAACATTGACCGGCCCGCCGGACGCGATGTCCGCCCAGGTGGCGCTGCCCGTGAAGCGAATCGCGCCAGGCCCGCCCTGGACGGTGACGGGGCCCGACGCGAGCAGGTTGGAGCTGATCTCCACGCACGCGCCGCCCTGCCCGGGCCCGAGCGACAGCGTGCCGCCCGCGAGCTCGAGGTCTGGGGTGACGAGACGCCCCGTCCGCAACCCGTCGGCGCCGTTCAGGTCGAGCTCACCCGCAGCGAGCGACACCTCTTCTCCGATCGTCAGGGTGACGCCGCTGTCGAACAGCAGGTTCTCGGCGCCGGCCTCGAAGATCAGCCGCCGGACGTTGTTCGGAGGCGAGGTCGCGAGCGTCGCGTTCCCGGCCGTGCCGAGGGTCGCGCTCAGGCCGGCGAACGCGGCGTAGACCTGGTCCGCGGCGCTGTCGGCCATCTCGCCCGGGTAGTTGGCGGGAGCCGACTGGGTGGTGCGCGACACCGACCAGTTGCCGGCGTTGGCCCACTGGCCCGTGTTGGCGGCGTTGGTCCAGACATAGGTCGTGATGATCGTTCCGCCGTTGGTGACCGTGCCGTTGACGGTGTACCCGTTCAGGATCAGGGTCGCCCCAGCGCTGATGGTGAGGCTGCTCACCGTGACGTCGGACTGCAGGATCACGGTGCCGCCCGTGATCTGGACCTGGTCGAAGCTGTCGGTCCCGGTGTTCGGATCCAGTGCGGCCGCACCGGACGTGTCTTGCCAGACCATGGTCGAGCCCGTGGCCCCGGTGAACACGAGGTCCGGGTTCTGGGCGGCGCTCGTCTGGAAGCTACTGACGATCAAGCCCTTGGCCGGGTCGCTCGAACCCGTGATCTGGAGCGTCGCGTTGGGGTTGTCGAGGTCGAGGTTGCCCGAGCCGGTCTGAGTGAAGGAGCCGACGATCCAGGTCGTGCCACCTCCGCCATCGCCGACGGTCAGCTCCCCAGCCCCACTGTGGACGACGTCACCCCAGTTCTTCGCGTCGGAGTCGCGGACGTCCATGGCGCCGGCGCCGTTGAATTCGATCGTGCCGCTGTTGGCGAGGATTGCTCCGGCCGCCATGTTCCAGGTCGCAGCCCCACCGATCTGAAGTGTGGCGCCGGATTGAACGTCGATCGAACCGTCCGCGTCAACGTCGTTCCAGAAAAGGCTTCCGGTGATCGTGAGCGTAATCCCGCTCAAGATTCGCAGTGTGCCATCGTAATCGTTGTTGGTGGTGTGATTAATGCTTGCGACAGTCGCGTTCGCATCGACCACGCAGTCGCCGTCATCATCGTCGTTGTTGTTGAACCGAGCCGTCCCCACCGCGGCGGGCACTCCGCTCTGCCAGGCGTTGGGGTCGTGCCAGCTCGCGGCTCCAGCGGTATCCCAGTCCGTGTTCTGCCCAAACGCCGAAATTGGTGCAGCGAAGAGCAAGCTCAAGCCGATAAGCACCTGACGGAGCGCAAGCGTCCGCCGGCTGGCGTGGGCATCGACCATGGCAAGTCCCTCCCCTGAACGGACCGGAGGCGGCCCCGAGGAAAATCCGTGCCTGGTTCTACTTGAAGTTAGGGGGGCGACACAAGCGCTCCCCCTTACTCACCCGGCAGTTGTGTGCCAGCGCTGGGCGCGCGGGACCGCGCGGCGGACGGTTCCTTTGGTTTCGAGTTGAACCGTTGGAAGGCGACTCGTCGGCTCGGGATCGGCTCCGAGCGGGCGAGCTCGCGTGGCTGAGGGAGCCTGGGTGGATCGGCTCGCCTCGCGAGGGCCGCGAAGGTGCCAGTCTGAAACGGCGAGGGTGGTGCGCGAGCGGAGCTTTCGCGACCGATCGCGCTCGTCGGTTGCCGGAGCTAGGCGTCCAGCTCGCTCCAGAAGGCGGCGAGGTCGAGCTGGAGCCCGGCCGCCGACAGGGAGCGCACGCGGCCTTCGCGCCATGGGGTGAGCTCGTGGACGCGCGCGCCGGTCGGCGCGGGGAGGCCCTGCTCGACGTCGAGGGGGCTCCAGCGGTCGCCGGCATTGCGCAGGAACAGGGCCGAGCGCGGCGGGAGGCCGGCCTCCTCGGGCGAGGCGTTGATCAGCCAGTACTCCGGGACCCCGGCCGCGAGGTAGGTCCGCCAGCGGTCGACGTCGTGGCCGGCGCCCAGGCCGAGGTCGGTGAGGGCGGCGCTCGGCGAGAGGACCTCGATCACCAGGGCCAGCCCCTCGGGCGTGAACACGGTCGCGCCGCCCGGGGAGCGGGGGAGCGTGCGCGGGCGGGCACGGAACAGGGCGACGTCGGGCTCGATCGCCTTCTTGCCGAGGCGGCTGCGCCGCAGCACGCGGCCGCGCGTGTCGTAGATCGGCTCGAACGCGACCTGCCGTTCGTGGGCGACCACCCAGGGGTCGTCCAGGACGCGGTTCAGGCGGCGCGTCAGCCGCGTCAGCGGGTAGCCGTGGTGGTCGGCGTCGTCGGGGGGCATGAGGGCCAGCCTTCCCTGGTCGTCGCGCGTGTAGCGCCGACCGTCCGGCGGGAGCGCCAGCAGGTCCTCGAGCTCGATCGGGTCGCCCAGGCGGTAGCCGGCCGGGGCCTCCTCGACCTGGGTCATGGGCTCGTTCACTGCGGCGCCTCCCTAACGAGAGCCGAACAGGCTAGCCGGCGGGTCGGACACCACGGCGCGCGGCCGGGGCGGGGCTCGCCTCCGTGAGCGTAGCCCGGTCGTCCCGAGGCGTAAAGCAGCCAGGCCGCCGCTCAGCGCAGCGCCGGCGCGGAGCGCTCGGTCGACCTGCCCGCGCGGCAGCCACGCGACGACCGAGGAGCTTGCTGTCACCAGCAAGGTGGCAAGACAGGGCGCCGAGGTGCTCGAGCGTCTCGACCTTGAAGCCGACGCCCGCGAGGAGCTCCGCGGTTCAGCACGGTTCATGCCGCGTGCCAGGGCCTTGGCTGGGGGGCGGGTCGAGCGGCGTGCACGGCGCGCTCGGCGAAGCGCAAGGGCGTCGTCGGAGCAGGTGGTTAGGATTGTGTTCGCCATGGAGCCCGACGCCTACGACGGACCCTGGAAGCTCGCGCTCGAGCACCTGCTCGAGCCGTTCTTCGCTTTGTTCCTGCCCGAGGCCCACGCCCAGATCGACTGGGCGCGGGGCTCCCGGTTCCTGGACAAGGAGCTGCAGCAGGCGCTCCCCGAGGGCGCGCACGGAGTCGGCGTCGGCGTCGTCGACAAGTTGGTCGAGGTGTGGCTCCGCTCCGGAGAGCCGGCCTACGCGCACGTGGAGGTCGAGACCACCCCGAGCGAGGCGTTCCCCACGCGCATGGAGCGCTACCACCGGCGACTCCGCGACAAGCTCGGCGATCGACTCACCAGTGTGGCGGTGCTGGGGGACCTCGACCCGCACTGGCGACCCGAGCGCTGGGGCCGAGCGTGGTGGGGGACCGAGACCCTGCTGCGGTTCGTCTCGATCAAGCTGCTGGACTGGGAGCAGTCCCACTGGGACCGGCTGGAGCCGTCCAATCCGTTCGCCGTCGTGGTCAAGGCGCACCTCGAGACGGCGCGCACACGGCGCGATCCTGCGCGACGGCTATACTGGAAGCGGAAGCTGATCCTGAGCCTCGACGCGGCGGGGCACGCCTGGACGCCCGAGCAGAAGCACGTCCTCTACCGCTGCCTGGAGTGGATGATGCGCTTGCCGCCCGAGCTGCAGGACGTGCTGGACGCGGAGCTGCGCGAGCTCCGCGAGGAGGGCAAGGTGGA
>CAZMSZ010000015.1:29301-40587 GCA_964569055.1 uncultured Planctomycetota bacterium | reverse complement strand
GGGGGTCAGCCCAGCCCGAGAACGGAAGAAGAGAAGGGCAGGAAAGCAGGAAAACAGGAGAGCAGGAAGGGTGGTCGGACGCATGGAACGCGGCAAAAGGCAGGGCGCGGGCGGCCTGGCCGGCCGATGTGTGCTCGCGAGGCGGGGCAGTCAACCGAGTCACGCCCCATTCGAATTCGTCGGCGCCGTCACCGACAACGGGGCGTTCACACCGCACGAGCCGAGGAATTCGGGAGGCGAACGTCCAAGCGGTGGGCTGAACCACTGAAACTTCTCGCGAGGCGGGGCAGTCGACCGAGTCACGCCCCATCCGAATTCGTCGGCGCGCTCGCCGACAACGGGCCGTTCACACCGCAGCAGCCGAGGAATTCGGGAGGCGAACGTCCGAGCGGGTGGCCTCTACCAACCACCTCGCCCGAGGCGAGCGTCCAAGCGGACAGCTCTACCAACCATCTCGCCCGAGGCGAACGTCCGAGCGGGTGGCTGAACCACTGAAACTTCTCGCAAGGCGGGGCAGTGGACCGAGCCCCGCCCCCTCTGAATTCCTCGGCGCCCCAGCCAAGACCGGGGCGCCCCCCCCAAAACAGCCGAGGAATTCAGTCCTGCAGCTCGGCCGGCTTGTCCTTGTCGTTCGACTCCTCCTCGGAGCCGTCCTCGTAGCGGACGATGATCACCTGCACCGGCTCGTCGTGGCCGAGCGCGTGGCGGCGCTTGCGGATCTCGACGTCGACCAGGGTCGCGCCGGTGGTGAAGTCGTACTCCTTGCCGCCGCGCTTGCGCTTGCCGCCGATCGACTCGCCCACCTTGACGTTGTAGGCCTGCTTCTCGAACGTGCTCGTCTCGGGGTCCCACTTGTAGACCCGCACGTAGGCGGACTCCTGCGCGTTGGGGTTCGCGATCAGGTCCTGGTCGGTGACCTGCACCACCGTGATCGGGATGATGAACACGTCCCGCTTGGTCGTCACCGGGCCGGCCTCGTCGCTGACCTTGCGCTCCTCGGCGGAGTCGAGCTCCATGCCCTCGTGGCGCACGACCGGGTTGTCACGGTCGATCTCCGCCACCGAGACCACGCGGTAGTAGTAGTCGGTGCGCGAGACGATGTTCTCGTCGGTGTAGGTGCGCACGTCGCCGGCGGTCTCGCCGATCTTCTCCCACTCGCCGTCGGCCCCGACCCGGCGCTCGACCTCGTAGCGCGTGACGATCACGTACTCGTTGTCCGAGGCGTTGCCCCAGGCCACGTCGATCTTGCCGCGCTCGCCCGCGTCGGCGCGTACGTCGTTCGCCGCGTAGTGCTTGGCGGTGTGCTTCGCCTTGGGCGCGACCGTGCCGTAGAGGAACTGGGGCCGCTTGTGCAGCACCCAGCTCGGGTAGGGGCTGGTGCCCGCATCGCCGAGGGTGCCCGGGTCGAGGCGCTTCTCGAGGCGGTCGAGCCAGTCCGGCTCGGGCATGGGCTCGGGCTGGGCCGTCTTCATGTACTTGTCGACGGTCGCGATCGCGGCCGCGAGCTTGTCGTTCTTGGAGAGCTGGGCCGGCGTGCTGAAGAACCCAGCGCCGCAGACCAGGAGGTACACGCCCGCGGCGCCGACGAGCGCCTTGTCGAAGTGCTGGAGCGCGAGCTGCTTCGGGTCCGCCATGGCCGCCTCCTAATCCCCGCCCGCCGACTCGCCGCCGGCATCGTCGAGCGCGCCTTCGTCCATCATGTCGCCCTCGCCCTCGCCTTCCTCCGCGGGCGGCGGGGGCGGCGGCTTGAAGTCGAACACGGCGAGGGTCAAGCCCACGCGCACGTGCGGCTCGGGGATGTAGCTCTCGAGCTTGTCCTCGCCCAGGAACTTCGTCCCCTCGGGGAGCGTGGCGGTGTACTGGTCTTCGGTGAAGGTCTCGCCCATGCCGTCCACCAGCAGCCCGAGCTCGGGGCGCTCGATGCGGAACGGCGCCTTGCGCACCTCGAGCTTGGTGACCTCCATCGAGATCTCCCGCGCCAGGAGCTCGCGCACGAGCCGCGGGAGGTGCCGGAAGGAGCACGACAGCTCGAGCCGGACCTCGATCACGTCGTACAGCGCGCCCTCCTCGCCGCGGAGCTCGTTGAACTGGGGAGGCCCGACGAGCGTGGCGGGCGGGGGGGCGGTCGCCGGGTCCGACGCCTGCTTGGGGTCGGTCGCGGTCTGGATCGCCGCGAGGATCGCCTCCTGGATCCAGTAGATCTTCTGCGACTTGCGCAGCTCGTTGTCGCCGGGCTCGCGGTCGTAGAGGTACGGGCGCTCGGCCGGGGCGCCGGTCGGCAGCACGATCGCGCGGTAGCGCTCGACCAGCTTGGGGATGGCGACGTTCGCCCAGTAGGTGCGGAACTCGGCCCCGAAGGAGGTGGGCGCCTCCTCGCCAGGCTCGAGCTTGCTGAACTTGGGGTCCTCGAACCACCGCTCGAGCTTGGCGTCGCGCTTACGCACCAGCTCGCCGAGCGCCCGCAGCTCCTGGGCGTAGAGCTTGCCCTGCTCCTCGAGCGCGGCCACGTGGCGCTCGGTGTAGACCATGGCGTCGGGGGTGGGGTTCTCGATCCGGTCGGCGAAGTCGGTCGCCTTCCTGGAGCTGCGCCCCAAGGTGTTCGCCTTGCCCATGAACGACTGCGGGTCGTTGGGCGCGCCCTTGACCCCGTTCGCCACGAGCGGGAAGTAGAGCCCGATCGGCACGAGGGCCAGCACGTAGGCGCCGACGAGCGCCTTGTTGCGGACCAGGATCTCCTTCGGGTCGACGTCGGCCATGGTGGCTCCCCCTACTCCGGCAGCGCTTCCGAGTCCTCGCCCTCGGCCGGCTGCGCCGGCTCGGGCTCGGGCTCGGGGACGCCGACCTCGAACGTGATCGTGACCATGACCGCGGCGAACCCGCGCATGTCGTCCTGCGTCGCCGCGGGGTGGACCTTGTAGATCTCCTTGGGCGTGCTCACCGCGATCTCACCGTAGCGGTCGCCGGTCTTGACCCAGAACGGCGCCCCCTTGAGGCGGTTGGTCAGCTTGGCCACCACGTCGTCCTTGATCTCGTCGCGGACCTGATCGGGGCGACGATCACCGGGCCGGGCCCGCACGACCTGCAGGCTGACCTCGTAGCCGGCCGCCTTGACGTCGACCTGCGCGGGGCGCGGCGCGATCTTGAGGTCGACCAGCCAGGTCTTCTTGAAGTTGGTCCGCTCCGCCTCGAGCTTCTGCTGGTAGGTGGCGATCTGCTGGTTGAGCGGCTTCGCGCGCGCCGCCGCGTCCATGGCGGGGATCACCGCGTTCTCGGTCGGCAGCACCTCGCGGAGCTGCTCGATCAGCTGAAGCACCAGCGTGCGGCTGGTCGCGAGCGTGTCGTAGACCTTCGCCTGCTCCGCCAGCGGCGGGAGCTTCTCCTTCGCCTCCTGGGCCTGGTTCTGCACGTCGTCGTAGGCGGAGACGGCCTTGATCTCCTTGAGCGTGTCGTCGAGCTTGGCCCGGTTGCTGTCCCAGTAGACGTAGTTGAGCCCCAGCGCGAGCCAGGTGCAGACCGCGGTGGCGATCGCCAGCGGGAGCTTGTTCTTGAGCTGCGACTGGATCTGCAGCTGCTGCGGCGCGAGGTTGACCTTGCAGGCGCCGGCCCCGACGCCCTGCACCGCCAGGCCGAGCGCCACGCCGAACCCGAGCAGGTGGTCGCGGAGCACGTCGAGGTCGACGTCCCCCTCGATCATGAACTTGTCCTGCTCGAGGCGCGCCACCCGCTTGACGGGGTAGCCGAGCTGCTTCTCCAGGAACTTGGGCAGGTTCTTGAGCTTGGCCCCGTCGCCCAGCAGGACGGCCCGCTTGACCTCGAGCTCCTCGGCCTGGCTCTTGAAGAAGCCGACCGAGCGGTGGACCTCGCCGATCAAGTCCTTCAGCGTCGACTCCATCGACGTGAAGATCTTCTGGGCCTGCTGGCTCTTGGACGAGGAGCGCTTGAGCTTCTCGGCCTCGGCGAACGGGATCTTGAACCGCTCCGCCAGGGCCTTGCTGATGTCGTTGCCCGCGATCCGGAGGTTGCGCAGCCAGAAGCGGTTGCCGTCCATGATCACGAGGTCGGTGTGCTCGGCCCCGATGTCGAGCAGGATCGTCGCGCCATCCTCCTCCTCGGAGTTGAAGCGCACGAAGTTGTAGACCGCCAGAGGCGCGATCGTGACCACGTCGGGGGTGAGGCCGCTCTCCTTGAGATGGGTCAAGAAGCCGTCGATCAGCTCGCTGCGGGTGGCGAAGATCCCGACCTCGAGCTCCTCGCCCGGCTCGGGCGGCAGGATCGTGTAGTCCCAGTTGACCTCGTCGATCGGGAAGGGGATCTGCTGCTGGGCCTCCATCCGGACCATCATGCCGACCTTGGAGGTGTCGACCGGCGGCAGCTTGATGAACCGGCTGAAGGCCTGCAGGCCCGGGATCCCGACCACGACCTGATCGGTGCTGGCGATCTTGTGCTGGGCGAGGAACTGCCTGAGCGCGTCGCTCTGCTGCTCGAGGCGCTCGTCCTCGTCCTCCTCGATCGGGTAGGCGATGTGCTCGATCGCCTGGATCTCGAGGCCCTCCCCGGTCCGACGCAGCTTGACCGCCTTGAGCGCGGCCTTCCCGATGTCGATGCCCCAGACCGCAGCCATAGCCCCCCCTTATCGGGCGCCGCCGTCACTATGTGGGCGGCGCGGGGTTCCCCCCCGTTGACCCACCCCGGAGCCGCAGGCCACGTGTCCCGCGGGACCCCTTGCGAGCAAAGGGGTTAGGCCAAGGGGCGGGATTCTAGAGATTTGGCCGAACCCTGTCAAGCAGGGTAGGTTAGGGCGGATTCGCCTCTGACTGGCTCGACCCACGCGCCTCCGGCGCCGCTCCTTGGCCCTCGATTCCGGAACCGCCAGGGTCCCGCGAGGCGGTCACCGAGCCGCCCCGCCTGCGTCTCCCGCCGGTCATCGGCGCTGCTGCCTACCCCTTGGTCGGCCGGCGCCGCCGGAGGTAAGGGAACAAGGCCTGCAAGTCGCGCCACGCGCTGCGCTTCTCGGCGGGGTTCCGCAGCAGGTAGGCCGGGTGGTACGTGACCATGGCCGGCGTCCCGTGCCAGTCGTGGAACCGCCCCCGGCTGCGGCCGAGGGTGTCGTTCACGCCGATCAGCCCCAGGCCCACCGCCGCGGTCCGTCCGAGGGCGCAGATCACCCGCGGCCGGATCACGTCGAGCTGCTCGCGCAGGAAGGGGAGGCAGGTGCCCATCTCGTCGGGGCTCGGCGTCCGGTTCTGGGGCGGCCGGCACTTCACGACGTTGCAGATGAACACCTCGTCGCGGGTCAGGCCCATGGCCGCGATCATCTTCGTGAGCAGCTCGCCCGAGGGCCCCACGAAGGCCAGGCCCTGCTGGTCCTCGTGGTATCCGGGCCCCTCACCCACGAACACCAGCTCCGCCGCGGCGTCGCCCTGGCCGAACACCAGGTTCGTCCGCCCCTCGCTCAGGCGGCAGCGCGCGCAGCCGCTCAGGCGGTCGGCGAGCGCGTGCAGCCGCGCCTCGTTCGCCTGCCGGCGGGCGGCGAGCGCCTCGGGGTCCTCCGTCGCGGGCCGTTGGGCTGCTGGCGCGGCCGGCGCGGCCAGCGTCGCGGCAGCCTGCGGGCCGCGCTCGCGCGCGCGGCTGGCGGCCGCCGGCAGGGGGCGCGCCGGCGCCGGCCGCGCGGGCAGGCGCAGGGGCGCGAGCGGCGGGACCGGGCTGCAGGGGACGCCGAGCAGCTCATCGAGCTCGGCGTAGGCGCAGGCCTGGGCCACGAGGTCGGCCAGGGCCGCGCGCGGATCCTCGTCGGCGGGCGCGGGCGCCGGGTCCGCGTCGAGATCGGGGCGAGGGGGGGCGTCGGTCGTCTGGGACATGCGGCCGTTCTACCCGCCGCCCCCGACGGGCTCAGGCCTCGTCGTCACCCTTGTCGGCCATGTCGTCGAAGTCGAGGTTGTCGAACTGGTCCTTGAGCCCGGTCAGGTCCAGCTCCTTGAGCCCGAACGGGCCCTGGGCCTTGCCCGGCTCGAGCCCGCCGCCCTGCAGGTGCATGCCCTCGGAGATGTCGTGGACCTTCTCCAGCACCGCGTCGGTGGCGTAGATGTCGACGTTCTCCTTGAGCGCCAGCACCAGGCAGTCGGAGGGGCGCGCGTCGATCCGCACCTCGTTGCGCTTGCCGTTCCACTCCTCGTGCTCGTCCACGCACTTCTGCTCGAGCACCAGCGTGGCGCAGAACGTGTTGTCGACGATGCTCGAGATCACGATCCGGTTGATGGTGATCCCGAAGCCCGAGAGCACGTAGCCGAGCAGGTCGTGCGTCATGGGGCGCGGGGGCGTCTCGCTGTTGAGCTCCCGCAGGATCGCGGCGCCCTCGTAGGTGCCGATGAACATCACGAAGGTCTTCTCATCGTTGCCGAGCAGCACGGCGGTGCCGGCGTTGATCGGACCGAGGACCTTCTTGATGCGGATCTTGTGCAGCTGCTCGGGCATTCTTTCTCCAGCGCAGATGGTGACCGCGTGCGCGCACCCTGTCAACGCAGGGCACCGCGCGCTCAGCGCGCCAGCGCCACCGCGTCGATCTCGACCCGCGCCCCCTTGGGGAGCTGCGCCACCGCCACCGTGGCGCGCGCCGGACGGTGCTCGCCGAACGCCTCCTGGTAGAGCGCGTTGACCCGCGGGAAGTCGCCCATGTCGATCAAGTAGACGGTGGTCTTCACGACCCGGTCGAGCCCCGCGCCCGCCTCCTCGAGCACGGCGCGCAGGTTGGCGAGCGCCTGCCGCGCCTCCGCCTCGACGCCGCCCGAGACGAGCGCGCCGGCGTCGCCGGGCTCGAGCCCGATCTGACCCGAGCAGAAGATCCACTCGCCGGCGCGGATCGCCTGCGAGTAGGGGCCGATCGCGGCGGGCGCCGCGCTGGTGCTGATCGTGTCGAGCTTCATGCTGCCTCCGGGCGGCGGATTCTACGGGACGGACCCGGGCAGGCGGCGCGCCGCCGCGGATCACCACACGCCCGGGTCGATCCCGCGGAAGCGGTCGCCCACGAACGGGTCCTGGTCGAAGTCCCAGGCCGGCGCGATCGAGAACGAGGCGGCCACGTCGTCGTTCTGCGGGTCGACCCCCAGCGTGACCTCGACCGCGACCCGGTGGAAGAACCGCACCAGCCGGGCGCGGTGGCGCAGGAAGGCGCCCGTGCGCAGGTCGAGCTGCTGGTCCACCGCGACCATCCACGCCGGCGTCAGCCGCCAGCGCGCCTCCCAGGCCACCGCGCGGGTGAAGCCGCGCAGCTCGTGGTACGAGCCCGAGACCAGCAGCGAGTCGAGCGGCCGCGCGCTGAGCATGGCGTCGAGCTGCCGCACCCGCCCCCGGTTCACGTCGTGGTCGAGGCGGGTCCGCAGCGCCAGCCACGGGGCGAGCCCCAGGCGCAGGTCGCCCCGCAGCAGCGACCAGCTCCGCCCGCGATCGCTGCCGATGTCGCGCAGGAAGTAGCGCGCCTCGACGGCGAGGTCGATCAGCTTGTGCCGTCGCCGCTCGACGTCGGCGAGCAGGCGCGTGCGCAGCCGCACGAACACGTGGTCGGTCGGCTCGAGCCGCTCGACCTCGTCGAACGCGAGCAGCGCGGCCGGGTCGCGGCTGACGGCGAACACGTGGCGCGTGCCGACCTCGGGCATGATCTCGTGGCGCACCGTCCCGAACGGGAGCTCGAAGTCGCGCCACAGGACGGTGGTCAGGCTCCAGGCCGCCCGCGCCGCGAACCGGTCGATCCCGAGGTCCTCGTCGGCGGCGCGCCCGCTCCACAGCGTCTCGCGCGCGCCGACCTCGCCGCGCGCGATCAGCGGCCCGAGCGTCTGCTTGTAGATCAGCGCGGCGTCGGAGTCGAACCGCCAGGCCCGGTAGTCGCTCAGCGGGCTGAGCTCGTCGAACCGGCGGCGCAGGTGCCCGCCGCGGGCGGCCACGTCGAGGTACAGCCCGCCGAGCAGCGGGTCGACCACGATCGGGGTGCTGATCCAGTCGATCCGCGCCTCCGGCAGCCGCTCGACCTGCTCCTGGAAGTCGTTGAGCCGGAACCGCCCGATCACGCGCGCCCCGAGGTCGTCCCAGGCCCGCCGCAGGTAGACGTAGGTCTCCTGCTCCTTCTCGGTCAGCGCCACGTCGCGGAAGTACTCGAGCAGGAAGCCGCGGTCGGAGAGCTTCGACAGCTCGGCGTCGAGGTGCGTCCCCGCGTCGTCGTGCTCGCGCACCAGCCCGCGCAGCCAGTAGCGCCCCTCGCTCGGGATCGGGGTCCCGACCCGGTCCTCGTCGGCGCGGTCGCGCAGGCCGTAGGCGCGGAAGAACCCCGCGCCCAGCTCGCGCGCGTCCGGGTCGAGCCGCCGGTAGGCCAGCGCCACCTCGCCCCCCGTGCCGCGCCGCGAGAAGTACTCCACGGCCGCCTCGCCCGCCACGAGCAGCTCGCCCTCGCCGGGCAGCTCCTGGCGGACCAGCTCGCGGCCGAGCCCCACCCGGGCGAACGTCCCGAGGCGGCTCGACTGCCCGACCCGCACCTCGGGGAACGGCCACTCGCTCCGCCAGCCGAGCCACGGGAGGAGCGGGACGCGGGCCGGCCCGTCGAACCCGAGGCCGGGGGGGTAGAGCTGGAGCGACACGCCCCGCACCTCGAGCCGCCGGCTGCGGTCGCGCTCGCGCGCGAGCGCCGCGTCGAGCGTGGCGTCCGACCCGCCGCGCGCCCCGCGGTCGGGCTCGGGGTCGATCAGGCGGGCCAGGAGCGGCGAGCCGCGCCGGGCGGGCGGCGCGGTCAGCTCGACCCGGTCGGCGAGCAGCGCGAGGTGCGGCACGCCCAGCTCGCACACCGAGACGCGGGCCTGCTCGGCCACGAACCGATCGGTCCCCTCCAGGCGGAGCTGCTCGGCGGCGACGACCAGGGGCGCCGCGTGCGGGCCGATCCGCTCGGCGCGCAGCTCCCCCTGCCGCACGTACGCCCGCTCGCGCGCGAGGTCGAGGTAGACCTCGGCGCCTTCGACCAGGTAGGTCCCCCGCCCCGGGAGCTCGACCTCGAGCCGCACGAAGCCGCGGGCGTAGATCGAGCGCACGGGGAGGCGCGCGCTCGCCCCCTCCTCGGGGCGGAGCGGGAGCGAGCGGACCACGATCGCCTCGGCCTGCAGCTCGAGCCGCTGCACGGCCGGCAAGTCGTCCACCACGACCCGCCGCTCCCCGCGCACCCGCGCGTCGACCTCGCGGTCGCCCTGCAGCACGGCCACGGTCTCGATCCGCCGCAGCGCCCGCGCGGCGAGGGCGCCGCCCACCCCGCCCAGCGCCACGGCGGCGCTCGGGGAGACCGCCTCGGTGAGCACCGTGGCGCGCCCCTCGACCTGGACCGTCAACGTGTCGGGCCCGTGCGGCTCCTGGGCGCGCGCGGCGGGCGCGAGCGCGACGCACGCCAGCGCGAGGGCGGCCGGGGCGAGACGAGCATGGATCCCCACGGGGCCCAGGGTACGGCGGGGACCGTCAAGCCGTGTCAAGGGGCCGGCGCGCGCGGATCAGCCCAGGTCGAGGCCGAACAGGGCCGCGGCGTTGCGGGCGGTCGCCGCGGCCAGCGCGGCCTCGTCCTCGCCGCGCAGCGCCGCGAGCGCGCGGGCGGTGTGGGCCACGAACGCAGGCTCGCAGCGCTGCCCGCGCAGCGGGACGGGGGCCATGTAGGGGCAGTCGGTCTCGACCATCAGGCGCTCGCGCGGCACCGCCCGGGCGGCCTCCTGGATCGTGGCCGCGTTCTTGAACGTGACCACCCCGGTGAACGAGACGCAGAACCCGCGCTGCACGAACCCGAGCGCCTGGCGGGCGTCGCCGGTGAAGCAGTGGGCGACCCCGCGCAGGGGGGCGCCGGGCCCCTGCGCCGCCTCGTCGAGCGTCTCGAGCGCCTCGTCGTAGGCCTCGCGCACGTGGAGCACGGCCGGCAGGTCGAGCTCGCGGGCCAGCGCGAGCTGGGCGCGGAACACGCGGCGCTGCACGTCGCGCGGCGAGTGGTCGTAGTGGAAGTCGAGGCCCATCTCCCCCAGGCCGACCACCCGCGGGCGGGCCGCCAGCGCGCGGAGCGCGTCGGCGGTCCCCTCGTCCCAGTGGCGCGCCTCGTGGGGGTGCACGCCGGCGGTCGCCCACACCAGCGGCTCGCGCGCGGCGAGCGCCGCGCTGGCCTCGCTCGAGGCGAGGTCGCAGCCGACGTCCACGATCGCGACCAGCCCGGCCGCGGCGGCGCGCGCGAGCACCTCGGCGCGGTCGGCGTCGAAGCGGGGGGTGGAGACGTGGGCGTGGGCGTCGATCAGCACGGCGCCATTGTGCTCGCCGGCCGCGCGGGAACCAGCGCGGGCGGCGCGACGTGCCTGGGGGTGGAGGCGGCGCGGCTGAACTCATGCGCGCAGCCGTGCTCCTCGGGGCCGAGGTGGTCCCGACACGGCAACCGGGTCGTCCTCCGCACCCAACCAAGTCGGCCCGGGCGCCCGTCGCGCAGAGCGGCGGGCGCCCGCGCCGCTTTCGCGGACCCTCGGTAGGCTGAGGGGCATGAGCCCCACGTCCCGTTCGCTGGCCGCGCTGGCCCTCCTCGCGCTCCTCGGCCCGCTCGGCCGCCCCGCCGCGCGAGCCCAGGACGCCCCCGAGCGCCAGGAGGCGCCCGAGCCGGCGCGCGAGCTCACGCCCGAGGAGCGGGCCCGCGAGCGAGCGCGCGCGCTGGAGCGCGTGCCCGAGCGGCTGCGCCCGCTGGTGGAGCGGGTCACGAGCGACGCGAGCGCGCGCTGCGAGCTGAGCGAGCGCGCGGTCGAGAGCTCGACCCGGGTCTACCGCGCGCTGCTGCGCCGCCTCCCGCTCGCGTCCCGGATCCTCTCGGCGCTCGAGCTGGGCGAGTACGCGATCGAGGAGCTCCCGGACGGGCGGTTCGAGATCGACGACCGCTCGGGAGCCCGCGCGGTGTGCGAGCGGGCGCTCGACGAGCAGGGGCGGATGGTGGTCGTGGCGCGCGGCCGGCTGGACGTGCCGGTCCTGCCCACGATCCGCGGCACGGGCGTGATCCTGATCGACTACCCCGAGCGCCCGGCCGCCGCGGGCGGCGGCCTGACCTGCAGCGCGGCGGTGGCGTTCCGGGTGGAGAACGGCCTGCTGCACCGCGTGTCGCGGGCCCTGGGCGACACGCTGGCGCAGGTCCTCGAGCAGAAGCTCGCCCGCCTGGTCCAGGCGGCGATCACCTTGTCGGAGGAGATCGCCGCCGACCCGGCCGACGTCTACGCGCGCCTCCGCGCCAGCGGGGAGCTCGAGGAGGAGGAGCTG
>CAZMSZ010000015.1:26147-29201 GCA_964569055.1 uncultured Planctomycetota bacterium | reverse complement strand
AAGCCGCCGGTCTTCAGGCCGAGCTCGGGGGCGGGGAAGTTCGGGATGGGCGCGGTGATGTCCGACACGTCGATGATCTTGAGGACCATCACCTTGGGCCACTCCGAGGCGAGCCCCAGCCACAGCACGCCGTGGCGGACCCCGTAGCGCAGCTCCTCGTGGCCGAGCTCGAGCAGCAGCTCGAAGCAGCTCCGCAGGGTGACCTTCTTGAGGCGGAGCGTGACCTCGCGCTCCTCCAGCTCCTCGCTCGCCTTCTTGGAGACCACGATGTTGAGCCCGGTCACGTCGCGGACGAAGTCGATCGCCTCCGAGAAGGGGGTGCGGTCGAAGTTGACGCTGACCCGGCGCTCGTCGAGGGCGACCGCCAGCTCGGCGGCGGCCGCGCGGTCGCGCGAGGTCTTCAGCTCGGTCGTCATCCAGCGGGTCTTCTCCCCGCTCCCCTCCACGGCCGCCTTCTCGAGCAGCTCGAGCAGCTTGTCGGCGTCGATCCCGCCGGCGCGGTCCTGCTCGTCCTGAGCGGCGAGGGGGGCGGCGAACGACACCGCGACGAGGAGGGCGGCGAGGGAGCGGAGGGCGGTCATGGGCAGCTCCTGGGGAGCGGGCGCGCCCTCACTATACGCCGTGGCGAGGTCCGCGGTTCCCGGCTCAGCAGCACCCCGTTCCGCCGCACCCAGGCCCGGTCGCGGTGGGCGGTGCGCCGTCCTGCTCGTGCTCGTGCTCGTGCTCGTGATCCTCGTGATCCTCATGTTCATGGGCGAGCCCCAGCCGGGCCAGGAAGCCGCGCGGGCCCTGGCGCACGAAGGAGGCCAGGAGCAGGGCCGCGAACAGCACGGCCGCCGCCTGGGCCAGGAGCCCGGGCGAGTGCTCGTCGGCCAGCGCGCCCCCAGGGGGGCCGGTGATCCCCGCGGCGTCGATCCCCCAGCCCATGAGGATCGAGGCGCCCACGATCGTCGCCAGCAGGAGCAGCGTGACCCGTCGGCCGTGCGCGGCGCGCAGCGCGCCGTAGGTGGTGACGTTGGTGGCGGGGCCGGTGAGGAGGAACGCGAGGGCCGCCCCCACCGTGACGCCCTTGGTGATCAGCACGGCCGCGATCGGCGTGGCGGCCGAGGCGCACACGTAGAACGGCGCCGCGACCAGGGCCAGCAGCGGGACCTCCGCCCCGCGCGGCACCGCCGCGACCAGCTCGCGCGAGAGGGCCGGCTCCATGATCCCGGCCACCACCAGCCCGGCCAGGATCCAGGGGCCGAGGTCGTCGACCGAGGTCACCAAGCCGTAGCGGGCGGCGCGGCCCAGCGCGCTCCCCTCGGCCGCCTCGCCGCAGGCAGGCTCGGCGGTCGGCGCCACGAGCGGCTCGCCGCGGGTCAGGAGCCCCGCCACCACGCCCGCCGCGAGCGCGACGAGCAGCGCGGCCACGAGCCGCACCAGCGACAGCTCGAACCCGAGCAGCGGGATCGAGATCAGGACCGAGTCGATCCCCAGCTCGGGGGTGGCGACCAAGAACGCCACCGCGGCGGCGGCGGGGACGCCCTTGTGCGCCAGGCTGCGGTAGATCGGCACCACGCCGCACGAGCAGATCGGGAGCGGGAGGCCGAGCACCACGCCGCGCAGCGCGCTCGTGACCGCGTTGCGCCCGGTCATCAGCCGGATCAACGTCTCGGGCCGCACCAGGCTGAGCAGGCCCGCCCCCAGAAAGCCGAGCAGGATCGCGGGCGCGCTCTCGAGGAGCAGGCGCGAGGTGGCCGCGAGGACCCGCGCCCCGTGCGGGATCTCCTCGAGCGGCAGGAACGCGAGGAGCGCCAGGCCCACGCCGGCGCCGAGGGCCGACCAGGCGGGGAGCCGCCCGTGGCCCCGCACGGGGGCGGGCGGGTGGTCGATCACCACGTGGAGCAGCGCCCCAGCGAGCACCGCCTGGACCACCCCGGCGAACCGCCCACCTGCCAGCGCCGCCACGGGTTGGCTGAGGACGAACCCGCCGAAGGTGGAGCACGCGATCAACGCCAGCATCAGGTAGGCTGCGCGGCGTCCGAAGGCGGGCCCGACGCTCCACCACACCAGCAACCCCTCGGGGACGCGATGGATCAGGACCGCCAGGCTGACGTCGAGGCTCGAGCCGTCATGGGCGTGGCCGGCGTGCTCCTCGACGGCGGGGACCGCGAGCGCGGCGCCGTCGAGGGCGGCGTGGATCAGCAACCCGACCAGGGCCAGCGCCAGCACGCCCGGGCTCTCGCCGGCCCGGTGGCGGTGGAGCAGGCGCTCGGCCACGAGCGGGAGCACGAAGCCCGCCGCCGCCAACGGCACGGCCGCGCCGCCTAGGACCTCGAAGGCGTGAGGCAGCAAATGCGCGAGGCACAGCCCACCGATCAGCAGCAGCACGAAGCCGTCGAGGGCGGCGTAGAGCCGGGGCCGCCGGGCGAGCAGGCTCGCCAGGATGGGCCCCAGACCCAGGGCGAGGACGGCCAGCACGACGGCCAGGGCGGCGTTCACGGGCGGCAGCATACCCGTCGCCTCGACCCCGCCCAACGCCGCCGCGCGCTGCTCGCGGTCGGCGTGGCGCTGGCCCTCGCCCTGGCGGCCCTCGGCGCCTGGACCGTGCCCTACATGGGGACCGAGGTCCAGATGGTCCGGGTGCTCGACCGCGCCGCCGACGGGCGCGCGATCCTGATCCGCTCACCCCAGCCCAGCCCCGACGACCTGCGCGAGCTGGCGCGCGAGCACGGGATCAAGACCGTGATCAACCTGCGCGGCCACGAGCCCGAGCGGGAGTGGTGGCAGGAGGAGCACCGCGCCGCCCAGGAGCTCGGGCTGCGGTTCGAGCACTTCCGCTTTAGCGGGAGCAAGCCGCCCGAGGCCGAGCAGGTCGCGGCCTACTTCGCGCTGGTCGAGGACGCGCGCAACTGGCCGATCCTGGTCCACTGCTGGGGCGGCTCGCACCGCACCGGCGCCCTCTCGGCGCTGTACCGGATCCAGTACCAGGGCTGGGACAACGAGCGCGCCGTCGAGGAGATGGAGGCGTTCTGGTTCGACTGGAGCGAGCGGGACCGGAGCGGGCTGAAG
>CAZMSZ010000015.1:19373-26047 GCA_964569055.1 uncultured Planctomycetota bacterium | reverse complement strand
GGGCTGACCGACGAAGAGCTCGCGGAGGAGGGCTTCCTGTGCGCGCGCGGTCGGCGCCACACCTTCCGGCTGCGCGGCGGCGTCCCGGTGACGTTGGTCCAGGCCGCCGCGCTGAAGCTCGCCCCCGAGGACCGCTACACCCTCTCGGACGGCGGCTCCTACTCGACGTCGGTCGAGGTGCGTCGCGCGGTGCGGCTGCCCGGCGCGCTGCGGCTGTGGTTCGACCCGCCCCCGCCCGAGGGCGCGCGCGTGACGCTGACCTACGAACCCGCGAGCGATCAACGCAAGGCGTACTCCATCTTTCGGGACACCGAGCTCGCGGCGCCCAGCGGAGGTGACGCATGACCCTCGCCCGCGCGGGCTTGCCAGTGCGCCTCATGGTCCCTCCGATCCCCACCGGGACGGCGCGGCGGCGCGCACGGCCGCGTCCGCTGCGCTACGCGTACGTGCTGATCGACCTGACCAACACCGACCACGGGGAGAACGCCTTCTTCCGCAGCCTGGAGCGGAACGCCGACATCAACGAGCGGGTCTCGGACGAGATCACCTGGCGCGCCGCGCTGCGCACCAACGGCGCGGGTTATCTGGTCGACCCCAGCAGTCAGCTCGGCGGCGCCCAGCGGGAGGACCTCCCGCACGACGTGCTCGACGACCCCGAGCGCTGTCCGCCGCTCGCCCTCGCCTTGGGCATGGAGTTCAACCTGTGGTGGGGCCTGCGGCTCGAGGACTACCAGGCGGCGCGCGAGGGACGCACCTGCCGGCGCGAGCGGCAGCTCGAGCGGGTCTCCACCTACTTCGCGGGCTCGTCGCGCGACTGGGCGGCGCGAGTGACTCGCCTCGCCTTCCCCGAGCTCCCGCCCGAGCAAGCGCGGCGACGCGCCGACGAGCTCCTGGTGCGGGACTCCGCCACGGAGTATCGCCGCGGTCTCCTGCGCGCCGAGCGGGACGTCGGGTTCTTCCTGACCCTGCGCGACCGGGTGCTCGACGAGGCGCTGGCGCTCAAGGAGCGGATCCACCGCGTGATCGGGGCGACCACCGCCTACGACGTGGCCGGCCACCTCGGCATGCTCGAGCGGGTCGAGCGGATCTTCCAGCACTACGAGCGCGGCGAGCGCGACTGGCGCGACGACGTCAACAGCGTGATCCCGGACGCCATGCGCGCGGGGCGCTCCGAGTACCGCGGCGTGGCGTCGGAGCTCTCCCAGCTCCCGGGCGCCGCCACCCAGATCGTGCAGGAGCTCGGGCGGCGGCTGTCGGCCATCCACGCTGACGCGGTCCACGCCGCCCGCTGGCACTACGACGCGGAGGCCGCCCTGGCCGCGGCCGCGAGCATCAGCGAAGCGGCCGGCATCGCGCTCCTCCCGCAGCTCCGCGAGCTGATCCGGGCGCCGGAGCTGTCCCCGCGCTACCAGCAGGTCCTGCGGGGCGAGGAGCCTCCTCAGGACACCACCGACCCCGTCGAGCGGTTCCTCGCCACCACCAAGACCGTGGCGGGCTGGGCCGACAACTCGGTGAGCGTGATCCAGCAGACGACCTCGTTCATCGAGGCGTGCCTGCGGGAGGCCGTGCGTGAGGGCGGCGAGATCGACCTCGCCCGCGCCCGTCGCCTGGTCGAGCTGATGAACGCCTACGAGCGCGACCCGATGCCCAGCACGGCGCTCGACACCTTCGAGGCGACCGTCGAGCTCGCCGACGGCCAGGGCGCGACGCGTCGGCTGAGGATGCGCTTCGTGGGGCTCCAACGCACCGGCCGCGTGCTGGCCCGCATCGGCGAGGGGCTCAAGCTGATCAACTTCCTGTTCGCCTGGCAGACCGCCCACGACGACCCGACCGTTCGCAACTGGATGGGCGCGGTGCGTGACACGGCCTCGCTCTGCGAGGGCATCACCGCCGCGATCGGGCGGGCCGCCGGCGTCAGCACTGAACGAGCCGAGGGGGTCCTCGGCATGGTCGGCCTGGCGCTGGCCGTGATGGACATGGGCGATGCCCTGGCCGATGGCGACCGGATCGCCGCGATCGGGCACATGATCTCGGCCTGCGGCGGCTTCCTCCCCCTGCTGTACGGGGGCGGGCCCGCTGGGATCGTGGCGGCCGTGCTGGTCGTGGCCGGGGCGGCGATCGTCGCGCTCTCCATGTCCGAGGACGCTCGCTGGGTCCACGAGCACTTCGACGCCGCGCACAACAGCGGCAACGCGAGCGACGCCGCCCGGGGCGCCATCCGCCGGTTCGATGAGTGCATGAGCGCGAACGCCGTCACTCCGAGCGTGGACCGGCGCCTCGAGACCTGGGGCTACACCGTCTCGGCGAGCTGACGCGGAGAGGGCGGCCCCGCGGAGCTGCCTGCTACCCGACCCGGCGCCGCCAGGTGAGCAGCGCGGCCAGCGCCAGCACCAGCAGCGCGGCCGGCGCCGCCGGCTCCTCGCCCGGGACCGAGCTCAGCGCGCACCCGCCGCCCGACCCGCCGCCGCCCGAGCCGGCGGTCGAGGTCGACGCGGTGCTCCCCTTGCGCCTGAGCGCGGGGCCGGTGCCGCCGCCCGTGCCCACGCCCGGGGCCTCGAAGGTCGCCGCCGGGCGGTTGAGCTCGTTGCCGAACGAGTCGCGCGGCGCGTCGTAGAAGTAGACGACGAACGTGACCCGGTCGGGGGCGCTGCCGTAGCGGTCGAGGTCGAGCGGGATCGGGCGGGTGTTGGTCAGGGTCAGGACCGAGTCGCGCGCGCCGCTCGGGCCGGTCGTCCAGCCGTGGTTGGGCCCCACGGGCGCGAGCACGTCGATCGGACCGACGGCGCGGTCGCTCGACTCGCCCTGAGCGTCGAGCGCCTTGAGCTCGACCGCGTAGGGCGCCGCCTCGAGCGACATGTCGAACCGCAGCACCACCTCGAGCTCACCGGCCGGGATCTCGCCGGCGCCGCCCCCGCGGACCCGGGTGTGGTGGATCGTCGCCTCGACGTCGAACGGGACCGCCCACACCGGGTTGGTCAGGCAGCGGCCGCCGTCGGGGCCGAGGAGCGCGGGGTCGCCGGTGTAGGCGCCGAGCTGCAGCGCGGTCGTCTTCTCGATCCGGCCCTCCTCGGCGGGGTCGAGCCGCTCCTCGAGCTCGAGGTCGGCGCCCGCCGCGGCGAGCGTGCCGCGCGCCTCGAGGAGCGGGGCGCCCGAGGGCTTCTGCACCACCGGGTTGGGGTCGCCCGCGCTGGTGCGGTAGATCGCGATCGTGTGCACGTCGCCGAACTCGGGGGTCGAGGCGTAGCGGTAGCCCAGGCGCGCCCCCTCACCGCCGCGGCGGACGAGCGCCGTCCCGCGCCCGTCGAAGTCGCCGCCGCCGCCGATCCGCCCGTCGGCGTCCTCGAACTGCGTGGCCTGGTCGTGCCACTGGAGCGCCTCGCCGTCGAAGCGGTCCTCCGCGTCGAGCGCGAACCGGACCAGGGGCCCGTCGGTCAGCACCGAGTTGCCGTCGAGCATGGCGTCGAACGCGCGCTCCGCGGGCGCGGCTCCTTGCGGCTGCAGCTCGGGGAGCGCGTAGGTCAGCGCGGCGCCGAACGCGCTGTCGTCCACGGTGAACGTCGACTTGAACCCGACGATCGTCGCCAGGCGGTCCTCGGTCCAGTTGAAGTCGCCGTGGGCGTCGCTGCCGGCGCTCACGAACACCTTGCGGGGGAAGCGCGTGCCGCGGTCGGCCGCGAGCTCGTACTCCATGAGCCCCGCGAGCTGCTCGTGCCAGCGGCCGAGGCCGCGCATCAGGCCCGCGTCCCAGTCGGGGTTGCCCTGGGCGAACGTCTGGTTCGCCCACGGGTTGAGGTCGTCCCAGCTGATCTCGTCCTTGGGCAGGCTGCGCCGGCCGAAGTGACCGTTCCACAGCTGCATGCCCTTGGTCAGGAACCCGCGCCGGCTGGCGAGCACCGACACGTCGGAGCGCAGCTGCGGGTCGCGCTCGAACGCGGCCTCGAAGTCCTCGCCCTTCCAGCTGTTGCCCGAGTCGAACGGGTGGGCCGCGAACACCGCCGCGTCCTGGTTCAGCGTCTGGTTGGTCTTGGCCAGCTGAATCAGCAGCTCGCGCAGGGGCAGGTCGGGCCACGGATCGCCGAGCGCGCGGGTGAACGAGCTCCCCCCGTGCCAGGCGCCGTCCACGTGCTGCGCCTTGTAGGCCAGCGCGTGCGCGCCGGTCGGCAGGCTCAGGAACGAGCCGTTCACCCGGTTGTCGGACGAGAAGGTCACCTCCTCGCCGCGGGTGATCCCGAACATCTCACCCATGCGCTCCCACTCGCTCCAGCGGCCCGAGGCCGCGACCGACGTCGGGCCGAACAGCGGGCGATCGCGCAGCGTGTCCCCGTCCACGTAGTAGGTGTTGTGGTCGGTCGTGACCACCCGATCCTTGACCGCGTCCGGCGCGTCGACCAGGCCGATCGCGTAGGCCGCCTCCTTCAGCATGGGGAGCGGGCCGCCCCAGGCCTTGCGCGGGGCGAGCAGGCTGAAGCTGTCGGACTGGTACCACTCCGCCACGGTGTGGACGTGCGCGTCGTAGTACACGCCGCCCTCGGGGAGGGCCGGGCGCGTCTGCGCGGCGAAGCGCACCTTCATGACCTTGTGGGTCGCGCCCTGGCGGGTCTGGCGGAACACCCACAGGAACTTGCGCCGGTTCGTCCAGGCCACCTCGGCGTCGACGAACACGTCCGCGTCGTACGAGGCGGGCGCGGCCCCGAGCGCGCCGCGTGGCAGGCGCAGGATCGTGTAGTGGCCCGGCTGGCGCAGCTCGCGGTGGCCGAACACGCGCAGGTCGGGGGCGCCGTTGGCTTGCGCCACCTCGCCCATCTCGTCGAGCAGCACCGTGCCCACCGGCGCGTGGGTGGCGCCGCCCCGCTCGTCGTCGTAGACCAGGAGCCCGCGCCCGCCGTTGGCCCCGCCGGCGCTCGCCTGCGTGCGCGCGTGGATCGTGACCCGGTCGAGCTGGACCCAGGTGTTGTCCTCGAGGTCGCCCTTCTCGGGCACGAACAGCAGCACCGGCAGGTAGGCGCGCCCCGGCGCGACCCGCCAGGGCGCGTCGAGGATCACGTTGAGGTCGCCGCTCTGCTGATACTGCGTGCGCAGCGGCGCCTCGCCGCGCGCGAGCGCGCCGTGCAGCTCGACGTCGAGCACCGCCGCGTCGTCGTGCGGCGCGTCGTCCGCCTCGCGGCCGACGAAGCGCACCTCGAGCTGCGCCACCCCCTCGGGCGCCGCGCCGAGCGCCGCCGCGTCGACGGCGAACTGGAGCGTGGCCCGCTCGCCCGGGCCGAGCGGGGCGACCTCGGCCAGGCCGAGCTCGACCTCGCCCAGGCGGGCCGCCACGGCGGCCCCCTCGGGCGCGGCGCCGCGGCCCTCGACCGTGACCTCGACCACCAGCCCGCCCTCGGGCGTGGTCCGCCCGACCAACAGGGCGAGGGCGAGGTCGCGCGCCGGCGCGTCGGCGGGGGCCAGCGCGGCGCGGGCGAGCGCGGGCTGGTTCTCGAGCGCCAGCTCCAGCGCGGCCGGCGCCGCGAGCGGCGGCGCGATCAGCTCGAGCTCGAGCGGCGCGCTCTCGCCCGGCGCCAGGGCCGGCGCGTCGAGGCGGGCCAGCGCCGCGCCCGCGAGCCGCACCACCGCGACGGCCGGCGCGCTGGCCACCAAGCCCCGGTTCTCGAGCCGGGCGCGGACCCGCACCAGGTCGCCGGGGCGGGCGCGCGCGGGCAGCACCGAGAGATCGGCCACCGCCAGGGCCGGCGCGCGGCGGCGCACGCGCTCCAGCACGGTCGCCGCGTCGAGCGGGCCGGCCGGGAACGCGCGCGCGAGGCCCGGCGCCTCGGCCGTGAGCGGGAGCGGCCCGCGCGCCCCGAGCAGCAGCGCCCGCAGCGCTGCCGGGCCGAGGTCGGGGGCCAGGCGCCGGACCAGCGCCACCGCGCCGGCCATGCGCGCGGCCGAGGCGCTCGAGCCGGTGACCAGGCCCAGCTCGCCGCGCGGGAACGCGGCCAGCACGCGCTCGCCGGGCGCGGTCAGGTCGGTGGTCGGCGCGAAGGTGGTCGAGAACGCCAGCTCGCCGGCGTCGTTGGTGCAGGCCACCGACAGCACGCGCGGGTCAGCGGCCGGCACGAGGTCGACGTTGACGTTGACGTTGCCCGCCGCCGCGACCACGAGCGCGCCGCGCTCCTCGGCGTAGCGGACCGCGTCGTCGAGCACCGGCGCGGGGACCGGGCCCCCCATGCTGAGGAGCACCACCTCGGCCCCGCGGTCGACCGCCCACACGATCCCGGCCGCCACGTGGGAGAGGAGCGCGCGCCCGTCCTTGTCGGCCACGCGCACCGGCAGCACGCGGGCGCGGGGGGCCACGCCCTCGAGGCCGTCCTCGCCCGGGTGCGGCCGCGCCGCCACCAGCGAGGCCATGGCGGTGCCGTGGCCGCTCGGGTCCTGGTCCCAGGGCGCGCCCCGCAGGAAGCTCACGCCCGGGGCGATCGCGCCGTGCAGGGCGGGGTGCTCGCGGTCGATCCCGGTGTCGAGCACCGCGACCAGCGCCCCCTCGCCCCCCGCGGCGGCCGCGCGCAGCGGCCCGAACGCCGCCTCCAGGCGGGCCCGCTCCTGCGCGAACGCGTCCTCGTCGAGGGCCAGCGGCTCGCGGCCGCAGCACCCGCCCGCGACCTGCAGCGGGAGGTCGAGCGAGGCGGAGCGGACCCGCG
>CAZMSZ010000015.1:13599-19273 GCA_964569055.1 uncultured Planctomycetota bacterium | reverse complement strand
GGGCCGCCGCGCCAACGCTGAGAAGGGCTCTGCGTATCTGGCGGCGACGCTCGTTGGGGGGCCGCTCGCGCAACCCGGCGGCCAATCGAAGCGTCGCTCCAACTGCTTTCGCCTCATGAGCCTGAACTCGATCGCTCGCTCACCTCTCTCCTTGCCCCGCGTTCGTAGGTAGGTGCCATGGCTCGCGACTGGATCCCGCTGCTCGCGCTCCCCCTGCTCGCGCTGATCGCGAGTCCCGCCGCGGCCGACCAGGCCGACGAGGTGGAGGCCGTCGCGCGGCGGGTGCTCCCCGCGGTCGCGGCGATCGAGCACCGGGTCGGCGCGCCGCTCGACGGCAACGCGCTCGACGCGCAGTCCCGGGCCGCCGCCTTCTTCGTCTCCGCCGAGGGGCACCTCGTGACCTCGGCCGAGCTCGTGAACGGGCGCCGCGAGTACACGCTCCACCTGCGCGGCGGCGCGCAGGCCCGCGCGCGCCTGCTCGGGATCGACCCGCTCAACCACATCGCGGTGCTGCAGGCGACCGACGTCGCCGCCGTCGCCCGCCACCTCGGCGGCGCGATCCCCGCGCTCACCTGGGGCGCCTCGCGCGACCTCCTGCCCGGCCAGACCGTGTTCACGGTCGGCAACGCGTTCGACAGCCTGCGCCTCGACGGCTCCCCCACGTTCTCGCGCGGGGTGGTCAGCGCGATCGGGCTCGCCGCGGAGGGCAGCTACCACGGCATGGCGATCGAGACCGACGCCGCCGTCAACCCGGGCTCGTTCGGCGGCCCCCTCCTCGACCGCGAGGGCCGGGTGGTCGGGGTGGTCACCCCGAGCTACTCCCCGCGCCGGTTCCTCGGCGTCGCGATCCCCGCCGATCAGGTCCGCCTGGCGGTCGAGGCGATCGTGGCCGGGCGCCCGCTGGCCCAGGGCCGGCTGGGGGTCGGCGTGGAGACCCGCGGCGGCCTGGCGGCGAGCGACGGGCTGCTCGTGGCGCGCGTGCTCGAGGGCTCGCACCTCGCCGAGCTGGGTGTGAAGCCCGGCGCGCGGCTGCTGCGGCTCAACGCGCGCCGGCTGCACGACGAGCACGACCTCGCCCGCCTGCTCGCGCCGCACGCCCCCGGGAGCGAGGTGCGCCTCGAGGTGCGCGATCCCGAGGGCGCCACGCGACGGCTCGAGGTGGTCCTCGGGCGCGGCGAGGAGCTGGCCGTGGCGGCCCGCCCGCGCCCGCGCGCGACCGAGGCCCCGACCCGCGAGCGGCCGCGCGCCGAGCGGCCTCGGCGACGGGCCGAGCCGGAGGCCCCCGCGCGCCCGCGGGTCACGCTGGGTGTGCGCGTCGAGGTCGCCGACGGCCGGGTGCGCGTGCTCGGGGTCGAGCCCGCCTCGGCGGCCGCGCGGGCCGGGGTGGCCGAGGGCGACGTGATCATGGCCCTGGTCGGGGCGCGCCACCGGCAAGTGGTGCGCTCGCTCGAGGACCTCTCGCACGGGCTCGCGCACTTCGCGCCGGGCGACGCGGCCGGGATCGTCGTGATCCGCGACGGGGAGCCGCGCGCGCTCCACCTCCACTTCGACGGCCCGCGCGCCGAGCGGCCCGCGCCGACCCCGCGGACCGAGCCGCGCCGCCCCCGCGCCGAGCCGCGCCGCCCCCGCGCCGAGCCCGCGCCGCGCGCCGAGCCGGGCTTCCTCGGCGTGTACCTCGACCCGCAGAGCGCGGGCTCGGGCGCCGCGGTCGACGGCACGGTGGCGGGCTCGCCGGCCGCGCGGGCCGGCCTGCGCGAAGGCGACCTGATCGTGGGCGCCGACCGGACCTCGATCCGCAGCACCGCGCAGCTCGTGGAGCTGCTCCGAGCCAAGCGCGCCGGCGAGCGGCTCGTGCTGCGCGTGCGCCGCGGCGAGGACGTCCACACCCTGCAGGCCGTCCTCGGCGAGCGCCCCGCCGAGGGGGACGCCGCGCCGACGCCCGCGCCGAGCGGCGGCCCCCGCCTGGGCGCCGCGCTCGAGCTGCGCTCGGGACGGCTGGTGATCGTGGAGCTCGACCCCGCGGGGCCGCTCGCCGCGAGCGAGGCGCGCCCGGGCGACGTGCTGGTGGCCTTCGCCGGGCGGCCGGTGCGCGGCTACGACGAGCTCGCCGCGGCGCTCGCGCGCGCCCGCCCCGGACAGCGCGTGACGATCACGCTCGAGCGGGACGGCTGGACCAAGGACTTCGAGGTTCGCCTGGCCGGCTCGCCCTGAGCCGCCGCGCGGACCTCTCTCACCGATCACCAGAGGACGAGGCATGAAGCTGATCACGTTGTTCGCCGCCGCCGCCGTGTGCTGCGTGGCGACCCCCGCCCTGGCCGCCCCCGGCGGCTTCCTCGGCGTCTACCTGACCGAGGACGAGCGCAGCGCCGACGGCGCGCTGATCGAGGACGTGGCCCCCGGCTCCCCCGCCGCGCGGGCCGGGCTGCGCAAGGGCGACCGGATCGTGCGCGCCAACGGGGCGGCGATCCCCAACTCGAGCGCGCTGATCCCGAGCCTGGTGACCGGCTCACCCGGCGAGGTGCTGCAGCTCCTGGTCAGCCGCGACGGCTGGAAGAAGGAGTTCGCGATCACGCTCGGCTCGCGCGAGCCGGCCGAGGCCCCCGCGCCCGAGCGCGCGCAGCCGGCGCGTCCGGGCAAGGCGCGCCCCGCCGCCGAGCGCGGGTTCCTCGGCGTCTACCTGCGCCAGGGCGAGGGCGGCGACCCGATCATCGACGGCGTCATGGAGGGCTCGCCCGCGGCCGTGGCCGGGCTGCAGGTCGGCGACCTCATCCACTCGGTCGACGGCCAGAAGGTCAGCGACCCCGCCGGCCTGATCGCCGCGGTCGGGACCCACGGCCCGGGCGAGAAGGTCACCCTCGGCGTGCGCCGCGGCGACCGCGAGCTGACGCTGACCCCGGTGCTCGGCCGCAAGCCGACCGAGCGCACCGCCCCCGCGCCCGAGGCGCAGCCCGCCAAGCCGACCACGCCCGCCCCGGCGCCGAGCGACCGCCGCGCGCCCTACCTCGGGGTGGCCCTGGTCGACGAGGGCGGCGAGGGGCCGCTCAAGGTCGACGACGTGGCGCCCGGCAGCCCCAGCCAGCGGTTCGGGCTGCGCACCGGCGACGTGATCCTGAAGGCGAACGGCAAGCCGGTCAAGACGATCGAGGACTTCGTCGCGGCGCTCGAGGGGAAGTACGCCGGCGACCTGCTCGAGCTGCGGATCCAGCGCGACGGCTGGGAGAGCGACCTCCGGATCACGCTCGGCGCCCAGGAGTAGCGCCGGCGCGTGGCCGGCCCGCACTGCTCGCCTTCGACTCCGCTCGACCCCGCTCCCCGCAGGAGGGAACCCGTGCGCTCGACGTTCGCTGCCCTCGCCCTCGCGCTGCTGCTCGCCCCCGCGGTGGGTCGCGCCCAGGAGACGCCCCAGGCGGCCCCCGCCGCGCGCGAGGCGAGCGCGCTGGCCGTGGCCGACGCGGTCGCGGTCGCCGCGGTCGAGCGCGCCGCGCGCTCGGTCGTGCTGATCGAGGTCGACCGCCCGCACTACGGCGAGCGCCAGCTCGGCCGCGACGAGCGCGCCGGCCTCGGGCTGCAGGGGTACCACACCCCCGGCTACTTCACGCGCCCCGAGGGCCCGGCCAGCGGGGTCGTGATCGGCCCCGGCCTGGTCGCGACCGAGATCTGGAACGTGGAGGGCGACGGGCCGGTGAGGGTGACCTCGGCCAGCGGGCGGTCCTACCCGGCGCGCCGCGTGGGGCGCGACGAGAACGTGCGCGTGGCGCTGCTCGCGGTCGAAGGGGCGGACGGCGACCTCGTCCCGCTCGAGCCCGCCGGGCGCGAGCCGCGGATCGGGCAGACCGTGCTCCTGGTCGGGCGCACGCTCGAGAACGCGCCGCTGGTCACCCGCGGGGTGGTCGGCGGCCTGGGCCGCGAGCGGGGCGAGGCGTTCACGCACAGCGCCCGCACCAGCTTCGCCAACGCCGGCGGCGCGCTGGTCGACCTCGACGGGCGCCTGCTGGGCCTGGCCGTGCGCCACGCCGACCTCGCTCGCCAGGGGCAGAGCTCGGGCGTGGGGTTCGGCGCGGCCTGGACGCGCTTCGCGCCGCGGGTCGAGGCCATGGCGCGCGGCGAGGTGTTCGAGGCGCGGCCCACCGCGTTCCTCGGGATCCGGATCGACCCCGAGTTCAACGGCGTCGGCGTGCGGGTGGTCCGGGCCCTGGAGGGCACCGGGGCCGAGGCGGCCGGCGTCCAGCCGGGCGACGTGATCCGCGTGTTCAACCAGGTCGAGGTCAAGCACCTGCTCCAGCTCCAGGAGGAGATCAAGAAGCTCGACGTCGGGACGGAGATCGTGATCACGGTCCGCCGCGGCGAGGAGGAGCTCGACCTGCGCGCCAAGCTGGGCACCGCGCCCGAGGGGAACTGACGTGAAGCCCACGATCGCCGCGCTCGCGCTCCCGCTCCTGCTCGCCTCCGCCTCGGCGGCCAGCGCCCAGGGCTCGACGGCGCCCGGCAGCGTGGCCCCCGAGCTGCTCGAGGCGGCGCGCGCCGAGGAGCGTCGCCTGGAAGACACGATCGAGCGGGTCAGCCGCGCGTTCGTGGCGATCGGCGGCGGCTCGGGCGTGATCATCTCGCCCGACGGCTACGTGCTCACCAACGACCACGTGGCCGGCAGCCGCCCCGTGGGCGAGCGCTGGATCGTGACCCGCCCCGGCGGCGTGTTCGAGGGCGCGGTCATGGTCGGGTCCGACCCGCGCGGGGACATCTCGCTGCTCAAGCTCGAGGGGCCGGGGCCGTTCCCCTACGTCGAGCTCGGCGACTCGGACGCCGCGCGGCCCGGGCAGGCCGTGATCGCGCTCGGCAACCCGTTCGGCTTCTCGAAGGACGGCACGCCGCACGTGACGGTGGGGGTGATCAGCGCGGTGCACCGCTTCCAGGGCGGCTACAGCGACGCGCTCCAGAGCGACGCCGCGATCAACCCGGGCAACTCGGGCGGCCCGCTGCTCGACCTCGAGGGGCGGCTGCTCGGGATCAACGGGCGGATCGCGGTGCGGTTCGGCACCCGCAACAACACCGGCGTGGCGTACGCGATCCCGGTCAACCAGATCAAGGCGTTCCTGCCGCACTTCCGCGAGCAGGGGCTGGTCTCGCACGGCGTGCTCCCCGGCCTCGCGCTCGAGGACGACCCCGGCGGCGCCGGCGCCCGCGTGACCGGGCTGCGCGCCGGCACGCGCGCCTCCCGCTCGGGGCTGCAGGTCGGGGACCTGATCGTGGAGGCCGACGGGCGCGCGGTGAGCGGCTCGCGCCGCTTCCAGGGGATCGTGGGCACGCTGCCGGCCGGCGAGACGCTCCGCATGCAGGTGCGGCGCGACGGCGAGACGGTCGTGGTGGAGGTGTCGCTGCAGGCGCGCGACCGCCACCTCATCACCAAGGGCGGCTTCCTGGGCGTGCGGATCAGCACCGTCGAGACCGACGAGGGCGGCGCCGAGATCGAGGCGGTCGAGCCCGGCAGCCCGGCCGAGCAGGCGGGCCTGCAGACCGGCGACGTGGTGGTGCGCGCCGATGGCGAGGCGGTGCACGACGCCGAGGACTTCGTCGAGCAGGTCGGCGCGCGCAGCCCCGGCGAGCGGCTGCGCCTCACCGTCGTGCGCGGCGAGGAGCGGGTCGAGCTCGAGGCCACGCTGGGCGAGCGTCCCAAGGG
>CAZMSZ010000015.1:0-13499 GCA_964569055.1 uncultured Planctomycetota bacterium | reverse complement strand
ACGAAGGCTCAGGATCGAGCGCAGAGCGCGCCAAGCTCGCAGAGATCGCAGGCGAGAGCGGCGACGGACGCCTTCGCCAAGGGCTTCAGCGCCTCTCTGCGACCTCGGCGCTCTCTGCGCGGAGAATCGGCGGTCCCTCCTGGGACATCGGTCTACGGCCACACGACGACCGAGCACGACCGTGCGGCTCGACGACTCTCGCTCGTCGAGAGCTCTGCCGAGCGAAGCGTCGGGCTGACTCGGTCCCGCGGAGGCGCCCGCGCCTCGCGCGGCAGGACGCCGGCGCGCCGCGCGGCGCGCGCGCGGCGGCGATCCGGCCGGACGCGCGCGACGCCTCACGCGTCACGCGCGGCGCGGGCGGTGCTCCGGCGCCGGCCGCGGGCGCCGGGGCGCGCCCGGGAGGATCGGCCATGGAGGCGAGGACCCTCGCGGCGCTGGCGCTGCTGCTGGCGGCGGCGCCCGCGCACGCGGAGGAGCGCACCGCGCGCGCGCTGCTCCCCCTCGACGCGGGGAACGTGTGGGAGTTCGAGGTGGCGGGGGCGCCCGGCGAGGCCGGGCTGCGGGTGGAGGTGCTCCGCCGACACGGCGGCTGGGCCGAGGTCAGCGGCCTCCTCGGCCGGCGCTGGTGGTGGCCGAGCGAGCGCACCGCGCAGGTGTGGCTGTGGAACGAGGACGAGGGCGGCTGCACCCGCGCGCTCTCGCTCGGCCTCGGCGACGGCAACCGGTTCACCGCCCAGGCGCCCTCGCTCCCGGGCCTCGACCAGGCGGTGTTCGAGGTCGTGGCGCGACGCGCGCGCCTGACCACCCCCGCCGGCGTGTTCGACGAGTGCCTGGTGCTGGAGCTCGCCGGGCGAGCCCAGCCGGCCGCCCACCCGCCGCGCGCGCTCGGGGCGCCGGCCGTCCGTCTGGCGCGGCTCGCGCTCGCGCCCGGCGTCGGACCCGTCGAGCTCGAGCTGCTCACGCCCGACGGACCGGTCCGCGCCGCGCTCCGCCGCGCCACCGTCGGAGGTCGCGCGATCCCGCGCCCCGGCGGCGCGGGGCTCGCGGTGTGCCTGCACCTCGGCCAGTTCGAGCTCGACCTCGCCGACCCCGCGCGCGCCACCCTCGAGCTGACCTTGCGGGTCGAGAACGGGCACCACGCCCCGATCGCCTTCACGTTCCGCACCGACCAGCGCTACGAGCTGATCGTGCGCGACGACGGCGGCCGCGAGGTCCACCGCGCCACGCGCGCGCGCGCGTTCGCGCGCCGCGCCCACCCGCTCGAGCTCGGCCCCGGCGAGGTGTGGACGTTCGAGGCCTCGCTGGCCCTCGGCGGCGCCGAAGCCCCGCTCCCGCCCGGGGAGTACACCGTGGAGCTGCGCCTCGCGAGCGACCGCCCGGTCGGCGCGCTCGGCCGGTTCCGGATCGTGGAGGGCCGCCGGTAGCTAGACGTTCGGCTCGTCTGCGAGCGGCTTGCGGAACGCCTGGGTGGCCGGCCCGCCGCCCTGGATCTCGCGGCGGGCGCGCTCGACCTCCTCGATCAGGAGGCGCGCGCCGTAGACCGCGTCGGGCACGACGATCTCCCAGTCCTGCCGGCCCGACGCCACCATGGCGGCGGCCAGCCGCGCGGCCACGTCGAGCAGCGCCCCCTGGTCTCCCGTCCACGTCATTGCGCGGTCCTCCCGGGCGCTCGCTCGCCCTCGCCGCCCGCAAGCCTACGACACCCGCGCCCGCCCGTGCAGCGCCCGGCGCGACCCTCTTGCACGGGTGGCGGCGGCCTGGTCCTCTGGGCGCGGCCGGGGACCGGGCCGGCCGGGAGGGGACGTGGCCCCACGCGAGAGCAGCAGCGAAGCGCCCAAAGAGCGCCGACGCGCGCCGGTCCAGGGCTCGGCCCGACCCAACGAGCGGACGACCCGCGCCGCGCGCGGTCCTGAAGCGAAGGCCCGCGCCGCGGCCGAAGGCGAGCGGGCGTCTGGGTCTCGGTCGGCGACGCGCGCCAAGCGCGAGGGGCGCGCCGCTCCCGCCGCCGCGCGCGCCCGCCCCGGCGACGACCGACCGCTCTACCCGCCCTCGCCGCGCCCGCTCCCCGAAGCGGTCCGGGCGGACTCGTCCTACAAGCTGCGGGTCGTGCTGGTGCTGGCCGCGCTCGCGCTGTTCCTCGCGCTCTACCTGGCCCTCGTCGCCGGGTCGGCCTACCTCGTCTACTGGCTGTACGAGCTGCCGATCCCTGCCGGGAAGGACTCCGGCCAGGTCTTGGTCCTCAAGATCGGCGCCATGGCCGGCACGGGCATGCTGTTCTTGTTCCTGCTCAAGGGGCTGTTCAAGGGGCAGCCGGTCGAGACCGAGCACTACCTGCCGCTCTCCGAGCGCGACGCCCCCGACCTGTTCGCGTTCGTGCGCGAGCTGTGCCGCGAGTCGGGCGCGCCGTTCCCCAACCGGATCTTCCTCAGCCACGACGTGAACGCGGCCGTGTTCTACCCGCGCAGCCTGCTGACCCTGGTGCTCCCCGCCCGCAAGAACCTGCTGATCGGGCTCGGGCTGTTGAACGCGGTCAACCTCTCCGAGCTCAAGGCGATCCTGGCCCACGAGTTCGGCCACTTCGCCCAGTCGAGCATGAAGCTCGGGCAGTACGTCTACGTGGCGAACCGCGTGGTCGCCGACATGGTGGCCGGCCGCGACAGCTGGGACACCGCCCTGGCCCACTGGCGCTCGATCGACCTGCGCCTCAGCTTCCCCGCCTGGATCCTGACCGCCGTGGTGTGGCTCCTGCGCAAGCTGCTGGGGCTTGTGTTCATGCTGATCAACCTGCTCAACCTCTCGCTCTCCCGGCAAATGGAGTTCAACGCCGACCTGCACGCGGTGCGCCTCACCGGCAGCGACGCGCTGATCTCGGGGCTGTGGAAGCTCGAGCGCTGGGAGCTGGCCCTGCAGCTGGCCTGCTCGGACCTCGCCAGCATGGCGCACCACCGGCGCTACAGCGACGACCTGTTCCACCACCAGGCGGCCGCGCTCCCGCGCCTGACGGCGCTCGTCAAGAAGGAGCCGCCGCGCGACCCCGAGCAGGAGGCGGCGCGCCGCACGCTCCTGACCGACTACCGGCTCGGCCCCGAGCTCCAGTTCCCGCCCAGCGATCAGGAGAAGGAGACGCTGTGGCACTCGCACCCGCCCAGCCACCTGCGCGAGCAGAACGCCAAGCGCGACTACGCGCCGCTGCCGCTCGACGAGCGCCCGAGCTGGCTGCTGCTCCCCGCGGGCGCGCTGCGGGCGGAGGTCACGCGCCTCGCCTACCAGGCGATCGTCGGCAAGACGCCGGCGCGCGACCGGCTCGAGCCGGCGGACGAGGTCCAGGCCTCGATCGACGAGGAGCACGCCGAGGTCCGCCAGGCCGACCACTACCACGGCTACTACGACGGGCGGGTCGTGCGCCCCGGCGACGTGGACGCGCACGCGGCCGAGCTCGACGCCGAGCGCGCCGCCGGGACCCTCGACGCGGCGCGCCTCCGCCGCCGGGCGGGGCAGTTCTCGAGCGAGCGGCTCGCCAAGGCCATGCGGCAGTACGAGCAGCGCCAGGAGGAGCTGATGCTCCTCGAGGCGATCGGGGCCGGGGTCCTCGAGCCGAAGGGGAAGCGGTTCGAGTTCCGCGGCGAGCAGCAGCCCGTCTCCATGGCCAAGCGCCTCGAGGTGCGCGTCGGCAAGGAGCTCGACACGCTGCGCGACAACTTCGCCAAGGCGGACGAGGCGTTCTTCCGCTGCTTCTACTCCCTGGCCGACGAGGAGCGGCAGCGCGCCGAGCTGCTCGAGCGCTACCGGTTCTTGCTCGCGATCCAGGAGCACGTGCAGCGCCTCGGCGCCCAGGAGGCCCGCCTCGGCCCGATCCTGCAGGCGCTGCAGTCGGGCCAGGAGCTCGAGCCGAGCGACTTCGCGGCCGTGTTCGAGGTCTTCGCGCAGGCGCAGCGCGCCCTGAGCGAGGTCGCCCGGGCCTGCGAGGAGGTCCGCCTGCCCAAGCTCGCCAACCTCGAGCAGGGCGCGAGCGTGGCCTCGTTCGCGTTCCCCACCCGGGTGGTCCGCCCCCCGCGCAAGGGCCAGCTCGAGGGCGCCTGGATCGGCCAGCTCCTCGAGCAGCTCGACGGCGGCGCCGGCAAGCTGCGCAAGCTCCACTTCAAGAACCTCGGCGCCCTGCTGCGCCTCCAGGAGGAGCTCGACCCGACCCTGTTCCCCAAGGACGGGGCGACGGGCGAGGAGGCCGCCGAGGCGAGCGAGGAGGAGGCGGAGTAGGGGCTCGCTGTCCCGCCCTTACTCACTCCGCCAGGCGCGCGCTGCCGTATCGCGCGAGGTCGCGCACGAAGGGGTCTTGCGGCGCCTCCTCGGCGCAGCGCGCGTAGCGACGGCGCGCGGCTTCCCGGTCGCCCGAGACCTCGGCCGCCAGGCCGAGCAGCGCCAGGGCCGCGGCCCGGCGCTCGCGCTGGAGCTCGGGGCCCGCGCTCGCGGCGGCCAGCGCCAGCAGGTCGGGCTCGGGCAGCTCGCCCGCCGTCGCGCGCGCCAGGGCCGCCTCCCAGCCCTCGCGCGCGGTCAGCTCGTCGAGCGGCGGCCAGGGCGGGCGCCTCCCGAGCGCGGCCTGGAGCGCGACCGAGCGCGGAGAGGGGGCGTGGAGCCGGCCGAGCAGCTCGGCGGCCAGGGCGTGGTCGCCGGCGAGCGTCGCCGCCTCCCCGAGCGCGCGCAGGCCGCCCTCGGTGTGCTCCGGCAGGGCCGCCGCGGCGCGCAGGTCGGCGCGGGCCTCGAGCAGCTCGCCGCGCGCGAGCTGCACCCGGGCGCGGTGCGCGCGCGGGAGGGCGGCGGCCGGCGCGAGCCCGACCGCCGCGTCGCAGGCCTCGAGCGCCGCCTTCTCGCGCCCCAGCGCCAACAGGGTCAGCCCGCGCTGCGAGCGCCACAGCGCCTTGCGCGGGTCGAGGCGCACCGCCTCGTCCCCGTCGGCCAGGGCGCCCTCCAGGTCGCCGAGCTCACGGCGCGCGGCCCCGCGCGCGGCGAACGCCGCGGCCGAGTCGCCCGCGAAGGCGAGCGCCTGGTCGAGGTCGGCCCGCGCCGCCTCGCGCCGCCCGAGCGCCAGGAGGGCCCGCCCGCGCTGCTGGTAGGCGCGCCCCGGCTCGGCGAGGCCGAGCGACAGCGCGCGGTCGAGCGCCTCGGCCGCGGGCGCGGGCTGATCGAGCGCCAACAGCAGCGCCCCGCGCTCGTGCCAGGCGTCCGCCAGGCCGGGCTCCAGCTCGACCGCGCGGTCGAGGTCGGCCAGGGCGGCGAAGGCCGCGAAGCCGTCCTCCGCCAGGGCCAGCCGGGCGCGGGCGCGCAGCAGGTGCGCCTCGGCGTGCGGTCGCAGCGCGAGCGCGTGCGCCGCGTCTTCCAGGGCGCCGGTCCACTCGCCGAGCTCGGCCCGCGTCCGCGCCCGCCGGACCCACACCTCCGGGTCGGCGGGGCGCTCGGCGACGGCGCGGTCGAGCTCGGCCGTGACGAGGCGCCGCGCCTCCAGCGCCCGCCGGGTGCGCTCGAGCTGCCGCTGCGCCACGACGTCGCCTGGCGCGCGGGCGAGCGCCGCCTCGAACGCCGCCAAGGCCTCCTCCAGCCGGCCCGTGTTGCGGCAGGCCAGGCCGAGGTTGTAGTGCACGTCGGCCGAGGTGGCGCCGGCGGCGAGCGCCTCGAGGTAGTCGCGGCGGGCCGCCTCGTAGTCGCGGAGGTGGTGGTGCACGTTGCCGCGGTTGTTCCAGGCGTTCCCGTCGTCGGGCCGCAGCTCCAGCGCTCGGCCGTAGGCGGCGCGCGCCTCCTCGTAGCGCCGCAGCCGCTTGAGCACCAGCCCGCGCGTGTACCAGCTGGTCGCCTGCTCGGGGTCGAGCTCGAGGGCGCGCGCCAGGTCGTCGAGCGCGCCCTCGGCGTCGCCGAGCTCGAACCTCGTGACCGCGCGGTCGTGCCAGGCTCGCCCGTAGCTCGGGCTCCGCTCGAGGGCCCGGGTGTAGTCGGCCAGCGCGTCGCGCAGCGCGCCGCGCTCGCGGTGGGCGAAGGCGCGGTTGTAGTAGGGAGTCGGCGAGTCGGGGTCGAGCGCGATCGCGCGCGCGTAGTCCTCGAGCGCGCCCGCCAGGTCGCCGGCGCGTCGGCGCGCGATCGCGCGGTTGCCCCAGGCCCAGGGCAGCGCGGGCCCGAGCTCGAGCGCGCGCGTGAAGGTGGCGATCGCGTCCTCGAGCTCGCCCGCCCGCAGCTGCGCGTTCCCTTCGCTCACGAGCTCCCACGCCTGCTGGCTCGCGAGCTCGCGGCGCGCCGCGGCGAGCTCCTCGGGCCGCTCGGCGCGCCAGGCGAAGGCGAGCTCCAAGGTGCGCTCCTGGTCCCAGGGGAGGTCGTTGGCGCACACCGCCCTCGTCAACTCCTCGAGCGAGCTGCGCCACCACGCCCGCCTCGGGGTCTCGGGCTCTCCTTCGAGCGCCGCGCGCGACGCGGTGAGCTCCTTCCACTCCGCCAGCACGCCGCCGCTCCAGGCCCGGCCGAAGCCGACCAGCGGGGCGGCCTCCAGCGAGCGAGCGGACGCGGGGGCGAGCTCGACGGACACGGCGAGGCCGGGCTGCGAGCCGCCGCGCGTGATCCGCAGGCAGAGCGCGCCGGCCTCGGTCCGCCGCGACGCGCCGAGGGCCAGCTCGATCACGAGCTGCGGGTCGAGCGGCCCCCCGCGCGCGGCGAGCAGCCGTGCGCGCAGTCCGCGCCAGGGCTCGGGGAGGCCGCCTGGCGGCTCGAGCCAGCGGACCGCCCGCACCCGCGAGCCGAGGCGGGCGGCGGCGAGCGCAGCCACCTCGCGGGCCGGGTGCTCGGGGGCGAGGGCCCGCAAGACCGCGCCGAGCGCCGGCAAGGCCGCCGGGCCGTGGCGCTCCAGCTCGGCCAGCGGCGCAGCCGCGGCGCGGGCGCTGGTGGCGGCGCGCAGGGCGGCGCAGGCGCGGACGACCTCGGGGGGAGTCGGCACGAGCGGGGGCGGCGGGGGCGTCGCGCCGGCGGGCGCGCGCTCGCGGCGGAGCCGATCGCGCAGGTCGCGCCAGCCGGGCGGCGAGCGCAGCGAGGGACCGCGTTCCTCCGCGCGAGGATCGGGCGGCGCGAGCAACGTGGCCGCGAGGTTCGCCAGCGTCAGCGGCTCGAGCTCGGTCACGTCGACCCGCAGCCCCGGGTCGTCGAGCGCGTCGACCAGCAGCCGCTCCGCCTCGGCGCGCGCCAGCTCGGGCTGTTCTTTCTGGCCCGCGATCGCCGCCGCCTCGAGCAGCAGCCGCTCGCGCGCCCGCGCGCCGAGTCGGGCGTAGGTCCGCCGGGCCGCGCTGGCGCCGATCAGGCCGCCGCGCGCGAGCAGCAGCACGCAGGCGTCCGTCACGACGTCTTGATCGCCGACGGGGCCCGTCGCTCGGCTCGGGCCTTCGTCGGCGCTTTGCTCGGCGGGTGGGTCCGCCGCGCCGAGCTCGCGCTCGAGCGCCGCGACCAGCGGCTCGATCCAGGCCGCGCTCCGGCGAGCCGCCACCCCGCGGGCCGCGACGAGCAAGCAGCGGAGGTCGGGCGCGGCCTCCAGCTCCGCCTCCAGCAGCCGGCCCGCGCCGAACCCCGGGTCGGCCGCGAGGACGTGGAACAGGGCGGCCCGCAGGGCGGGCGCCTGCCGGCGCGCGGCCGCGGGGATCACCTCCAGCGCGCGCAGGCGGTCGGCGCGCAGCAGGCGCAGCGCCTGCACGGGCGCGTCCTCGCCGCCGGCCTCCACGCCCTGCACGAGCGCCTCGACCTCGCCCACGCTCGCCACGAGCGACCACCAGGCGCGAGCCTCGTCGGCGTCCTGGAACGGACGGCCCGCGATCCGCTCCAGGATCTCGCGGGCCAGCGTCCGGACCGGGATCAGGCGCGGCCGCCCGGGCTCGTCGCGCACCACGATCCGGGTCAGGGCCGAGCCGTCGAGCGCGGCCACCAGCCTCGGCGCCGCCGCGTGACCGAGGCGCGCCAGCCGCTCGCCCAATCCGTCCCGGCGCCACACCTCGTCCAGCGCCGCGACCTCGCGCAGGCCTCCCACGAGCTCGCGCAGCGGCACGCGCTCGAGCTCGCGGAGCTGCCCGCCGAGGAGCTGCTCCTCCTCGTCCGCCGGCGGCGAGGCAGCGCGGGCGCGCTCGGCCTCCGCGGCGGCCTCGAGCGCGGCGGCGTACTCGGCCGCGCGCTCGCCCTCGCGCGTGCCGGGGCAGGCGCGCTCGACCCGCCGCAGCCGGCTCAGCGCCTCCTCGTCGCGCCGCGCGGCGTGCGCCTCGAGCGCCGCGGCGAACGCCAGCGCCCGGATCTCCGCCCGGCACAGGGCGGCGGCGGGCAGGTGGGGAGCGTGGACCGTCCCGCGGGCGGCCGCGGCGCGAGCGACCAGCGCGCGCGCCGCGCCGGGCAGCCCCGACGCGTGCGCGCCCAGCGCGAGCGTCACCAGGGCGATCCGGTCCAGCGGGCGCTCCGTGCGTCGCCCGTGCAGCACCGCCTCGAGCTCGGTCTCGAGGTCGACGCGCGCCCAGACGACGCCCGGCCCCGAGCGCACGGGCCGAAGGTCATGCAGCACGAGCGCGCCCGCGCCGCCCTGCGCTCCTTCTTCGAGGAGGAACCCGAGCTCGCCCGCAGGCCCGCGCACGAGGGGCTTGCCGGCGAGCGAGGGCAGCCCGACGCGGACCGACCAGTCGACCAGGGCCGCGACCTCCTCGGGCGGGGGCGAGGCGGGCTGGGCCAGGGCCGGTGCGGCCAGCGGCAAGGCCGCGAGCAGGGCGGCGAACGGAGCCAGCAGGAAGGGACGCGGCGGCATGAGCGCTCCCGAGGAGCCGCCCGCCGGGCGCGCTCCGCCGCGATCGTAGCCTCCAAGCAAGTAACCTAGGCCGCCGCCGGGCAGCGCTCGGCCGAGGAGGGGAGCCATGCCGAGCGAGGCGCGCGAGCCGGTGGTCGTGGTGGGCGGGGGGCCGGTGGGGGCGGTGCTCGCGCTGCTCCTGGCCGGACGCGGTCACCCGGTCGACGTCTACGAGCGGCGGCCGGACATGCGCACCGGCCCGGTCGAGGCGGGGCGCTCGATCAACCTGGTCCTGTGCGATCGCGGGCTGATCGCGCTCGAGCCGCTCGGGCTGCGCGAGGAGGTGCTCGCGCTCACGGTCCCGGTCTACGGGCGGCTGATGCACAACCTGGACGGCTCGACCGCGTATCAGCCCTACGGCAAGGACGACAGCGAGCGCAACTACTCGATCTCCCGCGCCGAGCTCAACGCGCGCCTGCTCGACCGGGCCGAGGGGGCGGGGGTGCGGCTGCACTTCGAGCACACGCTCGTGAGCGCCGACCTCGCCCGCGGCGACCTCTTGTTCGCGCGGCCGGGCGGGGCGCGGGTCGAGGTCACCGGCGCGCGGCGCGTGTTCGGCTGCGACGGCGCGCCCTCCGCGGTGCGCGAGGCGCTGGTCGCCCAGGCCGGCGCGCGCGCCTCGCTCGAGCCGCTCGAGCACGGCTACAAGGAGCTGCTGTTCCCGGCCGCGCCCGGCGGCGGCTTCGCGCTCGACGAGCGCGCGCTGCACATTTGGCCCCGCGGCGACCACTTCCTGATGGGGCTCCCCAACCGCGACGGGAGCTTCACCGGGACGGTCTACCTGCCGCTCGAGGGGCCGCACGGCTTCGCCTCGCTGACGAGCGCCGCCGCGGTGGAGGCGTTCTTCGCCGAGCACTACCCCGACGCGGTCCCGCTCCTCCCCGACCTCGCCGCGCAGCTCCTCGCCAACCCGCTCGGCCACCTCGGCACGGTCCGCTGCGCCCCCTGGCAGCACGACGGCCGCGTGCTCCTGGTCGGCGACGCCGCCCACGCGGTGGTCCCGTTCTTCGGCCAGGGCCTCAACTGCGGGTTCGAGGACTGCGCCCTCCTGCTGCGCCTGCTCGAGGCGCTCCCCACCGAGGAGGCGCTCGCGACCTTCAGCCGCGAGCGCAAGCCCGACGCCGACGCGATCGCCGCCATGGCCCTCGAGAACTTCGTGGAGATGCGCGCCAAAGTGGCCGACCCCGCCTTCCTCCTCCGCAAGCAGGTCGAGGCCCTCTTGCAGCGCGAGATGCCCGAGCGCTATCGCACCCGCTACGCCATGGTCATGTACAGCTCGATCCCCTACGCCGTCGCCCAGCAGGCCGGCGTGATCCAGCGCGAGCTCCTCGACGAGCTGTGCGCCGGGCTCACGAGCGCCGAGGACGTCGACCGCGCCCGCGCCGCGGCCCTGATCGACGCGCGCCTCGCCCCGTTCCTGCGCGAACGCGGCGTGTCGCTCACGTTCTGAGTCAGCTCGCCTCCGCGCCCAGCCGCGCCTCCGCGTACGCGTGCAGCGCGTCGAGCGTCACGGCCGCGCCCCAGGCGAAGGGGAGCTCGCTGAGGTAGAGCGGCGAGCGCCAGCGGCGGTGGGGCGGGCGCTCGTCGTAGATCTCGGCGATCGCGCCGTCGCGGTGGGCGCAGGCGGCGAGGTGCTCGAGGCAGGCCTCGGCCCGGGGGAGGTCGCCCATGCGGGCGGCCACCTTGGCGGCGAGGGCGGTCAGCCACGACCAGCGCACGCGGTCGTGGTAGTGGCCCAGGCCCGCCACGGTCACGCCTGGGTTGCGGGTGGAGCGCGGGTAGTCGGGCAGGGTGTTCCAGCCCGGCGTGCCGTGACGGCGCCAGAACGGGCTCGCCACCAGGGCGGCCCACAGGTCGCGCGCCTCGGGGGTGCCGGGCGGGTGGAGGCCGAGGTCGATCGCCAGCAGGTTGCCGTCGAGCGACACCCAGGGGCCCCGCTCGAGCGAGCGGTAGAGGCCGCTGCCCGTCGGGCGGAAGGTGCGCTCCAGCGCGGCGCGCAGGCGGGTCGCCGGCTCGGGCGGGTGCTCGGCCTCGGGGCGGGCGGCGAGGCGCGCGTGGGCGGCCCACACCACCAGGTTCACGTAGAACGTGGCGCCGCGCCGGCGCACGCTGTCCTGCCAGTCGGAGAACGGCGGCTGGTGCACCAGGTCGCCGCGGGTGCGCGGCGCGTAGAACGCGAGCAGGCGGCGCAGCGCGGGGAGGTGCGTCCGCCACCACGCCTCGTCGGGCGCGACGTCCTGCAGGCGGAGCGCGGCCAGCACCGCCAGCGCGTTCCCGTCGATCGCGAGCTGGCCGTGCTGGTCGGTGTACTCGGGGACCAGCGCCGCGGTCAGCGGCGGGACGAGCGGCCCCAGCCACGGCACCAGCCGGGCGGCGCTGACCCAGGCCACCCGCAGCTTGGCGTCGCTCGAGTCGAGCGTCCGCGGCAGGAGCCCGTCGGGGCGGGCGTGCTCGAGCAGCAGCGTCAGGTGATCGCGCACCACGTCGGCCCGCCCGAGGCGCAGCAGGCCGGCCGAGGCGTGGGCGAAGTCGCGGGTCCACAGCGAGCGGAACTGCTGCGCGCCCGCGGTCACGCCGAACCGGCCGCCCAGCTCGTGGACGTTCGCCAGGAGCGAGGCGCGCGCCAGCGCGTGCAGCTCGGACAGGTTCGGGGACAGGCGGGACAGGCCGGCCGGCGGGCTCACCGCCCCTCCTCTCGCTGCGCCGCCTCGCGGTACAGGCGCTGCAACGCGTAGAACCCCTGCTTGGGCTCGCGGTCGCGCGAGAGCACCCCCTTGAGGTTGTAGCCGGGCACCGGCCCGTTCGGGAACCAGGGGCAGCGGAAGTCGGCGAACACCCAGGGCGAGAAGCCCGCCACGAACGGGCGCGCCTCGGCCTGGCGGTAGAGCGCCTCGAGCAGCTCGGCCTGGTACGCCTCCGAGTAGGTGTGACCCGGCGTGACCCCGTCGCTCGCGTGCGGGCCGTCGGCGTCGGTCCGCCCCGGCGCCGCCCCCGCGCCGCACTCGGTCACGAGCAGCGGCTTGCCCGGGTGGAGCGCGCGCAGGCGGTCGAGGTACGGGCCGGCGTCCGCCGCCTCGCCGAAGTACCACCCGAAGTACATGTTCACCGCGCCGACGTCGCACTCGGCGAGCGCGCGCCGGCGCTCGTCGAGCGCGGCCACCCCGTAGGTCAGCTCGCTGAAGGTCACCGGGCGGGTGGGGTCGAACGCGCGCACCACCTCGCGCAGCCAGGCGTACACCGGCCTCACGCCCTCGCCCAGGCTGTAGCACTCGTTGCCGACCGCCCACAGGATCACCGCGGGGTTGTGGCGGTCGCGCTCGATCATCTCGATCAGCTGGAGCTGGGCGTTGGCGAGCAGCTCGGGGTGGTGGAGCTGGCGCAGCCCGAACCATTCGCCCGGGAACGCGCTCGGGCGCCGGTCCCAGCCCGCCCAGCCCAGCCAGCCCATGCCCGCCTGGTAGAGCGGAATCTCCTCCGCCAGCAGCAGCCCCGCGTCGCGGTAGCACTCGAGCGCGGCGGTCGCGTGCGGGTAGTGGGCCAGGCGCACGAAGTCGACCCCCAGCTCGCGCAGCCGGGCGAGGTCGCTCGCGAGGAGCGGCTCGGGCTGCGTGAGGCCGTGGCGCGGGTGGTCCTCGTGCTTGGCGATCCCGCGCAGGCGCAGCGCGCGCCCGTCGAGGAGCAGCCGCTCGCCCTCGACGGCCACCTCGCGCAGCCCGAGCGTGAGCGCCGCCCGGTCGCGCGCGCCCCCCTGGGCGAGCTCGAGCTCGAGCCGGTACAGCGCCGGGTCGGCCGGGCTCCAGCGCCGCGGCTCGGGGACGGCCAGGGTCAGGCGCGCGGCGCTGAGCGCGGCGCGCGGGCTGACCTCGACCGTCGCGCGCGCGACCTCCTCGCCGGTGGGCGCGCGCAGCCGCGCCTCGAGCGCGTAGTCCGCCGCGGGCATGCGCGCGTGGACCACCGCCGTCACCGCGACCTCGACCTGCTCCCCCGCGCGGCGAGGGGTCGCCGCCACCTTGGCCAGGTACGCGGCGGGCAGCACCTCGAGGTACACCGGCCGCGCGAGCCCGCCGTAGGTCGCCCAGCCGGGCCGGTGGCTCTCGCGGATCCGCGGCGGGAGCGAGGTGTAGGTCGGGCGGTCGTCCGCGCGCACCACGAGCAGGTTGGGCCCGGGGCGGAGCTGGTCGGTGACGTCGGCGTAGAACGGGGTGTAGCCGCCCTCGTGGGCCGCCACCCGCACGCCGTTCACGAACACCTGCGCGCGCAGCGGGACGGCGCGCAGCGCGAGGCGGACGCGGCCGCGGTGCGGCACCGGCGGGGTCTCGAAGGTGCGTCGGAACCAGCTCACCCCGTCGTAGTCGGGGTGCGGCCCCAGGGCCGCGTCGAACGTGCCGGGCACCTCGAACGGCTCCCAGCCCGGGCCCGCGGCGGCGCTCGCCCAGCCCTCGCGCAGGCCGCGCTCGTCGGGGTCGAGCCGCAGCTCCCAGCGGCCGCCGAGGTCGACCCGCCCCGCGGGGCGGACGAGGTCGGACGGGTAGGGCAGCCCGCCGTGGAGCAGCAGCGGCACCCCGTCGACGCCGACCACCTCCCAGCCGGGGCCGCGGGCGCCGATCCCCGCCGGCCGCGCGGGGAGCGGCGGCGCGCGGTACACGAGGTCGAGCAGCCAGCC
>CAZMSZ010000014.1:28285-41145 GCA_964569055.1 uncultured Planctomycetota bacterium | reverse complement strand
GCGTGCCGTCCTCGTGCTCGTGCTCGTGGTCCTCGTCGTGCGCCGCGTCCTCCTCGTCGTCGTAGTCGTCCTCGCTGGGATCGGCCGCCGACGTGAGGCCCCACATGATCAGGCTGATCGGCAAGAAGGCGGTGTCGAGCACGAACGCGAACGGCAGGTCGATCGCGGCGAACACGGGCGCGTCGCTCCAGATCCGCCCCTTGCGGCCGCCGAGCGCCATCCAGTCGTCCACGGTCATGCCGTAGGGCTCGCCCGAGAAGGCGGCCACGGGGCTCCCGATCAGGCAGCCCGGAGTGACGAGCAGGCTGGCGGCCAGGGCGAGGCAGAGCAGGCGGGTCTTGAGCACGCGACCTCCGGGCGCTCGGTGATACCCGACCGGAAGGCGGTCGTGGGGATCGGGTTGCGAGGCCGGGTGCGGCGCCCGGCCCCGGGCGCCTGCCGCGAAGTACCGCACGCTCGCGGGGCCCCCAGCCCGCCTCCTTGCCACGGGCAGCCCGGCGCGCCGGTTCCAGCCTGCAAGGCAGGCAAGGGAGTTGCTCGGGCCGCGCGTGAGGAGGACGGTTATGATGAGCGCGCCGGAGGTGGGCATGGCCGAGCTGAGCGCATACGAGCAGCGGGCCCGCGAGGAGATCGAGGCCTACTTCCGCCAGCCCGAGGAGGGGCTGCTCGGGCGCGCGTCGCGCGGGCTGTTCAAGCCGGTGGAGGCCCTCTCGGAGCGGCTGGTCCCCGACAAGCTGCTCGAGCTGACCGGCAACGGGGTGGAGCAGCTCCTCAAGGGGATCGCGAGCCTCTCGGACCGGACCGTCGACCTCGAGGGCCTCCTGGCGCAGGCCCGCCGGTTCGTGGAGGTCGACCGCCTCGAGCAGCTCAAGACCCACGACCTGCGGGTGCTCGACAAGGTTGCCGACGCGGTCCGCCAGCAGCACGAGACCCTGGCCCTGCTCGAGGGCGCCGGCTGCGGCCTGGGCGGCGCGGCGCTGCTCGCGGCGGACATTCCCCTCCTGATCGGGGTCGCCATGCGGGTGGTGCGCCTCTTGGGCGCGGCCTACGGGGTCGACCCGTTCGCGCCCGGCGAGGGGGTGATCGCGTTCAAGGTGTTCGAGCTGGCCTGCGGGGGGACGCGCGACCGCTACGCCGCCCTGCTCGAGCTCGAGGCGCTGCGCGACGAGCTCGACGGGCTCGAGCCGCAGAAGCGGGCCGAGAAGGCGGCCGTGCTCGCCAGCCTGATCGTGTCGCGCGAGGCGGTGAAGCACATCGTCGGCCTGCTCCTCAGCCGCAAGGTGTTCCAGGCCGTCCCGCTGGCCGGCGCGGCGGTGGGGGCCGGGTTCAACTACCTGTTCGTCCAGGACGTGGCCGAGGCGGCCCGCCAGACCTACCGCCGCCGGTTCTTGACGGACAAGCTGCGGATCCAGGCGGTGTAAGGCCCCTCGCTGGGGGTTGATGCCCGGGGGCCCGTCGCTAGAATTCGCCCTTTCTCCGCCCCGGCTGGAGCCGAACGAGCGCTCCCTTGGCCCCGGGCGTGTGTTGGAGGCAGACATGAGCCGTGAGTGCGAGACCTGCGGCAAGCGGACCAGCTTCGGCAACCAGATCACCACCCGCGGTCTGGCCAAGTACGTCGGCGGCGTCGGTATCAAGACGACCGGCATTACCCGCCGCAAGTTCAAGCCGAACGTCCAGCGCGTGCGCGCGCTCACGGCCAACGGGACGGTCGAGCGGATCAAGGTGTGCACCAAGTGCATCCGCGCCGGCCGGGTCAAGAAGCCGCTCAAGCGCGACATTCCCGAGGGGCTGCGCCACCGCATGGAGGCCGCCGAGCAGGCCAAGTCGCCCGAGGCGCGCCGCAAGCGCGCGGCCGAGGCGGCGGCCCGCCGGCGCAAGCGCCGCGCGGAGGCGGCGGCCCGCGCGGCCGCCAAGGCCAAGAAGGCCTAGCGCCCCCGATCACCCCGGGACCCGAGCGCTGAGCGTGACGCACGTCCGCTCAGCGCTCTTGCACGTACCCCCGGCGCGCCCCGCGCCATGGAGCCGCACGTGTCCGACCCGCTCCCGCTCGACCCGACGGCGCCCGAGGGCGTGGCGCGCCTCGCCCGGCTGGCCCGAATCGACCTCGCCCCGGCCGAGGCGGCCGGCCTCGGCGAGCACCTCGGCCGCGTGCTGACCTGGGTGCGCGAGCTGGAGGCGATCCCGCTCGAGGAGGGCGTGCTCGAGGACGACGGGCTCGCGGGCGCCCTGCGCGAGGACGCGGCGCGGCCCTCGCTCGCGCCGGCCGAGGCCGTGGCCAACGCGCCCGAGCCCGCGCCCGACGGCGGCTTCGCCGTCCCGCCCGTGATCGGGGGCGAGACCGAATGACAGGCGCCGCCGGCATCGCGTCGAGCGTCCGCGCGGGCACCACGAGCGCCGCCGAGGTCGCACAGGGCGCCCTGGCGCGCGCGCGCGCGGTCGAGCCCGCGGTCCGCGCGTTCCTGTGCCTGACCGAGCGCGAGGCCGAGGCGGCGGCCGCGGCGGTCGACGCGCGGGTCGCCGCCGGCGAGGAGCCCGGCCCGCTGGCTGGCGTGCCGTTCGCGATCAAGGACAACCTGTGCTGGCAAGCCGTGGAGACGACCGCCGGCTCCCGCGCGCTGGCCGGCTTCCGGCCGCCCTACACCGCGACCGTGGTGCAGCGGCTGCTCGACGCGGGCGCCGTGCCGCTCGGCAAGACCAACCTCGACGAGTTCTCCATGGGCTCGTCCACCGAGAACTCGGCCTTCGGCCCGACCGCCAACCCCTGGGACCCGAGCCGAGTCCCCGGCGGGAGCTCGGGTGGCAGCGCGGCCGCGGTGGCGGCGCGCGTGGTGCCGATCGCGCTCGGCTCCGACACCGGCGGCTCGATCCGCCAGCCGGCCGCCCTGTGCGGGTGCGTGGGGGTCAAGCCCACCTACGGCCTGGTGTCGCGCGCCGGGCTCATCGCGTTCGCCTCGTCGCTCGACCAGGTCGGTCCGCTCGCGAGCAGCGTGGGGGACGCGGCCCTGGCGCTCGACGCGATCTGGGGGCCCGATCCCGCCGACCCGACCACGCGCGATCCCCGCGCGGAGGCGGGCCCGTGGGCGGCCGCCTTTGCGGAGCCGGCGCCGTTCGCGCGCGCCGCGGCCCGCCCCGCCCTCGCGGGGCGCGTGCTCGGGGTGGTGCGCGCCTGGCGCGAGCTGACCACCAACAGGGAGGTCAGGACGCGGATCGAAGAGGCGCTCGAGCGGGCGCGCGGGGCCGGGGCCGAGGTGCGCGAGGTCGACCTCGAGCTGGCCGCGGCCGCGGTCCCCGCCTATCAGGTGGTGGCGACGGCGGAGGCCTCCTCGAACCTCGCCCGCTACGACGGGGTCCACTACGGCGGGCGCGCGGCGGGCGCGCCGGACGCGGTCGCCATGACCGCGCGCACGCGGGCCGAGCTGTTGGGCGCCGAGGTGAAGCGGCGGATCCTGCTGGGGACGTTCGTGCTCTCGAGCGGGTTCTACGACGCGTTCTACCTGCGCGCCATGCGGGTGCGCCGGAAGATCCGCGCCGACTTCGAGCGCGCGCTCTGCGGGGTCGACGCGCTGGTGGGGCCCACCTCGCCCGAGCCGGCGTTCCCGCTGGGCGGCAAGGCGCGCGACCCGCTGGCGCTGTATGCGGTGGACGTCATGACGGTCGCGATCAACCTGGCCGGGCTGCCGGCGATCTCGCTCCCGTGCGGGTTCACGGCGGGCGGGCTCCCGGTCGGGCTGCAGCTCGTGGGGCCGCGCTGGTCCGACCCGGCGCTGGTCGCGCTGGCGGCCGGCCTCGAGGGGGCGCTCGCGCTCGAAGAGCGCCGCCCGCCGGTGATCGGGGACCAACCGTGAGCGGCGCCGAGGTGCTCGAGCGCTACGAGCTGGTGGTGGGCATGGAGGTCCACGCCCAGCTCGACACGGCGAGCAAGCTGTTCTGCGGCTGCGCGGTCGAGTTCGGGGCGCCGGTCAACGCGCGCACCTGCCCGGTGTGCCTGGGGCTGCCGGGCTCGCTCCCGGTGCTCAACGCGGCCGCGCTGGAGAAGGCGCTGCGGGTGGCGGTCGCCCTCGACTGTTCGGTGCCCGCGGTGACCGCCTTCGACCGCAAGAACTACTTCTACCCCGACCTCCCCAAGGGCTATCAGATCTCGCAGGCCTACCGCCCGCTGGGCGGCGCGGGCGGCAGCCTGGAGCTGCTGCGCTCGGGGCGGCGGGTGCGCCTGCGCGACGTGCACCTCGAGGAGGACGCGGGCAAGCTCCTGCACGCGCCGGACGGCGGCGCCAGCGTCGACCTCGACCGCGCGGGGACGCCCTTGGCCGAGATCGTGACCGAGCCCGACATGCGTTCGATCGACGAGGTCGACGACTACATGGAGACCTTGACCGAGCTGCTGCGCGCGCTCGAGGTCTCGCGCTGCCGCATGCAGGAGGGGAACCTCCGCTTCGAGGCCTCGGTCTCGGTGCGCCTGCGCGGCGAGACGGCGCTGGGCCCGCGGGTCGAGATCAAGAACCTCAACAGCTACGCGGCGGTCCGGCGGGCGGTCGCGTTCGAGCAGGCCCGGCAGGTGGCGCTGCTCGAGGTGGGGCGGACCCCGCGCCAGGAGACGCGCCTGTGGGACGAGGGTTGGGACCCCGTCGCCGCACGCGACGACGCGTTCGAGGCGGACGTGCCCGAGCCGGTGCGCGCTTCGCTCGCCGCGGTGCGCGCGCTGCTGCCGCAGGGGAAGGACGGCTGGAGCGGGCGCACGCGCTTCATGCGCGCCAAGGAGGACGCGCACGACTACCGCTACTTCCCCGAGCCCGACCTGCCGCCGGTGGCGATCGACCCGGCCCGGGTGGCCGCGATCCGCGCCGGCCTGCCCGAGCTGCCCGGGGCGCGGCGCCGCCGCTACGTGGAGGCGCTCGGCCTCGCCCAGGGTCCGGCCGAGGTGCTGACCCGCGACCGGCAGCTCGCGGCCTACTTCGAACAGGTCGTGGCGCTCGGGGTCCCAGCGGGCGAGGCGGCCAACCTGGTGCTCAACCAGTTGGCGGCGCTCCTCAACGCGCGCGGTGTGGGCGCGGAGGACTCGCCCGTCCCGCCGGCGCAGCTCGCCGAGCTGCACGCGCTGGTGCAGGAGGGCGCGCTCACCAAGGAGCTGGCGCTCAAGCAGGTGTGGCCGCGCATGGTGGAGGAGGGGCTCGCCCCGCGCGAGGTCGTGGCGCGCCACGGGATCGCGGCCGTGGCGGCCGACGCCGTCCATGCGGCGGTGGACGCGGCCTGGGCCGCGAACCCCCGGGCGGTGGCTGACCTGCTCGCCGGCAAGGAGAAGGCGGCCGGCGCCCTGGTCGGGGCGGTCATGAAGGCGACCAAGGGGCAGGCCGAGCCCGACGTGGTGCGGGCGCGGATCGCCGAGCTGGTAGCGCGCGCCCGCGCGGGCGGCGCACCCGGCTGAGCGGCGCGCCCGGCTGGGCGGCGCACGCGGCTGAGCGGTCCCCGCGCTGAGCGGTCCCCGCGCCGCGCCGCGCCGCGTCGCGAGGCATAACCCCCGGCTGGTCCGCGCGCCGCACACCTGCGGCGTTCCCCGTGACGGAACGACCGTGCGCTGCCATCGTGACGGGGTGAAAGCACCGCTGCTGGCGCTGGCCGCCGCGGCGCTGGCCGGCTGCGCCGCGGGGTCGCCGGCCGTCTTGCGCGCCGCGCCGCCGGTCTCCGATCCCTACACCTTGGTCGGCCCCGTCGGCTCCGCCACGGTGGTCCGCCGCTTCCCCGCCGAGGCGCCCGAGCGCGCGGCGGACGCGGCGGAGGAGCTGGTGCTCCTGGGCGGGGTGCGCCTGTCGGACGTGGTGCAGGTCACCCCGCTCACCCCCGAGCTGCAGCCGCACCTCATGGAGCTGGGGCGCGCCGCGGTCGACCTGCGCGGCAGCCCCGAGCAGGTGGCGCTGCTCGAGCGGTTCTTGCGCGACCGCGAGCGCTTCGTCGGCCACGAGGCGGTGCTCTCCGTGTCCCTCGAGCGGTTCGAGCCCGACGCCCTGCCCACCGTGGTGGCGCAGAGCCGCCTGCGCGGCCGCGACGTGCTGGTGGTCGAGCCGCCGCTCGAGCCCGTCATTCTGGGCAAGCGGATCGCCGACGCCGCCGCGACCGTCCACGACGGCGAGCTGGCCGAGCTGGAGGGTCCGATCGAGGTCCTGGGCGTCCAGTGGTTCCGCGTCCGCCGCGGCCCGCGCAGCTCGCTCGGCCTCGACGCCGTGGCGCGCGTGGCCTGGACCGGCGAGGACCCCCTCGCCCCGACCGTGGTCGCCCTGCGCGCGACCTACCGCGCCGACTGGGACGAGCCCGAGCTCCGCTTCGCCGGCCGCGCCGTCCTCCGCCCCGGCGAGGAGATGTGGCTGTTCGAGCGCACCGCCGACGACGACGGGATCTGGGTCCTGCGCGCCTCGTGGATGAACAAGGCCGCCTGGGAGCAGCTCGTCGTCCGCTGGCAGGACGAGCGCTCCTGGCAACGCGGGCGGTGACGGGCCGGAGAGAAGGCTACACTTCGTCGATCGTGCCGCGGCTCCCGCTCCTCCTCTGCCTGCTCCTGATCGCCTGCGAGTCCACTCGGGCCCGCCACGAGGAGGTAGGTCCCCGGAGTGGACGAGCGAGTGAAGTCACCGCGGAGGCAAGAGGTGGTCGAACCCTCGAGACCGAGGCCCGGCTCGCTCTCAATGCAGACCTTTGGGTTCGCGGCCGCTTCGTTGAAGGCATGCACATCAGCATCGACTTCGACGACGCGGACCTCGAGCAGGTCATGATCGAGATCGCGAACCGCGCCGGGAAGGAGTTCTACTACTCCGACCCGGAGGCGCTCGACGAGACGGTGACGGTCACGCTGAAGGACATCGCTTGGAACGAGGCTGCCCAGGTCGTCGGCCGCATGGCTATGAAGACGGTCTACACCTACCCTGAGGGCATCTTCCTGGACTGGGCCTGCACGAGCTATCCAGATCGGCCGTCGTGGAAGGAGGTCACTCGGTTCGCCCACCCCGGCCTTGTTCGAGGCCGTTGAGCCCTCGAGCGGCGAGGGCGAACCGGACGCGGTCCCGACGTCGCTCGACATCGCTCCTCAATAGCCCAGAGGCGAGCTCTCGAGCGTCGCTCCCGCGGGTGCGCGGTCGACTCATAGTTCACCCGCAGCCCCTCGCCTGGGAGCGTTAGCCTGTGCATTGACAATGGCTTGAGCCGAGGGACCTTCGCAGCCTGCCTCGGCCCCCTGGTCGGGGGACGTGGCCTCGGGGCGGAGGAACACGCCGACCCGGGCGCGCGCCGCCGCCGCAGTACTGCCGCCCTCGGCGGCCGCCGCGTCGTCGGGGGAACTGGCGGCCCAGACGCCGCAGAGCAAGAGCGCCGGGAGGGCTCGACCCACACGGGAGCGGCGCGCTGACATCGACTTGCGGCCGGACACGCTTGCCAGGATGCCGGACAGCGAGGGCTCGCGCTACCGCTCTCCGGCGCGGGTCGCCCGAAGCCCGCAGCGCGAGCAGGCGACGCTCGCACGGCTGCCGGGCGCGCCCGCCCGGCCCGCGACGGCCCGTCGCGAGCGCCTTCGGGCTGGCGCACCTCACCTCGGCTCCCGTCCCGCCTCTCCCTCGGCGCGACCGGGCGCAGAGCCTGGCCTCGAGCGGGCCGGCCGCTCGGCGAGCGAACTGACCCAAGCCGCCAGGCCGGGGAGCAGCTGACTCGAGCCGTCGCAGCCGGCCTCCGCATGACGTGCTCTCTGAGCCCGCTCACGCCCACGCGAGGTCGGGCACAGTTCCCCCGACGCGGCCGGGCACCGACAGCGGCCCGTCGGTGGCGCTCGTAGACTGCCCTCACGGAGGAAGGATGGGCCAGCTCGACATCGCCGCCAAGGTCCTCCTCGAGGAGGTGCCCGAGCCGTTCGTACGCTTGTTCCTCGGCGACCTCGCCATCCGGGAGATGCACGCCGAGCGGACGGAGCTGCCCGCGCTGACGCGGCACCTCGACAAGCTGCTCCGGATCGTCATCGAGGGCGAGGACGAGCCGCTATGGCTGCACTTCGAGGTGCAGGCGTCGTGGCGGTCGAGCGTGCCGGAGCGGGCCTTCGAGTACTGGAGCCTGGCCCGCCGGCGCCATCCCAACCTGCTCACGGTCGTGCTCTGCCTGACGAGGGGCGACCGCCAGCGTGAGCCCCTCGGACGGTTCGAGGTCACGGTCCGGGGGCGGCGGCGCCTCGTGTTCGAGTTCGACGTCCTGCGGGTGTGGGCGGACCTCGAGGCCGACGCCCTGCTGGCCGGCGAAGCGCTCGAGCTCCTGCCCCTGGTCCCGTTCGCAGCGGGCGGTAGCCCCGCGCGTACCGAGCAGGCCCTGACCCGCCTTGGCGGGATCACCGACGAGGACCGGCGGAGGGAGCTGCGCGTCGCGCTGGCGACCTTCGCGGAGCAAGCCTTCCAGGGACAGGGCTGGCTTGCCAGAATACCGAAGGAGGAGCTGATGGAGTCCACGACCTGGAAGGAGATCGGCGCCGAGTTCGAGGCGAAGGGGGAGGCGAAGGGTCAGCGGAGGCTGCTCACCCTCCAGCTCGACAGACGGCTCGGTGCGCGGGCACGCCCCTTCGTCGATCGGCTCCCGTCGGCGTCGGCGGCCGACCTCCAGCGGGTGGCCGAGCTGCTCGCTGAACACCACGCCGATGACGACCTGGTCACCGCCCTCGAGTCGCTCCTCCCTTCGCCGGAGGCGACCGAGTAGCTCCCGCGTCTGCCGGCGTGGGCTGAGTCCAGCTCCCCACGAACCGCTCCCCGCTCCGACCCCAGCCGGACCCAGCTGTCTCCGCCGGGCACCCCTCGCCGTGGCGCGAGCTGGGTTCAGCTACTCCGATGTCCGATGCAGGCTCCTCCCGCGCCCGCTCCAGGCGCTCATGGCGCCCTCCGGGTGGTCGGGTGGAGGCTAGGCCCGGAGCTGGCTACGGGGCGGGGATCGGCGTCGGTGTGCGGCTGTGAGTGGGTCATGCACTCAGCTATACGCGAAGCGAGCGCGCGCCCGTGGCGGTCTTTCGTGCGCAACACGAAAGTCGGAGCGCGAGGGAGGCCAAGACCCCGTGGGGCGCGCGGTCCCGATCAGGCCTCCTCGAGCGCGGAGCCGCAGGCCGAAACGACCGCCGCGCGGGACCTTGAGCAGGCACTGCACGCCGAGCTGGTGGAGCAGCTTGTGCGCGAGCTGGCTGTAGCGCGAGCTGGCGCTGCGGTCCTGGCGCTCGCCCAGGTCCCACAGCTTGCAGAGCGCCTTCACGCCGAACACCGGCTGCGCGTCGGGCGGCGGGAGCTTGCACAGGTACTCGGCCTCGAGGTCGCTCACCCGGCAGGTCCGCTCGCCCAGGGCGACCTCGAACCCGCCCGGCCCCTCCCGCAGTACGAGCGTCCCGCTCGTCGCGTTGGCCGGTTGGGCGAGGAGCTCCTCGAACGCGCTCTGCAGCCGGCCGAGCAGCTCAGCGCCCGGGCGGTCCTCGTAGCGGAGCTGGAGGAGCAGCTCCCGCAGCCGATCGCCCACCTTGCCCAGGGCCTTGCCCGCCCTCAGGAGCGCGTCGCCCTTGAGGTGGCTCCGCAGCGGCGCGAAGCGCGGGTCCAGGACAGCCAGCAGGGCCAGGGCGCACGCGGTCGCCAGGAAGCGCTCGGGCGGCACGTCCTGGGTCAGGACCACGGCGAGGACCAGGGCCACGTTCAGGCGGACGAGGTCGCGGTCCGAGTCGAACTCGCCCGCCACGACCGGCGCCACGGGAGCGGCGTCAAGGTCCAGCCTCAGCTCAGCCTCCTGGCTGCTCGCCTCCTTGAGCTGCATGCCGAGGCTCCAGCGGCCGACGCGCAGCCGCTGCACCGACCACCAGCCGCGGCAGGGCTCGTCGAAGGGGAGCTGGTCCAAGGCCCGGCCGAGGGCCACGAGGTGCAGCGCCTCGTCGGAGAGACAGTCGAGCGCCGCGTACGCCGCGTCCCAGGTCAGGTCGAGCAGGGCCGACGCGGAGGACATCGGGAGCCCCGCCGCGAACAGCACGGAGACGGCGGGGTCGGGCTTCTGGGCTCCGTCGGGGCTCGGTTGCCAGCGCTGGAGGGTCAGGCGCGTGCTCGCTCGCTCCCCCCTCTCGGCCGCCTACGGTGAGTCTGCATCCGGGCTGCCGACCGTCAAGGCGCCGACGGCTCGCGGCGGGCTCTGGAGGCCACCGACCCGGACCAGCGGAGCGGTCACGCGCGGACATCGCGGGATCTAACGTCCGGACCACGCGGACACGAGGACCGAGCCACAAGCGCAACACCCGCCACGGCTTGTGCCCGGCGGCGGACATCGTGACCGCGATGTCCATCGGGTCCAGATCCGCAGAACCGTTGATACCCCAGCGCGTTGGGCGCGTTCGCGACCCAAATGTCCGGACATCACCCGCATTTCGCGCGATTCCGAGGCCATGAGCGCGCGGAGACCGTGCGCGGCAGTTGGCCCGGCCCCCCATGCGGAACTGGCGGAACGCATCCCGGCGTGAGCGCGCGGAGACCGTGCGCGGCAGTTGGCCCGGCCCCCCATGCGGAACTGGCGGAACGCATCCCGGCGTGAGCGCGCGGAGACCGTGCGCGGCAGTTGGCCCGGCCCCCCATGCGGAACTGGCGGAACGCATCCCGGCGTGAGCGCGCGGAGACCGTGCGCGGCAGTTGGCCCGGCCCCTGTAGCAGGGCGGGCAACGGGGCGCGCTCGATGTGCTGACCCGACCAAGGAGGAACAGGCCACAACTCTCGTCAGCACAGTGCTCGACGAAATCGAGGCCTGGTGTGGGGTGTGTCCCTTTCAGCGACCCGAGGCGTGTCCCATTCCCCGACCGCTGACCATCGACGTCGGGCTCCCAGATGACACGCTTGGCACGAATGCGAAGACGATGCGTTGCACGGTGTTCCAGTGAAAGAGACGTGGGAGGCCACTGGTAGCATGCCCTCTGTGAGCGAGATCCCCACCACACGTATTCCCAGGACGCTGGCTGCGCAACTGCCAGCTATCCGGCGGTACTGGGCACCTCGTGGGGAAGGTCCTCTGGTAGACGAAGAAGGGTTCCTCCTGGACCCAGAGGTCTACCGTCGAGAGCTTCCGCTCGTATCGCTCAGCCCCGAGGTCAACACCGGCTGTCGAGTTCTCCTTGGCGAGTCAGGTCTTGGGAAGACTACAGAGCTTGAGGCCCTGGAAGCCCGGCTTGCCGAGCGGGTCGGCGGCGCGACGGCAGTCTTCCTCTCCCAACCGGGCTCTCCCACTGAAGCCGTGCCGGGGAGTCACTCATGGCTTGAGGTCGCGGCCTTCCGCGCGCTCTACACCCTGGGACAGCATGATCCACAGGCGCTGGCTGCACTCCCCGTGGAGTCATGGGAGCGCTGGGTTGCGACCGCGGTCCACTACCCTCTCAACCCCGGCGCTGGAGAGCCGGAGGTAGCGCAGGAGGTAGCGCGTTTCGCGTATCGACATGCGCCGGATCGGTTCCTCGAAGTGCTCGACGTATTGCTCGACGCCGAGTTGCGTGGCGAGGACTCTCGCCTCTTCGTACTGGATCGCCTGGAGAGTTGCTGGGATGACCGGTTGAGGGGTCACGTCTTCTCCTGGGCAACCTCCTGTGCGCTAGGTCCACGCGCCTTGGCTTCTGCCATGGCTCCACTTCTCGAGGCCGGGAGCGAGGACGCACTGACGTGGTGTCTAGGCCGCCTGGGCGCGATTCCCGGGACGGAGGACGAGCGGGCACGCACTGTTGCTTGCGGCGTCGTCGCCCTGACCCACCAGCCAGTTCGCACGTGGCCGGTCGTCGAAGCCTTGCTGGAGCAACAGCCTGAAGTGGCGGAAGCGATCTTCCTCGAGTTTGCGGACGACTCGTTCAGGGACAACCCGAGCTTGCTCCGGGACCTTGAGCCCCGCCAACTCGCCACGCTATACCTCTGGCTCGTGGGGCGCTTCCCTTTCGCCGAGGACCCGCGTCTGAACGGGACCTTGACTGCGGTCACGCGGAGGCACCAAGTCGCTGACCTCCGGAACGCCACGTTGACGGCTCTGAGTAGGCGCGGGACCCTGGTGAGTCTTGAGGAGCTTTCGCGAATCCGCGCGGCGCTGCCCGACGAGGACTGGTTAGACCATGTGCTGGCTGAGGCTCGTGACGATCTCAACGAGCGGAGCTGCCCGCCGGTCGACGTTGCTCACCTCGCGCAGCTTGCCCGACGCCGCGAAGCGCGCTTCGTGGATAGCGGAACTCAGCTCTTGGAGGTTGTGGCCACGAGCCTACGACGGTTCCAAGAGGATCTGCTGGGCGAGTACCCCTCTGTTCGGGGTCTCTGGAACGAGGTGCAGCCCGGTTCTTGGAGACCGAAGGAAGAGGAGGACCTCTCCGATCGCGTAGCGAGTTTCCTGCGACGCGACCTTGAAGAGCGAGGGATCATCGTTGGACGCGAAGTTCAGATCCGCCGCGGGGAGCGCACCGACATAAGGATCTCCGCGACAGTATCAGGCGGAGGAGTTCGAGCGCGCCCGCTTGGTCTCGTTGTGGAAGTGAAGGGGGCATGGAACCCTGACCTCGAGACTGCAATGCGCGACCAGCTTCGCGATCGGTATCTGGCCGAGAACGCCGATTGCAGCCACGGCCTGTATCTCGTAGGGCACTACCGGTGCACCGAGTGGGACTCTACCGACGGACGCCGACGACGAAAGTGGGTCCGGAGGGACCGCGAGGCTCTGGAGTCCTTTCTGGCCGAGCAGGCGTCCCAGCTCTCCACCAATGATGCCCAGCTGGCGACATTCGTTCTAGACGCTCGGCTGGACGTAGGCACGAGAAGGAAGGCCTCCACCAAGAAGAAGGCCTCCACCAAGAAGAAGGCCTCCACCAAGAAGAAGGC
>CAZMSZ010000014.1:16577-28185 GCA_964569055.1 uncultured Planctomycetota bacterium | reverse complement strand
CCTCCACCAAGAAGAAGGCCTCCACCAAGAAGAAGGCCTCCACCAAGAAGAAGGCCTCCACCAAGAAGAAGGCGATCAAGGGAAGGAGCGAGGGGGGGGCTCGGTGAGCGACGAGAGGCTCCGAGCTTTGGAGAGGCGCTGGCAGGAGACCGGAGCCGTGGTGGACGAGGTCGCCTATCTACTCGAGCGAGTCCGCAGTGGAGACCTGCCTGGAGAGAAGCTGGAACTGGCGGCGTACTGCGGCCACGAAGCCGCTCGCGCTGCACTGGGGAGGCCGGTAGAGGCGCCGCCTGACCTTCGCTCTTGGATCCTCGGGTTGTTGAGGTTCGGCCCCACCGGTTCTGCTGCGGCTGGCGTCGCTGCGCTTGCTGCACGACGGTACTCCGGCCGTCCAGAGACAGAGGGCTCGAGGCAACTTCGGGCCGCAGCCGAGGCATGGCTGCGCCACCCTGGCGTGGAGCACGCTGAGGAGGCCTTGCGACTTTCGGGCTCGCGATCGAGCCGCTTCGAGGGATCGGCGGATACCCTAGATCCCGCCTGCCTCAATGTCGTGGTTCTCGCCCTTCAGCGGAAACGTCGAAAGTGCGTTGAGGCAGCGTGGGTCGTCGTCGAGTTGGGTGGTGGACTACTCCTAGGCTCTCCGCCTCCCCACTTTCGGGAGAGCTTGCTTAGAGCGGTGGCAGATTGGGCCGTCTCGGGTCACGTGGTCCAGACACCTCAGTAGTTGCCGATCCACAGTTGCTTCCCCGGAACCGCGCCCTGCAGTCGCTGAACCATGGCCTGAACGTCACGGAGGTTTTGGCCCCTGAGGTATCGAGTCGAAACGACGGTGACGTCTGCCTTACCCATGTGACGGAGCATCTGTCGCTCGAGGTGACGGCCTGCTATCTGTTGGCGTAGAGCGCGTGATGGGATCCTCATGCCGAGCATCAGGTCAATTGACCGTCCCGTGCCGGACTCGACCCACTCCGCACCGACATGAGCACTTCGGCTGAGTCCCGCGACGCGGCCACTGAGCTCGAGGTTTGCGCCGGCCCGCCCCTCCCACGGCCTTCCTGCTTCGCCGAGCGCCCTGGCACGCTGGGCGAAGTGACGTCCGCGGAACTGGGCCCAATCCATGAACCGGCGACCGGAGGCCTTGGCCTTCTTCACATAGGCCCCATAGCGGCCGATGAGACGCCTGAGGCTGACGTTATGCACCAGCACTGCCGGCGAATCGGCCCCTGCTGCCCCCTGAGCCCCGCTAACGAAGTAGGTGTGTACTTCGCTGTGGACCCGGGTCTCGGCGGCGCCCGCGCCTGGCCTCTCGACTGGGCCACCAAGATCGAACAGCGCGATGGCGCTCGCGGGCATCGCCGCGGCGGGGAGCGACACCAGGAGCAGGGCGAGCAGCGCTCGCAGGATGAGCCCGCAGGGTCCGCTGGTGCCAGGCATGGCGGATGGTGGCTCCGGCACCCGCGGGGTGCCAGGTGGTCCCGCGTATCTGGTTCCTCGGCTGGCTCAACGCGGGGCATGTGAGATACGATGCCGACATGGCCCACGTCGACGAGAGCAAGACCTTCAGGGGCGTCGTCAAAGGGGGCGGCGTCGTGTTCGAGCAGGGAGTCCGTCTCCCCGACGGGACTCCCGTCCTCGTGACCGTCGAGAGCGGCGCGCGCGGCACTCCTCAGGCGGTCTTGGCCGCGATGGCAGGGCCGCCCGGCGTCACCGCCGAGGACGTCGCCGAGTTGCTCCAGGAGATCGAGCGCGGCAAGCGGCCGGTTCAGTTCGGGTCCCCCCTCGACTGAGGCTCGGTGGCTGTCTACCTGCTCGACACGACCACGTTCAGCTACCTCATGCGGGACGACGCCAACGTGCGTGCACGTATCGGCGCCCTGGCGGCTGGGGATCGCCTGACGATCTCGGCCACGGTCCGCGGAGAGATCCTGTATGGGATCGAGCGCCTACCCCAGGGGAAGCGGCGCCAGGCACTCGAGGGGAAGGCGCTGCAGCTCTTCGCGGCTGTCGGCTGCGAGGCCGTGGAGCCAGACGTGGCCGACCACTACGCACACCTCAAGAGAAGCGCGGAGCAGGCAGGCACGGCGCTCGATGAGAACGACCTGTGGATCGCCGGGACCGCTCAAGCGCTCGGGGCAGTCCTGGTGACCGCGGACGCGGACTTCACCCGCCTGCCCGCGCTCACGTTGGAGGATTGGACTCGCAACCCCACGCCCTGAGCGGTCCGTCCGCCCCCGGCCGTCAGCTGCTCAGATCGTCCCTCCCTGCTCCAAGGTCTGGACGTAGTGCTCGAGGTTCGACGAGAGCTTGTGGAACACGCGTGGGAGGTACGGGAGGAGGTCGCGGTATGTAACCGAGGACCCCGGCGGGCCGCCGTGATAGTGGCGCATGTGGTGGAGGATGTCCCGTTGCTCCTGCTGCGGGAGCAGGCCGAACGGATCGCGGGTCAGGTAGTCGTGGCAGTTGGACAGGTGAATGAACGCGCACCCAAACCGGTACACGGACTGGGTCCAGCCGTGCAGCCCCTGAGCCAGGTCCACCATTTCCTTGTCCGTGATGCGGCCCTTGCCGGTGGGCTGCTTCCAGAGCCTGCCTTCGATCGAGGCCTCTGCTAGCTCCTCTCGCCGTGCCGGCGTCTGCTTGAGCATGTAGACGACACGGACGAGGGAGTCGAGCTCCTGCCGGAGGAGGCCCACCGTGAGGCCGTGCAGCCCTGCCATCTCGAGGAGGTGCAGGCCCTGCTCAATCTCCCTCGAGCGAGCACGCACTTGCCGACAGAACGCTTGGATAGTGCTGGAGGCAGCGCTCGGGGTGGGCGAGACCTTCGGCCTGGCGGCCTTCTTGGCGGCCTTCGGCCGCGGAGCCTTCTTGCGGACGGCGGCTTTGCTGGCCTTCTTCCTTGCAGTCTTCTTGGTGCCCTTGGTCTTGCTCATCCCCTCGCGTCCTCCAACGCGCCGCGGACGAGGCGCGGCCCTGCCGACCACACTCGGTTGAGCGAGCCACGGCTGCAACCCGACGTGGCAGGGGCGCGCTACCTCGGGGGCCGCTCCAACTTCCCTACCGCGCGCCGCAGGTCCTCGAGGTCGACGGCCACGTAGGCGGCGGTCGTGGAGAGGTTGGCGTGGCCGAGCAGCTCCTTCACGGCGGGGACGGACGCGCCCTCGCGGACGAGGTGCGTGGCGAGGGCGCGGCGGAAGGCGTGGGGGTGGGCGCGGACGCCAGCGAGGCGGGCGAGCTTGCCGACGAGGCGGTTGATCGTGGCGGTCCCCAGCGGTCGGCCGCGGAGGCTGAGGAACAGCGCGCCTTGGTCGTCGTGGCGGGCGTGGAGGAGCGCGGGGCGGCCCTCGAACACGTAGCGGGAGAGGTGCGGGAGCGCGGCGGGCGGGAGGGGCACGACCCGGCTCTGGCCGCGCTTCACCCGGCGCAGGAGGAGCGTGCCGAGGTCGAGGTCGAGGTCGACCAGCTTGACCGCCGCCGCCTCGGCGCAGCGCAGCCCCACCCCGTAGAGCAGCTCGAGCAGGGCGCGGTCCCGGAGGGCGAAGGCCTGGCGCTGGGCGCGGAAGCCGCGCCCGCGGGCCTGGGCGTCGAGCGCCGTGGCGAGGAGGCGCGCCACGCCCTGCGGCGAGAGCAGCACGGGCGGCCGCGGGTTGGGGCGCAGGGGACCGAGGCCGTCGGTCGGCAGCGGGCCCGGCGGCAGCACGGCCCGGAGGAAGCAACGCAGGCAGGAGACCTCGTGGCGCAGGCTGCGGAGCTGCGGCGCGCGCGCGGCCAGGTAGCGGCGCACGTCGTCGTGGGTGGCCTGGGCCAGCCGCTTGGACCCGAGCGAGGCCAGGAAGCGGAGGCCGACCCGCCGACGCTCGCGGATCGTCTGCGCGGCCAGGTTGCGAGCGCGGGCGTTGGCCTCGAAGGCGTCGAGCGCGCGGCGGTGATCGCGCCTCATGCCTGCATGCGCTCGCGCGGGTGGTGGAGGAGCACGTCGCGGCGCAGGTCGGCGGTGTCGAGGCGCAGGTAGCGGGCGGTCGTGTTCAGGTTGCTGTGGCCGAGGAGCACCTGGATCGTGCGCAGGTCCACGCCCGCCTTGAGGAGCGCCGTCGCGAAGGACCTGCGCAGCGTATGGGGCGTGAGCCCGGTCTGGATCCCGGCCGCCCCGCGGAGCTGCGAGAGCAAGTAGCGCAGCCCCGTCTTCCCGAGGCGACGGCCGTGCTGGCCGAGGAACACCGCGCGGAGCGAGTCGGGGTGCGAGGACACCAGCGCCGGGCGTCCGCGTTGCAGGTAGCGCACCAGCTCGTTCCAGGCCGAGCGGGTCACGGGGAGGAGGCGCCCCTTGTCGCCCTTGCCGTGGCGGACGACCAGCAGGCGCTCGCCGTGGTCGAGGTCGGCGAGGTCGAGGGACAGGAGCTCCTGGTTGCGCAGCCCGGCCGCGTAGAGCACCTCGACCACGGCCCGGTCGCGCAGCCCGCGGGGCGTGCGGCGGTCAGGTACCTCGAGCAGCCGCTCCACCTCGGCCGCGGAGAGGACGTCGCCCGGGAGCTGCTCGGGGACGCGCGGGCGCTCGAGGCGCAAGGCGGGGTTGGTGGGGAGGCGCCCCTCGGCGTGGAGGAAGGCGAACAGTCCGGCGGCCGTGCCCGCGATCCGCGCGACGACGCTCACCTTGAGGGGCCGACCCGAGTCGGAGGTCTGACCGGTCATGAGCCCGCAGGTGTAGGTCCGCAGGTGCTGGAGGGTCACGCCGGCCGGGTGCTCGACGCCCTCGGGCTCCAGGTGCCGCTGGAGCGAGGCCAGGACGCTCCGGTAGCTCTTGACCGTGAGCGGCGACTTGCGGGCCGCGCGCAGGTGGACCTCGTACAGGTCGAGGGCCTCGTCCCAAGTGAGCGCGGGCGGCTGCGCGCGACGCTGCTTCGCGGCGCGTGGGCCACCCGCGCGGGGCTGGGGCGTGCGCCGCGTGGCGGCGGGGGCAGGGGTCTTCCTTCGGGGCATGGGCTCTCCAGTCCGGCCTCGGGCCGGGGCTCGTGGTTGCGCGGGGCCTTTCCCCGCGCTGGGGTGTGAATCGGCGGCCCCCGCGCCCAGCCAAGCGCGTGTGGCCATGGGCGTTAGCTCGGCCTCGCGCGCCCCTTCCGGCCTGTGAACGGCTGTGAACGGGAGCGCGAACGCGTTGGCTTGGCAGCGGTTGGCGGTGTGAGCCCTCCTGAGGACGGTGTGAGGGCCGCGGGCTTGGTCAGGCCCGCGGTCCCGAGCGCGCCAACGGCACCGAGGAGCTGGTAGCGGCGCGGCGGGGCCTTCTCGACCACGGCCACCAGCTCCTGGGCGACGAGCTCGTCGAGCGCGCGGACCGAAGTCATGTAGTTCCAGCCGATCCTGGCCGCGATCTCGCGACGGGTCAGCGGCTCCTGGGCCTCGGCCAGGAGGCGGTAGACGCGGCCCGCGCGGGGCGAGAGCCCGTCCTGGCTCTGCTCCAGCACGGCCGCGAGCAGGGCGTGGATCGCGGCGTAGTCGGCGATCGTCGCCACGATCCGACCCTGCGCGTCCCGCTCGCGCTGGCGCTGGTGGAGGAGCGCGTGCGCGGCGACGAGGCCGAGCAGCTTCTGCTGGTCGCGGCGGTCGCGGGTGGTGCGCGCGGGGTACTCCAGCCGCTCGGCGAAGGGGAGGACCACGACCGCGGTCTCGAGCAAACGCTGGGCGTCCTGCCACCGCTCGGTGTCGACCCGGCGCGGGGTGGTGCCCGCCCAGGCGCGGCGCTGCGCGGCGTGGATCCGGCGGGTCTGCTCGGGCGAGTCGTCCAGCGGCAGCTCGACGCAGCGGGAGAGGTTCTCGGGGTCGAGGGCGGTGCTGGTGGTCCCCGAGAGGAGCGCGATCGGGCCGTGGGCCTCCAGCCGCTCGGCGCGGCCGCCGACCGAGATCGCCTGGCGCAGGTAGCCCTTGGTCTGGAGGGTCCGGATCGGGTAGTCGGCGTCGGAAGCCCCAGCCTGCTCGTCGACGATCACGAGCCGGTGCCGGAGCGCGTCGGGCCCCGCGTAGAACAAGGCCGACGAGGTCAGCCGCGAGAGGTACTCCACCGCCTCGGGTGGGAGCAAGAGCGCGAGCTTGTCGAGCAGGTCCGACTTCCCCGCGCCCGAGGGCGCCATGAGGATCCCCGAGAGCGGGCGGTCGAGGAGCCGGCTGGTCGCGATCAGGTAGCAGAGCTTCTTGGTCGCCTCCTCGCCCACGTAGCCCAGGTCGTCGAGCGCCGCCGCGGCGCGGTCCAGGAGGTCGGGCGCGGCGAGCAGCGCCTCAGCCGCCGCGCGCCGCTCCGGCGTCAGCTCGACCGGACCCGGCCGGAGCGTGGTCGCCTCAGCGCGCTCGACCTGGTCGAGCAAGAGCGCGAGGTGCCCGAGCACCTGGCCCGTCTCGCGGCCGTGGTGCTCGGCGATCGTCTGCGCGAGCGCGTGGCGGGCCTTGAAGGCGTAGAGCGCGGCGGCGTCGACGAAGGGCGGCGCGTCGCTGCCGGCCACGCCCACCGTGAGCACGACCTTCTTGCCGGTCTTGCTGGGCGCGCGGTCGAGGGCGTAGGCGAGGTCGTCGACCGTGAGCTTCAGGGCGTCGCTGCCGTCGGGCAGGGTCAAGGCCATGGTCACCTCCTCCGGGTGGCGAGGAGGAGTCCTCTCCCAAGGGGGACCCGAGAAGGCAACGGGCTCGTCCTCGGCATGCGGTGTGAATTCGCGCGAGAGCGTGGAAGACCGCGGGAGAACTTGGTTCTCGGCCTCGCTCGTGGTCGGGTCGGACGCGGGCGGCGATGCGGCGGCGGGCGGAGGGTCCTCGCAGCGATCGGCGGCTTGGCTCATGCCGCCAGGGTCCGCGGACTCGGGACACCACGGCCGAGGGGAGGAGGACCGTCGAGTGCCGCGACCCAGGCCACTGGGGACCGGTCCCCAGTGTCGCGGCCTTCGAGGCTTACGGCCGGGGCGCCACTGTACACCGGTGTACAGTGGCGCCTCGGCGGCCCCGTCGCGTCACTGTACCCCCCGGTACAGTGTCGCGGCGAAGGCCCCTCGGGCGCGCCACTGTGCCCTCGCGGCACAGTGACGCGTGCCCGCGCAAGTCGCGCAAGGCCGTGACACCGTTGCGGCCGCAACAGTGGCACGGGCTCCTTCGAGTTACGGCGCGCTGACCTCCCACTTGCAGCCCTCGACACGCGTCGGCTGGTCCTCGGCCGGAGCCAGCGGCGCCCGGAACGGGTCGTGGTCGCCAAGCCCCATCGCGCGCTCCCACACCGCCCACACCTCGGCCCGGCGCCGCTCGACCTCGGCGCCCAGCTCCAGGACCGCATCGGCATCGAGCGCGGCGCCGTCGGCGAGCGCCTGTTCGACGGCGGCGAGCCCGTCGACCGCGGCCTCGTACGCCTCGTCGAGCCCGAGCCGCTGGAGCAGCGCCCGCTGCGCGTCGGCCGCGCCGTAGAGCTGCCCCGAGGTCTCGTCGCGCGCTCGCTCCAGCTCACGCAGACGTGCGTCCGCCGCGGCGACCACCCGAGCGTGTTCCTCCTGGCCAGCGCGAAGCACGCCGGCGGCCTGCCGGTCGGCGTCCCGCAGCTCGGCGAGGCGCCTCGCGTCGGCCGCCAGGCCGACCAGTTCGACCACGGCGCGCAGGTCGGCCTCGAGCTCGCCTACGCCGCGCCCGGCCTCCTTGCTGATCGCGTGGACCGTGGCCGGCGTGTCGTCGGGACCGGGCTCCTCGCGCGCTAGGCGGAACAGCATCGCCCGGTAGGCCGCGCGGGCCTCGTCGGTCGCGCGGCGGTCGAGGTCCTCGACCTGGCGCACCAGGCCGAGCAACGCGGCCGCGGGCTGAGTGGCTGGGGTCGTGGGGCTCGTGTCGCTCATGCTCTCCTCCTCAAGCTCACGGGACGCCCGCCGGGACGGCGGTCCGGTAGACCAGGACGGCGCTCGGGTCGAGGACCACGGGCAGCCCCGTCCAGCCGGCGTAGATCCGGATCGCGCAGGGGTCGGTCCGGACCTCCGCGTAGGCGTAGACCCCGCGCCGCTCGCGGACGACGTCGGTCACGAGCTGCACGTCGAGGACGTGCCGCGGTCCGCGCGGCACGAACACCCGGCCCTCGGCCCAGCCGAGCACGTCCTTGAGGCGCTCGGCTTCGGGCAGGACGACCACGGTCTCGCGCGGGAAGTAGCGCGTGACCGCGCCGCCCTCGGGGCGGTAGGTGCCGTCGGTGAACCGCCACGAGAGCCCCGCCAGCCCCTCCCACTGCGGGTTGGTGCCCGTCAACTCGAGGTTCGCCAGGATCTCCGCGCCGAGCTTGCGCGCAGCGTAGGCCTTGAGCTCCTCGTTCTGGACGAAGGCCGAGTCCACCCCCGGCTCGGTCAGCGCCACGCCCGCGCGCCGCCCTGCCTCGTCCTTGAACAGCCGCTTGAGGCGGAGCAGCTCCGCCGAGCGGAGCCTCGCGTTCGGGTCGGCCCAGGACGTGAGCGCGCGGGCTCGCCGGTTCCGGAACTCGACCGTGAAGGCGACGTCGCTGCCGGGGACGGTGCGCTCGTTGACCTCGATCCGCCCCAGCAGCGCGCTCGCGGCCAAGTACTCGCGGGTGTTCGCGATCAGGGTCCCAAGGTCGAGCAGCTCCTGCGCGAGCAGGGTCTCGGCGCGCCGGCGCACGTCCTCGTTCGGGGTCGGGTCGAGGAACAGGTGGGCGGCGGGGACGTCCTTGTAGAGCTTGATCGAGGCCAGCGCGCACTGGCGGCGGACGGTGCCCAGCGGCTCCGCTCGCGGGTGCGGGCTGTCTGGCCCGGTCACGGGCGCGAGGTGCCGGCCGAGGCGAACCTCGTCCCAGGTCGCGGTGGATCCGCCGGGTCGGAGCGGGCGCGCGCTGGCGTGGAACAGCCCCGTGCAGGCGTGCTCGGTCGCGTGGTCGGCGAAGCGCGCCACGAGGCCGGTCAGGGTGTCGTCGGCCAGCAGGTCCTCGAAGACTCTAGAAAACATAGCCGTCCCCCGGCCCCAGTCCCGGCGGGCGGAACAGCACGGCACGCGGTCCTGGAACTCGATCAGGGTCTGGATCTCCTCGGCGGCCTCCACGTACTCCCGCAGGTCCTCGGTCTCGCCCTGCGGCCCCTCCCAGCCGTGGAGCCGCCCCCAGTTGGCGAGGGCCAACGAGATCACGCAGTCGTCGTGGTCGTCCTCTCCGCTGCCCTGCGGGCCGTGGTAGCGCGTGCGCGGCGTCCCACCCACCACCTCGCTGTGGCTCTCGAAGTAGGTCAGCTCGTGGCGCAGGTGCTGGGTGAGCTCGCCCTTCGCGACCCGGAGGCGGCGGTTCTCGACGTCGGAGATCAGGGCCTCGCAGAGCTGGGCCTTGACTCCGAGGTTCCCCGTGCGGACCGCCAGGACGTGGTCCACGTCTGGGTCACGCTCGAGGTAGTCCTTCATGGCCCCGCCGTAGCCGCCGCCGTGGCCGAGGTCGAGCACGACCAGCGCGCGGTGCTCGCGGGCGAAGGCGCTGACCTGGGCCTCGGTGTCGGGCCAGGAGACGTGCTGCCAGCGGCCGAGGACCCAGGCCTCGCCGTACTCGTTCATGAGCGTGCAGACGGTGAAGTCCTTCTCCTTGGCGAAGTCGACCCCGAGCGAGCGCTGCTCGCCGCGGACCGGCAGCTCCCCCGTGAACAGTGCCGCAATGTCCTCCGGGTTGAAGGCCGCGCCGGCGTCGCCCAGGAACTGCGCGCTCAGCTCCTGGAGCGCCCGCTTGGTCCCGAGCTTCTTCTTGAGGTCGGCCACGAAGGCCGCGTTGCAGAAGGGCGAGTCGAGGGAGCGGAACCGGAACGACTCGTTGAGCGGGTTCTTGTCCGGGCCGGGGAGGCCGGCCCGCCACTCCTCGTAGAGCCAGTTGCGGCCGCAGGGGGTGCCGGTCACGAGCACGCGCGGGTCACCGACCGCGGCCTGGGTCAGCCGCGCGGCCTCCCAGGCGGAGCGCGGCACGTAGCCCGCCTCGTCGACCCACAACACGCCGTCCAGCGTGAGGCCGCGGGTCGGCACGCCGTCCTTGTCCTCGGCGGTCCGCACGTAGAGCACGGCCCCGTTGGCGAACACGTAGCACTTGTCGACCTCCTTCCACTTGGTGCGCTTGCCGAGCGCCTTCACGGCCCGGTCCAGGTGGCGCTTCGCGGCCTTGGTCGACTTGTAGGTCGGCATGAGCAAGCAGCTCTCGCTCCCGGGCCGGGCGAGGATCAGGCGCACGACCTCCTCGGCGGCGGCGTGGGTCTTCCCCGACTGGCGGCCCGCCACGACCACGCGGATCGGCGCGCGGCTGCGGTGGAGCTTGCGCTGCATGGACCACGGGGCGTAGGGGCGAGCGTAGACCGGCTCCAGCTCGCTCCTCTCCGCGCGGGGCTCACGAGTGGGCGGGGTCACGGCGTCCCCTCCTCGGGCATGGGCTCGTCCTCACCCTCGGCCGGGAGGTCCCCCGCCAGGTCGAGGTTGGGGTGCTCCTCCTCGTCGAGCTCCGCCTCGCGGTGCGCGTGCTCGAGGAGCGCCGCACGCCGCTCGTCGGAGACGATCCATTCGAACGCCTCGAGCAGCGTGATCCCCTCGGGGCTCGCCAGGAAGGCCCGCTCGGCGGTGTCCTCGCTGACCACCTGCCGCTGCTTGGTCATGGCCTGGCGCGTCTCGTGCAGCAGCCCCTGAATGGAGCGGGCCCGCGTGGGGCTGAGCCTCCCCTCGGAGACCAGCGCCGTCGCCTCCTTGCCGACCTTGGCCAGGTCGTCGAGCGTCGTGACGGCGCGGATCTGCTCGGCGAGCGAGAGGTCCTTGAGCGCGCGCTCGGCCTCGAGTGCCAGCTCGCTGATCCGGACCTGGGTCAGGGCCTGCGCCAGCTTGACCCGCTCCTTCGAGTCGACCGGCAGCAGCGGCGGGCCCTCGTCGCCGGGCAGGTCGTCGCGCAGCGCGCGCCAGGCGCGAACCTCGGCCACGTTGAACAGGAGCTGTCCGTCTGCCCTCCGCTCGTGGGGGCAGCCGGCAGCGACCCAGTTGGTGACGGTCCGCACCGACACGCGGAGCGCGGCGCAGAGCTCGGCGCGGGTCTGGGTCCGCTCGGGCGGGTCGTCCCCGTCGCCGGCGGTGGCAACGGGAGGCGGGGGAGGTGGCATGGACGGAGGGGCCGCCTGGCGCGGCTCCTCGGGGTTCTGGGCTTGGGGGTCAGGGATCGTCATGCCCCCACCCTCCACGGATCGGGGACGCGACACGGCGAGGATGGCGGGCAGCGGCTCCGGCCTACAGACGGATACCGCGCGCAGCGGCACCGACGGGCCCCGGCCAGGGCACCCGTGGAGCGAGCGGCCCACCGAGGCGGTCGGGTCCTCGAAGATGTCCCTCCCCGGCAGCGGCTCCGTCGCCATGGCGGGTGGCAGGCCCGGCAGCGGAGCCGAGCCTACGGGAGCCTGGCAAGCGGCCTCCGCTGGCAAGAGGCCTCGATTGCGAGGCAATTGCCAGGCAATCGCCCCGTTTCCACCTCAAGCTGTTGGGATCATGGGCGTTGACTGGCCTGGAACCCCTGGAAAGCGACCCTGGCAGAAGCGCGGATGTGGACCCTGTACGGGTGCGGAGACCGTGCGCGGCAGTCGGCCCGGCCCCCCGTGGGAAAGTGGCG
>CAZMSZ010000014.1:0-16477 GCA_964569055.1 uncultured Planctomycetota bacterium | reverse complement strand
GAACGCATCCCGGCGTGAGCGCGCGGAGACCGTGCGCGGCAGTCGGCCCGGCCCCCCGTGGGAAAGTGGCGGAACGCATCCCGGCGTGAGCGCGCGGAGACCGTGCGCGGCAGTCGGCCCGGCCCCTGTATCGGGCCGGGCATGGGGGCACACCCCAGCGTGGATCACCACCTTGGACCATCTCTAGCGCCCGGGCCTTGGAGGGGAACGACTTGCGGCACCCGCCCGAGCCCCGAGCCGTGTCCCAATGGGTGGCCCAGGGGTGCGCCCCATAGCCCGACCCCTGGCCGTTGAGAAGCATGCCCGGGCCGGGACGCTAGCAAGACGAAAGGCCAGTTGCGTCCCAGTGATTGGGCGCAGAGCGATACGGAGCGAGCTGTGGCCAGCGGTAGTATCCTGGACCTCCGCCATGTGGACCGTTCGAGCAGTCGACGTCACCCGACTACAGGGGCCCGGAGGTGATCTCTTCACCTCCTTCGTCGATGCGCTCCTGCGCGCGCATGCCTTCGCCCACTCACTACGGCTCGACCGGGTGCGGACGAACGAGCGCACGAACCAGCCCGACGGCGGTGTTGACACGCGCGTGGTCGAGGGCATCGCACCCGACGCGAACGGGTGGCTCGAGGTGCCCACGTGCTGGCAGTTCAAGGCGACCGACCACCCGAACGCGACCATTCCTGACCTTCTGCGGGAGGTGAACAAACCCTACGCGCGCTCGCTGCTCGAGCAGGGCCATGGCTACCGGCTTGCGATCTGCGACAGCGTTCCGGACACCAAGGTGACCGCATGGCTCGACGCGATCTCTACCGAGATTCGCGCCTGGGCACCGGCCTCACCTCCTCCTCGGGTGCTGACGGCGGACGACTTGGCTGCCTGGGCGGGTCGGTACCCTGGAGTCGTCTCGCGGTTCTTTGCGATCGAGCTCAAAGACGCGCTGCCATTGAACGCTTGGGGAAAGAACATCACCTGCGTCACGCCCACCTATGTCCCGGTCGAGGGGTGGGCCGACGTGGAACGGCGGATCGAGGACCACGTCCTCATCTCGAACCCCGTACGTGATCCCATCCTCGTGCTCGGGGGTGAGGCTGGCGTCGGCAAGAGTCGCCTGGCCTTCGAGGTGCTCCGGCGGATCCCAGGGGCGGAGGGGCTCGTGGTCTACACCGCTGACGAAGCACAGGCTCGCCGTCTTGCGCGCATCGCGGCTGCCCGAGATCACGTCTTCGCTGTGATCGTCGCAGACGAGTGCACTCTCGATACTCGCCTTCAGCTGCTGGAAACACTGCGAGGGCATCGCGACAGAGTTCGAGTTATCGCCATCCACAACGAGAACATCGAGATCCGCGGCGGTGCTCCCCGGACCCACCTGGACCGCATCCCAGCCGATACGGTCCGGCGCATCCTCAGCAGCAACTACCCCCACGTCCCAGAAGCTAGGCGCACCAGGTACGTCGATCTCTCAGGTGGCTTTGTCCGTCTTGCGGCTGACCTCTGCGACAGCGACGCTCTCCTCGTCGGAGGGGAGTCGCTCGATCAGGGGCTCCCATCGATTCAGAGCTACTACTCGAGACGCCTGCCCGATCCCACCGATCGTGACGTGCTCGGGGCCGTCTCCCTCGTGACCCGCGTTGGGTTCCGCGAGGACGTGTCCGAGGAACTCGTCGCGCTCTGCCGAGCACTCGGACACCCGGACCATCGTGTTGTGCTCGAACGCGCCTCTCGCCTCAAGGACAGCCCCGGCTTTCTTGCCATGGGCGGGCGCTACCTCTACGTGACGCCCAAGATCGTCGCCAACCTCGCCTTCCGTGACGCCTGGGAGAGGTGGCTACGGCATGACCTCCCGGGATTTCTTCAGCGTCTACCAAGCGGCCTCCTGGCCGCGTTCCAGGACCGCGTTGCGAGCAGCGCCTCCCAGGAGGTGCGTGAGTTCGTCTCCTCCTACTTTCGAGGCTGGGCCCGGGACCTGACGCCTGACGCATTGACGGAGCTGGGCACCGTCCTACGCCTTGAGACACTGGTGGACACCGATCCAGGAGCGTTCTTGCCCATCCTGGAGTCCCTTGTCACGGGCTCGCCGGACCTCTCCGCGGTCCGGGGCGAGGAACCGCTCGGTGGCTGGGGTCCCCGCCGAAGGCTCGTCTGGCTGATGGAGCGGATCGTGGCCTTCGGCGAATACTTCCACTCGGCCGAGGCAATCCTCTTCCGCCTTGCGCTGCACGAAACGGAGCAGCGGATCGGAAACAACGCGACCGCGATCTGGCGGCAAGTCCACCGCCCCTATCTCTCCGGGACCGCCCTGCCATTTCCAGAGCGACTCCGAGTGCTTGAGGCCAGGATCTTCTCTTCCCAGGCCGACGAGCGGGCCCTCGCCATCCAGGCGCTAGACCCGATCTTCGCCCGTCACGGCATCACGCGCCGGGGACAGCCGACAATCATTGCGGGACGGGTTCCCCCGGAAGATTGGGAACCCAGTTCCCGAAGTGAAGCTGAGGCGTGCACGACGCTACCTCTCGAGCTGCTGAACCGAATGCGCAGCAGCGAGCATCAGGAGCTGAGGGACAAGGCGCTCGAAGTCGTGAGAGAGAACCTCCACACTCTCCTTAGCCATGGGCATCTGATCCGCCTGCGTCAGGTAGTCGAAGCCGCACGGGTCGAAGAACGAGAGCAAGCACGCATCGTCGCTGGCATTGAGAGCTTCCTCCGCTGGGACGCCGAAGAGGCTTCGGAACGGAACCGGCTCCCGACTGAGGAGAGGAGAGCGGTCGAGCAGTGGCTCGAGGAGCTCAAGCCTACTGACCTCCACGGCCGACTACTCCTTGCCATGACCACCGCTCCCTGGGATCGGGAGGAGCGCGCGCGATGGTCGCGAGGAGTTGACACGCTGGCAACGCAGCTGGCCGACGACGTCCAGGCGCTGGGGGCGGAGCTCGCGTGGTTGAAGACGGATTCAGCGACGGGCGCAGGGCACTTGGGCTTCTCGCTGGGGCGAAGGGATAGCGACGCCAGTCTGCTTGCTGCCCTCGTAGATCCCGCTAGCGGAAGCCCTGATGCTTCCTTCTGTCGTGGCTATATCTCCGGGTTGCTCTCCCAACACCCGCAAAATGCCCCGTCCGTGAACCAAGTCATCGACGATCTCGAGGGCCAATTGCCAGACGCAGCCATGAACCTGGCACTTTCGGCTCGGGCACACACCGACCCGGTAGGACGCGCACTGCGCCTGGTCGATCAGCGCCTGATGCCAGCACACAGCCTGCATGCCTTCGCGCTCGATCTGGACGGGCACCAGGTTGGCCCAGACGAGCTGCGCGAGATCATTGAGCGCTTGTCTGCAAGCGCCCGCGACGAGGAGGAGCGCTCTAGCAATCTCCATGTCGGGCTAGAGATTCTCGGATTCCGAATTCGACCAAGGGATGGAGAGCTGGCCGATCCGCTCGCGGATGCAGGTCTCCGAGAAGTGATCTGGAGATTCCTCGAGCAGCCGGGGGAGTTGCGCCGCCACAACGACTCCTACCACCTGGAGCAACTGCTCAAGGCGCTTGCTGAAGAGGAGCCGGACCGCGCGGCGGCCCTGGCTGCGGACATCCTCGTGGCAGATCACCTGCACGAGCGTAGCGCCGGGGCTGCGGTGTTGGTGGCGCTGAACAGGACGCACCCTGGTCTAGTGGTGCAACAGATCGGACGCGTACTGCTCAGCGATGCGCAAGGCTACCGCGCTCTCTGGGGTGAGGACGCCCGCGAGCTGGTTGCCGCGTTGGACGTCGAGTCTGTAGCACTCTGGCTCGGCAGCGCTGGAGTGGCGGGGGCGCGGGGGATCGCGGGCGCTCTCCCGCTCCCCGGGCATGACGCAGCGGGCAACCCGACCGTTCCAGCAATCACCGAGTTGGTCCTGGCGCAGTTCGGCTCCGACGAGCGTACTCTCAGGGAGTTCTGTCTGGGAGGGCATCGCCTTCAGATCTACTCGGGTGACATCGCAGCGGAGCACGAGTTGCAGGCGCAGATGGCACGGTCCTTCCTCTCGCATCCGCTGAAGCCCATCAGGGAGTGGGCACGGTACGAGGTTGAGACGAGCGTGGCACACGCACGCGAGTGGCGGCGCGATGACGAGGAAGACCGGTCGCTGGAGTAGGCAGCCGAAGAACGAGAAGGAACCGGATGAGCCTCGCCTGGTACGTCGTGCTTGACCGAGAAGTGCCCAACCTGGATCCGTTCCTAAACGGCAAGGCGTTGGCCCGAAGCGCCCCCGCAATCTCACGGTTGGCGGCCAAGCTGGGTGTGAGGGATCTAGGCGACTTCATCAGCGCAAGTCCGGCGGAGATCGCGGACCTGGTGGAGGACGAGATTGCCGACGAGCTTCCTCCGGAGAGCTGGTACTCGCCGGAGGAGGGTCTGCGCGTTGTTCGTGCAATGGTGAAGGAGGTTGCGAAGTCGTCACGCATGGGCGACGTCCTCGCTGATCTGCGCGAAGTCGAGCGGGTGCTCGACCTAGCGGAGCACGTCGGTGCACGGTGGCATCTCGCGGTCGACTTCTGACTCTGCAGCCGCTGAGCTCAGCCGCGCCGCGAACGCGAGTCTGAGGCCCTCCTCTTCGTCGAGCGCTTGCCTCCTCCGGTCGCCCTCTTCATGGGGCTGCCCTTGGTGCCGGAGTCCTTGGGCGTGGTGGACTTGGCCCTCGTGCCCTTTGCCTTCTTCGCGGGTGTTTCCCGATCCTGCACTTCCTCCGGGGTCGCTGCACGAATGGCGGCAGCCAGCTGGATCGCCTGCTGTGTGCCACAGTAGTCTCGGCAGCAACGATCGAAGTACTCTAGCGCTAGAGTGCCTACCTTCTCGCTGGCGTCGGCCACGCATGCGGAGACATTGGCCTTAGTAGGCTTCTTCGCACCGTCGGAGGGGATCCGCTGAAATGGCTCGAGCTTCCCAGAAGCCAGGTTCCACCAGAGGTCGTCCTCAAGGGTGATGAGGCCGTTCAGCCTCCCCCGAAGGCCCCCGTCGACAGGCGTCGCAGGAGGGATGTTCAGGCGCGAGTCCCCGTTCAAGTACGGGGTGTACTGCCCTCCCCGATTCGGGTACTCGCCCGAGAGGCTCCACGCGACCTCAAGGGTGAATCCCGAGCGCTTCTGATTGGGCTGGAAGACCAGAAAACAACTGAAACCGGGAATCGATGCGGCCCAGACAGGCGATCCCGCGGCCGTGGGTCCCACGGGAGAGAACCCAGGATAGCGGTCAGCAAGCTCGCCGGAGAACGCCTCGAGCACCTCTCTCACGACCTGTGCCTGCACTACCAAACCTCAGAAGGGCCCGCGCCCGAAGTAGAACTTGGTCCAGTTGTGTAGCCCACGCACACCCTCCACGAACTGGACCCTGTTGAAGACGTCTTCGCCCAGTTCCCGTTGCAGGCGCCGAAGAGCCCCGGGGTCGGCCCTTCTCAGGCTCCAGACTACAGCATGCTGACCCTCTCCCACCATGTGCCGTATCTGCTTGGCAAGCCTGTCGAACCCCCCTCCGCTGCCCGGAATCGAGTACTTGATCTCCAAGAGAGCACTGCGTGGACCCCGGCTCAGGAACCGGTCGATGATGCTGCCGCCTGCGGTGGCGTAGCCCTCCTGGGAGGTGAGGCCGCGCCCCTTGAACTGCCCAAGAACAGCATCGCCCAGGTCCTCTGTCCGCTTGCCGGCCCGCCGGAAGAAGCTCCCAAGTGTCTTGCCTCCCGCCTTGAACGCGGCTCCAGCTCCGCGGCGCACGTCCCGCATGAGTCGGGAGCCTCGCCCGATCAGACCCCGCAGGCTGACGTTGTGAACCAGCACCCCTGGCTGGGTTTGCGACCCGGCGACGAAGTAGGTGTGGTGGCAGGCCACCTCGAAGTTGAAGGTCTGCGCCTGCTCGGCCCGGGTCTCGACCGCCCCGACCTCGACCCGCTCGCCGCGGGCCTCGAACACGTCGCCGACCAGCAGGTCGCCCGCGAACACCCACCCGCGCCCCTCGACGAAGAAGGGGTGGCCGGGCGTGCAGCGGATCGTCTGGCTCAGGCTGGCTGACGGAGGTTCGCCGTCTTCGCTGGCGCCCTCCTCGCCGCCGCCGCCTGCCCCGCCCGACCTGCGCTCGCGCGCCCGCGGCCGGGTGACGGCGGTGATGGTCACGACCTCACTGGTGGTGTTGCGGAACAACTGCTCCACCCGCCCGCAGCGCGGGTTGGTGCAGCCCTCGTGCCCGGGCGGCGGCGCGATGTGGTCGCCTTCCTGCACCTCTTCGACCCGGACGCGTCCGCGGGTCGTTGTGTCGACGAGGGTTCCGGCGAGGAAGCAGTTGTCGAACGACTCGCCCACCACCTCGTGGGCGTCGAGCCCGCCCAGTGGGGCCTCGGTGCCGGTGTTGCCGCCGTAGACCAAGCCCAGCTGCCCGTTGTCGACAGCGTCGCTCAGCAGCTCGTCCAGCCAGGGCTCGAGGAACTCGAAGAGCATGTTGACGGCGAGGTTCCCCGCCCTAGCCACGAGCGTCTCGCGGACCCTGCGGAGCCCGAACATGGCCCCGTGCTTGGCGGACCTCAGCAGGGCCCGATTACCCATGCGCAGGGAGGTCCGCATCGCCAAGGCGGCGACCAGCGTCCCCTCGGGGTCGGAGAGGGAGGTCGGGTTGTTCCAGGCGAACGTGTAGGCGTTGCCCACGTTCCCGGGGTCCCAGGCCGGATCGACCTGGAGGAACCGACCCGTCGCTGGGTCGTACACCCGGTTGCGGAAGTCGTACAGGCCCGTCTCGGAGTCGAGCCGCGCGCCCTGGAAGCCGAACGGGTTCCCGACCGCGCTCTCGGTCGCCGGCTCCTTCGCCGCGTCGAAGGCGTTGCCGAAGTCGTCGTAGAACCGACGCTCCACGACCGCGCCCGAAGCGTCGGTCAGGGCCACCACGTTGAAGCGCGCGTCCTGGTGGACGTACAGCTCGCCCGCGCCGAGGGGGTGGGCCGCGGTGCGCTCGATCTGGCACACCTCGTCGAGGAACCGGGCGTCGTGCACGTAGGTGACGAGCGTCTGGCCCTGCTCGTCGCGCTCCTCACACAGGCGCCACCCGTCATAGCAGTAGCGGGTCTCGTGCCCGACCCAGGTCACCGTGGTCGTGCCGACCTCGGCCACGCTCGAGTACGCCACCTTGCGCACGCGCCGGTTCTTGCAGTCGTAGCCGTATTCCACGACCGGCTCGAGCTGCTCGCCGTTGCGCCGGGCAACCGCCGCCAGGCGGTTGCGGTAGTCGTAGCGGTAGACGAACCGCTCGTCCTCGATCAGGTTCCCGTTGGCGTCATGGCGCCGCGCCGCGCCACCCCGGGCTGTGTACTGGTTGCGCTCGTTGACCGAGTAGCTTTCGGTGGTCTGCGAGCCGTCCGCGTCCGTGACGGCCACGCTCCGGCGGTTGCCCACGCCGTCCAGCACGTAGTCGAGCTGCGCGGTCTCCCGACGCGTCGCGCCCGCAGGCGGCTGCTCGGGGTCGCTCGCCTGGTCGAGCGCCGTGGACGCGAGCCGGTACATTGAGTCGTAGGTGTAGCGGTCCGTGAGCTCGTGGTCGTCGTGCCGGCGCTCGAACGTGCGGTAGCCGACGCGGTTGTAGCCGTACTCCCGGTCGACGAACGCCTGCTCGCCCGGGCCGGTCCGGTGCCTCAGCCGCACGATCCGGCGCACGGCGTCGTAGCCTTGCTCGAAGTCGAGCACCGTGCCGTTGCGGTGGGTGCGCCGCAGCAGCCGAAGCCCGGGGCCGGCGAACTCGCTCCGGGCGATCACGCCACGTGCGTCGGACACCTCGACCGGGTGGTCCACCTCGTCGTAGGCGTAGTGGAGCGTCCGCCCGCCGGGATAGGTGACCGTGTCGCGCTTGGAGTCCTGCGTCCAGGTGTAGGCGATCGAGGCGCCGCCCTGGCGCTCCTCGAGCACGCGTCCGAGCGAGTCGTATGTGTAAACCGTCGTGGTGGACGCGCTCCCACCCCCGTCGTCGGTGCAGCGAGTCACCCGGCCGAGCCCGTCGTACTCGTACGCCTCATGGGTGGTCCCGATCACACCCTCGGCCCGGGCCACGGTCGTCTCGACGAGCCGGTCCCTGACGTCGTATCGGCGGGTCGAGACGGTCCCGTTGGCGTCGACGACCCTCGTCACCGTGTCGTCGTCGTTGTAAGTGAACGTGGTCCGTGCGCCGTCGGCCAGGACCTCGGCCGTCCGGCGGCCGAGCGCGTCGTACTCGCGGCGGGTCGCGTTTCCGTTGTCGTCGGTGATCGAGATCAGGCGGGAGTCGTCGTCCCAGCCATACGCCAGCGTGATCCGCCCGTCGGGGTTGTGGGGGTTCGCCGTGTCGAGCGCGCCCGCGCCGGTTCCGCCGACCCGGAGCTCGCACTCTTCGAGCGTCTTGCGCCCGACCATGTCGTAGCGGTACGTGCGGACGTTCCCCTCGGCGTCGACCACCCGCACCGGCTTGTCGCGCGAGTCGTACGCGACGGTCGTGACCTGCCCGGCGTCGTCGCGCGTAGACGTGAGGCGGTTGAGCGCGTCGTACGTGAACGTGGTCGTGAACGTCGCCGTGGCGATCTCCGGCACGGTCGCGCTCTCGACCTCGCGCCGGGTGAGGAGGTTGCCGTTCGGGTCGTACTCGAGCTCCTCACGGTTTCCGAGGGCATGGCGCACGACGACCGCGCGGCCGAGGCCGTCGTAGTCGACCTCCCGGCGCTCGCCGTCGGGCTCGACCTGGGCGACGATCCGTCCGAGCCGGTCGTACTCGGTCCGGGTCACGATCTCCTCGGGCGGCGCGATCGTCCCAGCCCGGAACAGCAGCTGGCGAACCGCGGTCACTCGATGCATGTCGTCGAGGTCGAACCGAGTCTCGGCGAGGAGCACGTTTCGGCTCTGGTCGTTGCCCGAGGGCGTCGGCCCGCCCACGAACCCGTAGACCTGCTGGCGGAGGACCTTCCCGAGCGCGTCCAGCTCCAGGCGCTCGACCGACCCGTCGGGACGTATCGTCGCCACCCGTCGGTTGAGACCGTCGTACTCGTAGCGCACGACGTCGTCGTCGGGGAGCACCACCGTCTGCTCGTTCTTGTTGGCGTCATAGGTCCAGGCGGTGGTGGAGGCCTCGGGCGAGCCTGCGCCTCGGGTCTCGGCCGTCCTCAGCTTCCGCCCGTCGTAGGTCCACTCGACGCGGTTCCCAAGCGGCGTCACGCTCGCGGTGCGGAGCGTCCCTGCGTCGTACTCGTGCCGCGTCACCAACCAGCGGCTCCCCAGGAGCGCGCCCTCCTCGAGCACCTCGTCGAGGAGCCCGTACACATAGCCCTTCACGAACTTGCGCCCGGGAACCGAGTCGATCGCGCCCCGATCCTCGATCTCGACCCGAGTCGGTTTGCGGTTGGGGCCGTTGGTGACCTTGGTCACGTAGCCGAGGGCGTCGGCTCCCAGGGCGCGCCTGCCCTCGACGAGCAAGTTGTCGGGGTCGTAGACGCTCGTGTAGACGACCCCGCGCGGATCGAGCCGCCGACGCACGTTCCCGAACGCGTCGTACTCGAACCTCGTCGTGGCCCGGACCGGGGCGGTGGCGCTGGTGCGGACTGGCCCGGACCCGACCGGGAAGTCGTCAACGACGATCTCGCGCACGTAACCGGGCTGGGCTCCGCTGCCGGGCTCGTACTCACCGCCGGGGTAGTAGGCGTAGCTGGTGACGTTCCCCTCGGCGTCGATCTCTCGCGCGACCTGACCGTCGTCGTTGTATTGATAGCGGGTGGCGATCTCCTGGGGCTCCTCGCCTCCGCGTCGCACCACCCGTTTGAGCACGTGCACTGGGTCGCCCGAGAAGCCGCGCCCGCCCCAATCGCTCAGGTCATGGGGCCCGACCCGCCCGTCGGCGTTGAGGTCGCCGTGCTCGAAGGTGACCTGCCAACGCTCGGCGTACTGCTCGCGCACGGCCAGGATCGCGTCGCGCTCGTAGCCGAGCTTGAAGATCAGCTGCCTCGGCAGCAGCGGCACCGGCCCTTCCTGGTAGTCGAACGTCTTGACGCTCGTGAAGTGCTGGTAGCGCTCGGGGTCCGGCGTGAACCAGCGGTGCGGATCCTCCGCGAGATCGGGCTTGGCCGTGAGTCGCTCGAAGGCGGGGCTCTCGCTCGTCCGCCGGAGCTGATTGAAGAACGGGTCGTAGTCGAACTCCGTCAGGACGGGAGCGGGCTCGTCCCCCGAGGGCGCCTCGGGGTCGGGTGGCGCCGGCCACACGACCATGGCGATCAGGTTGCTGCGCTGCGCGCGGATGGCGGCGGTGCCGTCGTAACCCAGGAACTCCTCCTGCCCGCCGGGAGTCCTCGTGTAGATGCGCAGGCCGTCCTCGTTGTAGCGATGGGTCGTGATCAGGTCGGCCTCGTCCTCGACCTGCAGCGGGTTCCCACCCTTGTTGAACACGTACGCGCGCGTGTAGCCGCGCGGGTCGAGCACGGTCGTGGTGGACGCGCGCGCGTCGGGGTCCTCGACCAAGCTGAACAGGTCGGTCTCCTCGTAGGTGAAGGTGTAGGTCCCCCCAGAGGCGACCGTGCGCACCGTCCCGTCGAGCCCGGTGCGCTGGCTGGTGCCGCCATGGCGCTGCGACACGACGGAGTCGAAGTCGTAGCTGGCGGGGTCGGTCTCCTGGTAGGCATTCACGATCGCAGGGACGCCTGGGTCCTCGAGCCCTTGGTCGGGGAGATACACCTCCGTCATGTTGTGGTTGAGCGCTGGATTGGCGTGGCCCTTGGAGTAGCTGTAGCGCTCCACGCGACCGCCGGGGGACGTGACCTTCACGAGGTCGTACGTCTCGGGGTCGTACTCGAAGGTGATCGCGCGGTCCCCGGTCTCGTCGACGACCGCGGTGAGGAGTTGGTGGTGATCGAACGCGGTGTACTCGTAGCGGTAGCGGCGGCCGAGGTCGTCGATCGCGAGCCGCAGCAGGTTGTCGACGTCACGGACGAGCTGGATCTCGTTGCCGTGGCGGTCCTCGAGCCGGATCAACCATCCGTCGGCGTTGTAGACGTGGATCTCCCCGTTGGCCGCGCGCTGAATGTAGCCGCGCTCGACCTCGATGACCGGCTCCGTCGCCCCTCGTGGAAGCCGTAGCACGGCGATGAGGGTTTGGGTGACCGAGTCGAACACCCCTGGCGGGGGCGCGTACTGCGCCTGCGGCTGGTCCAGCTTCGCGCCCTCGCCGATCCCGAGGATCCGATCGAGGAGGAGCTGGAACAGGTCACCGTAGCGGCCCGCCTCGCCGTCGAGGCTCACGAGGGAGCCGCTCCCGTTGTTCGCCAGCCGGGTGTCGTAGTTGGTGGACCAGCCGTGGCCGAGGTGGAAGTCGGTGACGAGGTCGTTCTCTGGATCGTCGGGGTAGACGACCCCGCTGCGGTAGGTGCGCGAGAACTGCCAGCTCAGCCCGCGTCCCTGGACCTTGAGGTCGGTCCGGGACAGGTAGAACTCGCCGTTGCTGGCGATCACCCCCGAGCCCTCGAGCACCTGGTTGGTCGGGAGCGGCAGGCGCTTGTTGCGGAACGGGATCGCCTCCTTCCGCGTCGCGAGCGAGCCTAGGTCGTCCGCGGCGAGCGAGAGAATGGACGGCGCTGGCGGGCCCATGTCCCCGTTCCAGCGGATCGCGTCCATGATCTCCTCCCACTCGGCGTCCGAGCGCAGCTCGAGGGCCGTCGCGTGGGGATCGTTCCGCGCGATCCGGTCGACCTGCGAGCTGCTGGGGGAGCTCGCCTCGGTGAAGCAGACGTTCCAGCGCACGCCGGTGCTCGCCACGGTCCAGGCGATCGGCGGACGGTTCCAGCCGACTTGGTTGCCCGCCGCGTCGAGCTGGTACTCGAAGAAGTGGAGGTCCTTTATCTGCTTGCCCTGCTCGAGGTCCTCGAGCCAGCTCCTGAGCTCCTGGTAGGCGGAGAGGGCCACGACGCGCCCCGGCTGGGCGCCGACCGCCTTGTCCCCGTAGAGTTCCTTGTCGTGCTCGAGGCGCTCCGAGGGTGCGCTGCCTGAGGCCGTGGTCCCCTTCGGGGCCGCGGCGAGGTCGAGCTGCGAGCCGGCCCGGCCGTAGACCTTCGCTCCGAACAAGTACGTCTTGGCCGCCAGCGGGAGCCGGGGCGCGTCCGGGTCGTCGGACGAGCCGCTCCGCCGTGCCGCGTCTCGGGTCGCACGGACGAGGAGTCCCTGGGCCAGCAGGAAGTCCTGATCGCTCCCGATGACGTCGAGGGCGTCGGGCAAGAACATGTTGAGCTGATCGAGAATGCCCTGGAGGTTCTTGCGGCGGGCGAGCTCGGCGAGCTCGGCCTTGAGCTCGTAGTAGGCCAGCATGAACTCGAGCATCATCATGGGAATGTCGACCGCGACGACCTCCATGAGGCACCAGCCGAACGTCCCGGGCGGGTCGAGCCGGTTGACCGGGTTCTGCTGCACGTAGACGTAGGGGTGCAGCGAGATCGGCTCCTCGTAGAAGCCCTCGAAGGTGTCGCGCGTGAGGAACCGGCCCGTCCGGGGATCGAGCCAACGGCTGCGGAGGTAGTAGAGGCCAGTCGCCGGCTCGAACCGCTCCGAGCCGTAGCGCAGCTCGTTGGCGCTCGACCCCGAGGAGGCCGTGGGCGCGCCGAACGCGTCGTAGGTGTAGGTCCCGCAGACCTGGCCCGCCGCGTCGGTGAGCGTCCGGACCGAGAGCTGACCGTCGGCGAGGAGGTACTCCGTCACCCCGTCTGGGCCTGTGCGACTGAGGGGGAAGCGACGGTCGTAGGCGAACGTGGCCAGCACGTTCCCCTCGGCGTCGGTGTCGAGCAGGATCTGCGCCCAGGGCCGGTTGGTGTCCACCAGGTGATTGATCACCTGCCCGTTGCGGACCGTCTGGACCAGGTTGCCCAGGTGGTCGTAGCGGTAGGCGAGCTCGTCGGCGACCGCGCCACCCCGCTCCACGCGCACCGAGACGAGCCGGTTCCTCGGGTCGTAGCCATACGTCGTGACCTCGCCGGGCGCCGTACGCGAGAGCGTGTTCCCGTTGGCGTCGTACGCGTAGCTGATCGTGTGAGTGCCCACGGCCGAGTCGGTCACCGTCTCCTCGAGCAGGCGATCGTTCGCGTCGTAGGCGTACGTGACGGACTCCGTCGAACCGTCGGGCCGCTCGGTGGACTTGGTCAGGCGGTTGCCGACTCGATCGTAGGTGTACGCGATCGTCGTGGTCTGCCCGCCCTCGGTGATCGTCTCGCGTGTGAGGCGGGCCGACTCGTCGTACTCGTACGCGACGACCCGGCCCGAGTCTTCGATCGCGCGCGACCGGTTCCCGCTGGGGTGGTACTCGTAGGTGTAGCCGGCGACCACGCCCGACGGTCCCTCGTGGACGAGCCGAGTGAGCCGCCCGACCGGGTCGAACGTGTACTTCGTGGTCACCCCGTTTGGGCGCCGAACCTCCGACAGACGCCCGGCCGCGGTGTAGGCGATCGTCGTGACCCCGCCCTGGACGTCCGTGATCGACGTCACCCTGCCCACGCCGTCGTGCCCGTAGGCGTAGCTCCCAGCAGGAGTGCTGATCCGCGTGACGTTGCCGCGCGCGTCGTGCTCGTAGCGGACGTGTGCTCGGGTCGGCTCGAGCCGCTCCACGAGCCGGCCAGCCGGGTCGTAGCGATAGCGGGTCTCGCCGTGGCGGTTGGCGACGGCCGTGACGTGCTCGCCTCGTGCGTCGTACGTGATCCGCTCACCCGTCCCGTCCGCGAAGATCGAGAACACACGGTTGCCGTGACCGTCGTAGCGGAGCTCGGTCCGGTTCCCGTTGAAGTCGGTCGTCGCGCTCAGGACCCCGTCCTCGTAGCTGTAGGTCGCGGTCTGACCCAGCGGGAGGGTCTTGCTGGTGCGCTTGCCGGTCAGGGGGTCGTAGCCGTAGGAGGTCGTCCGTCCTCCGAGGTCGGTCTGAGTGAGCACGCTCCCGCGGCTGTCGTACGTGTAGCGGGTGAAGCCGGCGCCGAGCGTCACCTCCTGCTGGTCGTCGAACGCCCCATACGCGAACTCGGTCACCCTCCCGTGCCCGTCCGTCTTGCGGAGCACGCGGCCCGCGGCGTCGCGCTCGACGACCTCGGTCGAGCCGTCGGGGAACACGGTCTTGATCAGCCGCCCGCAGGGGTCGTACTCGAACCGGGTGACGTGTCCGTCGGCGTCCTCGACCGACGTCACGTCTCCCTTGCCGTTGTACGTCTTGCGCTCGACGGCGCCGGTCGGGTCGCGCTCGAGCACGCAACGCCCTGCCCCGTCGTACTCGTACTCCCAGCGCCCGCCGTCGGCGTCGACGTGGGCGACCAAGTTCCCGACCGGGTCGTACTCGTTGTGGAGCGTGGACCCGTCCGCGAGCCTCAGGCGCGTCACCTGCCCGCGCTCGTCGACCTCCGCCTCGCGTCGGCCGCTCGCGTCCACGACCGCGATCAGGTTGTTGTTGGCGTCGTACTCGCGTCGCTCCACCGACCCGTCCTGGCCGATCCGCTCCACGAGGTTGCCGAGCTGGTCGTACGAGAGCGTCAGGGAGCGACCCTGCGAGTCGGACCGGTGCGCCACGCGGCCGTTGAAGGCGTAGCGCTTGGCGACGAAGCTCCCGTCCGGGTAGGTCGTGCGCACGCGCTGGCCGTTGGCGTCGTACTCGTAGCTCGTGGTCGCACGCACGGCGGGCTGACCCGACACCGCGATGATCTCCGTGCGCTGCGTGAGGCGCCCGTTGCCGTCGTGCTCGTAGAGGGTCCTCTTCCCGGCCGGGTCGAGCTTCGAGGCGAGGTCGCCGTCGTCGTCATAGGTGAGCGTGGTCGTGTCCCCGTTGGGGTCGCGTTGCGAGAGCAGGTTGCCGTCCGCGTCGTAGGTGCGGGTGGTCACGCCGCCGGCGGGGTCGATCACCTCGAGCAGCCGGTTGGCCGAGTCGTACTTGGCCTGCCACACGCCGCCGTCGGCGTCGGTCACGGACGTCAGGTTGCCGCGAGCGTCGTACGTGTAGGAGATCTCGTTGCCTTCGGGGTCGGTCTGGCTCGATTGATTCCCGAGCGCGTCGTAAGTGAACGACCACACCTGGCCGTTGCGGTCGCGGCGCTCGACGATTCGCCCGAGCGCGTCGAGCTCGAACTGCTCGAAGAAGCCGTCCGGGCCGGTGATCCGAGTGACGCGCCCCAGCTCGTCGTACTCGGTCACCGTCGGGCGCCCGAGCCGATCGTAGGTCACCTCCCGCCGCCCCTCCGTGTCGTGCTCGAACACGAGCCGATTCCCTTGGGCGTCGACGGTGGCGATCAGCCGGCCGAGCTCGTCGTACTCGTTCTTGGTGCACCGGACCCCGCGCGGGTCGAGCCATTCGTCGAGGTAGTGCGCGTCGAGGTAGGTGAAGGTCGTGCGAAACCCTTCACCGTCGACGTGGGCGACGAGGTCTCCGCGCTCGTCGTACTCGTAGCGTTGGGCGCTTCCGTTCGGGTCGGTCACCTGCGTGATCCGGTCGAGGGAGTCGCGAACGAACTTCACGCTGCGCCCGGCGCTGTGAATGATCCCGTCCCGAGTGATCGTGAGCGTCACGCCGGTGGGCTTGACGACCCGCTTCAAGTCCTCCTCGTCGTGGACCTCGAGCACCGTCCCGTCGAGCTGGTGGATCGTGTAGAGCTCGGGGTCGAAGGGGAGGCCAAACGCCTCCCAGAACCAATTCCCCACCCCGTCGCGACGAATGAACGCGTCCCGCGGCACTCCCTCGGGCGGCACGAAGTCGAGCGTGCTGCGTTCGCGCCGGTCGACCGTGGTGAACCGGGCGAAGTGCCGGACATTGAGGAAGTCGGCGGGCTCGGGGTCGAAGCGGTACTCGACGCGGCCCTTGGCGTGCGCCGGGTTGTGCACCGTGACGTCGTGCGAGAGCAGGTTCTCCTCGAGGTCGAGCGTCGCGAGGTTGAGGCGCCAGCCGTAGCCGAAGTCATGGCTCTCCTTGTCCCGGCTGTCGTACTCACGGAGGACGCGGATCGCGATTCCCGAAGCCGGGAGCTCGAGGTCGAGGAACGAGAGCGTGAACACCCCCAGCTTGAAGTTCCCCTGGACGGAGACGACGGCGTCGTCCACCGCCTCGAGCCCGAGCGCGTCCACCACGCGGAGCCGGAGCGCGTAGTAGCCGTTGATCAGCCCCGTCGGGTCGAGCACGCCGAGCTCGCCGCCCACGACTCCATTGACGCCCTGCTGGAAGGGCACGTACGCGTCCGGGTCGTCCGCGGCCTCGAGCGGCGCGTACGCCAGCTCGTAGCGCACGAGGTCGGTGGGGTCCGAGGCGGTGCCCAGGACCGGGGCGTGCGTGCGGAACTCGGCCCCGGCCTCGAGCGCCAGCTCCGCCGTGGGGAGGTCGCCGAACGGGTGCACCACCGGCTCGCTGCTCGGCCCGTCCGTCCGGGTGACGACCACCGGGTGGTGTCCCGCGGGCAGTTCGAGGGGGGCGCGGACCGTCAGGCGGGCGGGGAGGCCGCCGCTGGGCGGGGTGAGCGCGATCACGTTCG
>CAZMSZ010000013.1:34396-41842 GCA_964569055.1 uncultured Planctomycetota bacterium | reverse complement strand
TCGTCGGGTTCCGCGTCGTCCTCGAGCCGGACGACGAGCGGCGGACCCGCCCGATTCTCCCGCCTGGGCAAAGCGACGCGCGCCTCGCCGCCGCGTGGAAGGCGCTCGGCCCCGTCGAAGAGCTGGCGGCGACGCCGCAGGGACGAGCGGTGAAGGAATTGGCGAAGCCGCTGCTCGACGCCTTCCGTGCCGCCACGTTCGTCGTCGCCGCCGACCCCGATTCCGCTCTGGCCTGGCACCTCCGCGGCGTCGCTCGGCGGCACCTCGGGGACGGGCTCGGCTGCACGTGGGACGCGTGGGAGGCGGTGCGGCTCGCGCCAGAGCGGCCGGAGGTGTGGCTCAACCGCGCCTACGCGCACGCGCGGCCTGCCGGAGATCCGGAGCGCGCGCTGGCTGACGTCGAGCAGGCGCTCCGACTCGACCCCTCCCACCTGCTCGCGCGGGGGCTGCGGGGCGAGCTGCTCCTGCGGCTCGGCCGTCACGCCGAAGGGCAGCGGGAGCTGGCGCAGGTCCTGGCCGCGTTCGCGGCCGAAGCGCCGGACAGCCCGCTCGTCGCGACCCGGGTGCAGGCGCTGCGCGAGCTCTACGCGCGCTCGCTCGCGCCTCCAGCGGCCGCCGAACAGCCGGCTTCGGGCGAGGGGGGAGACGACACGGACGGGGACTGACAGCTCACTCGGCGAACACGTCGGCGACGGTCGCGGCGTGAGCATCCGGCGGGTCCACCGTTCGAGCTGGGCCAGGTCGGCCTTGGCGAGCCCTGTCTCGGTCTCGGTGGTGACCGCGGGAGGGAATCACGTTCTCGAGCACGGCGAGGTCGAGCGCCGCCACCAGCGCGCTCGGCAGGAGCGCGCGGAACTGCGCGGCGGCGGTGCAGGGCTCGGAGAACACGGCCTTGAACAGCGCGTGGTGCGGGGTGTTCGGCGTCGCCACTCCGCCTCGCTCACGCCGCGGGGGAAGCAGCAGGGCGCGACGACCCGCCCGGGGTCAGGGCCCAGGGGAGCAGCTCGGCGCGGACCGCGCGGCGGACCAGGCGGGGGTGGCCGGCTACCCACGCGGCGCTGAGGGCGGCCTGGATCGCGCAGCTCAGGCTGTGGGCGCCAGGGCGCGCCGCCGCCCAGGCGGCCTGCTCGACGGCGTGGGCCGCGAAGTCGTCGCGGACCAGGCCGCAGCCGCTCGCCGCGCGCTCGGCGGCCAGGAGCGTCAGCGCGCAGGGGGCCAGCAGCCAGCGCTGCCCGGCCAGGAAGGCGCGGCGGGGGGCGAGCGCGTAGGGCTCGCGCCGCTCCCAGTCGGCGAGCGCGCCGCGGGCCGCGGCGAGCGCGGCGCGGACCCACGCCTCCTTCCCCCAGCGGGCGAGGTGACGCACCCAGGCCTCCAGGCTGGCGCGCGCGGCCTGCGGGTCCGCCGGGCCGCTCCCCCCCAGCGGTCCGAGCCGGCGATCGCTCGGCAAGGCCACCAGCGCCGCGGCCGGATCGCCGAGGTGCGCCGCGAGCTCCACCCGCCCCGGCTCGAGCCGCCCCGCCCCGACCGCGGCCTCCAGCAGCCGCGCCCGCTCGATCACCTCCGCCTTGCCCACCGTCATGAGTCCTCCCTTCCTTCCCTCGCGGGGGCCTCATTGCAGGGCGTGTGCCTCCGACCGCCCCAGCGGGGCTGGGAGGTTGCGGCAGAGCGATCGTCTCGTCGCCGGAGTCGGTGAGCAGGAGTTGCCCACCCGTCTCGCGCGGCGGCGGGACGAACGAACGCAACGATCGGGGATCGACGCGACCGACCGCCGCGCCCTACTCGGCGAGGAGCGCGTCGACCGCCGCCAGGATCCGCGCCTCCTCCGCGGCGGCGTCCTCGGCCAGGCCGTCGAAGTAGCCGCGCACGGCGCCCTGGGCGTCGATCAGCGCCAGCTTGCCGCTATGGAACACCGGCATGCCGGGGGCGGGCGGGCCGTCGTCCCCGACCGGCAGCTTGAACCCCTCGCGGATCAGGCCCCAGATCGCCGCGCGCTCGCCGGTCACCAGCTTCCAGCGCGCGCGGTCGGCGCCGTAGCGCGCGGCGTAGGCGGTCAGGGCGGCCGGGGTGTCGTGCTCGGGGTCGACGCTGAAGCTGAGCAGCCCGACCCGCTCGCCGCCGGGGCGGGTCGCGAGGGTGGCCTGCAGCCGCGCCAGCCCCTCGCTCAGGCGCGGGCAGATCCCCTGGCAGGTGGTGAACACGAAGTCCACCACCCACACCTTCCCCAGCAGGTCCTCGCGGCCGAACGGCTGGCCCGAGGCCTCGGTGAAGCGGAACTCGGGGAGCGGGAAGCGGACCTCGGGCTCCTCGCTCGTGAGCGCCTCGACGGGGGCGCCCGCGGGCGACGAGGCGGGTCCCTGCCGCCGCGGAGGGCCGAACAGCACGACCCCCAGGGTCGCCGCGGCCACGAACACCGAGAACGCGCCGGACAGCGCGACCAGCAGGCGCGAGGACACGGCTCAGCCCTCCTGCCGCAGCACGCGCACGTCGCCCTCGCGCCGGGTCAGCCCGACCTCGTCGAAGTGCTCCAGCAGCGGGATCACGTAGCGCCGGCTCGAGCCGAGCGCGTCCTTGAACGCCGCCGCCGCCAGCGGCCCCTGGCCCTGGATCGTCGCGATCACCCGACTCCTCGCCTCCTCGTAGCGCTCGCGGTGGAACACCACGTCCTCGCCGACGGCCACCAGCTCGCCGCGATCGAGCAGGTTGGCCACCAGGTCCTGCGCGTCGCGCGCGCTCACCTCCGGGCGCGCCACCTGCTCCAGCGCCTGCGCCGGCGTGGGCGGCGTGAACGCGCCTGCTTGGAACAGCGCCAGCACGGCGGTGACCAGCGCCTCCTCCGCCTCGCCCAGCGCCGGCGCGTGCTCGGCCAGCGCGAAGCCCGCCGCGTTCTCGCGCACGCGCCCGGCCGCGCTCAGCTCGGCCACCGCTCGCTGCAGCGTCCCGTCGGGCAGCTTGGACCGCGCCCGCAGCTCGAGCCGCGCCAGCCCGTCGCGCAGCGGGTGCTCGGCGTGGAACTCGGCCAGCGCCGCCACCGCCCGCTCCTCCGCCCGCGCCAGCCCGGCCGCGCTCAGGTAGGCCGGCTGACCCTTCCCGCCCGAGACGTCGACCACCTCGCCCCGCTCGGCCAGCCCGCCGAGCAGCGCCTCCACCTCGTCCTTGGGGCGGGCGAGCGCCTGCACCAGCTGCGCGCTCCGCTGCGGGGCGTCGCCCTGGTCGAGCGCCAGGATCAGCCGCCGCGCCGCGTCGCCGAGCGCCTCCTCCTCGGCGCTCAAACGGTCCAGAACGAAACCCTTGAACGGTTTCAAACGCCACCGCGAGGCCCCCAGCAGCGCCCCTCCGCCGATCGTCTCCATGGGCGAGTGGCGCCGCACCACGAACCGATCGCCGGGCGCCGCCACCAGGGGCTCGCGCAGGCGGACCTGCGCCAGGCCGCTCTCGCCGGGGGCGAGCGCCTTGGCGTCGAGCAGCACCAGCTCGCCGAGCACCTCGCTGGTCCCGACGTGGAACCTGACCGTCTCGCGCTGACGGAGCGGGCGCAGCTGCGAAGGGAGGTGCGTCAGCCGGACCTCGAACAGGGTCGCCGCCTGGAACACCCCCGGGGTCGCCGCCGTGTCGCCGCGCCGCACGCCCTTGTGGCTCACGTCCGCCACGTTGATCGCCGAGGAGTGGCCGCCCTGGATCCGCGTCACCGTCTGCCCGTAGGCCTGCAGCCCACGCACTCGCCCGCGCAGCGCGCCCGCCGCGGTGATCACCTCGAGCGGCTCGCCCAGCTCCAGCGCGCCGCCCAGCGGGACGCCCGTCACCACGGTCCCGAAGCCGCGCGCCGAGAACACCCGCTGGATCGGCAGCCGGAACGCGCCCTCGGCGCGCCGCTCCAGCTCGGGCGCCACCCGCGCGACCAGCGCGATCAGCTCGCGCTCCAGCGCATCGAACCCCTCGCCCGTGACCGACGAGACCCGCACCACGGGGGCGCCCGCCACGAACGTCCCCGCCAGCAGCTCCTCGAGCTCGAGCTCGATCACGCCCAGCATGTCGTCGTCGACCCCGGGCGCGTCGATCTTGGTCAGCACGATCAAACCATGGCGCAGCCCGAGCAGGGTCAGGATCTCGAGGTGCTCGCGCGTCTGCGGCATGACCCCGTCGTCGGCGGCCACCACCAGCAGCACCAGGTCGGTCCCCGTGGCGCCCGCCACCATGTTCTTCACGAACCGCTCGTGGCCGGGGACGTCGATGATCCCCAGCGTGCGGCCGTCCGGCAGGCGGTAGGGCGCGAAGCCGAGGTCGATCGTGAGCTCGCGCTCGCGCTCCTCCTTGAGGCGGTCGGGGTCCACGCCGGTCAGCCGGCGCACCAGCGACGACTTGCCGTGGTCGATGTGACCCGCCGTTCCCACCACCAGGCTGACGATCTCGCCCACCGGGTTCGCGCCTCCGCGGCGCGATTCTACGGGCTGTTGCCGCACACGGCGCAGCGAGGGCCGGGCACCTCGCAACCCGTTCACACCCTCAAGACCACGCCCTTGCGGCACTTGCGGGCCGGAGTCGGGTTGGCTTACACTTGACCGACTCGCGCGCGCGAGGGGGGTATCCCATGAGGAGGCGGACGCTCCGCGGAGCCAGACGAGCTCCAGAGCCAGCTCCTGGGCCTGGTCCCGACGAGGGCGCATGATGGCTCCTCAAGACGAGCTCGTCGTCCACGAGGCCCCGCTCCAGAGCCCCGAGCTCACCCAGGAGCCCTTCCTCACCCAGGCCGAGGGCTCGCACTTCGTCTCGCGCGTCTCCGAGCTGGTCGTGCTGACGCCGTCGGCGTCCGGCATGGCGGGCGTCCCCGCGAAGATCGAACAGCTCGTGTCGCATGGGCTCCACAACATCGTGCTCTCGCTCGGGCGCGCCGGCGCGGTCGACGACCCCGCCGCCCAGGGGCTGGTGCAGGCCAAGGGCTACCTCGAGAACTGGGCGGGCACGCTGCGGATCTGCGACGCGGACCCCGGCACGCGCCACAAGCTCTCCATGCTGGGGCTCGAGGGCGAGGGCGTCTCGCTCCACGCCGACCGCGACGAGGCGGTGGCCGACTATCGGCGCAGCCTGGGCGCCGAGCCGCTCGACACCGGCGCCAGCGCGGACCTCCTCACCAGCAGCGCCGAGGAGGACTGGGGCTGGGGCTCGCAGGACACGGTGGAGGAGCAGCCGGCGGTCGAGGTCGCCGAGCTGTTCGTCGAGGACGCCGAGCTGCCCCGCCTCGACACGCAGCTCCGCCGCGTGGTGCAGGCGGGCAAGGTGCACGTCTCGCTGCGCCTCCACTTCGCGCGCGCCCTCGGCACCGACGACATCGACACGCTGATCGGCTGCCGCGACTACCTGGCCCGCAACGGCGGGCTGATGGTCCTGGTCGCGCTCCCGGCCGCCGTGCATCGCACGCTCCAGCTGCTCGGCTTCGAGCAGGAGTTCGCGATCTGCGAGAGCGGCGATGAGGCCGAGGCGCTCCACCAGCGCCACGCCGCGGGCGACGGCGCCGCCGCGGCGGCGCCGCCCGCCAAGCCGACCCCCCCGCCGGCCAAGCCCAAGCCGGTCGTCGCGGCGACGCCCGCGCCGCTGCCCCCCGTGACGCCGGCCCCGACCGCGCCCGTCCCGGCGCGCGACGCGGCCGAGGTGGAGGCGCTCCAGGCGCGGCTCCAGCAGGCGGAGCAGGCGGCCGAGCAGGCGCGCCGGCGGCTGAGCGAGACCGAGACCGCGCGCGAGCAGGCGCTCCGCCAGGCGCAGGAGCTGCAGGCCGCCGCCCGCCGCGAGTCGCTGGCGCGCGAGCAGGCGGTGCGCGAGGCGGCGCAGGCCAAGGCCACCCTGCAGCTCGCGCAGCAGGACGCCCAGCGCCTGCAGGGCGAGCTGGCCCGCGCCCGCGAGGAGCTGACGGCCGCGTCTCGCCAGGCGGCGAACAGCGGCGACGCCGCGCGCCGGCTCGGCGAGCTCGAGCGCGCCCTGCAGGAGCGGGAGGAGACGATCGCGCTGCTCGAGGCGCAAGCCGCGCAGGGCGCGGCCGCGCCCGGCGACAGCAACGGCCTCGCGCAGCGCGTGCGGCAGCTCGAGGAGGAGAAGGCGCGGATCCTGACCGAGGCCGAGCAGGAGATCGAGCGCCTGAGCCGCGAGCGCGAGCTGCTGCGCGAGGAGCTCGAGAGCGCGGGCGAGATGATCGAGCGCCTCGGCAAGGAGCTCGAGCTCTCCTAGGGGAACGGGGTTCGCGTGACCATGCGGCACCGCCTGGCTGTGCACGACTTACGGGTTGGGGCGTTTCGCCCCGGACGACCGGCGCCATCACCGGCGGAAGGTGAGATCGGGTGAGCCGAAGCGCAGTGGACAAGGACGCCCTCGAGCTGGTCCGGGCCGGGTTGATCACCTATCGCCAGCTCAACGAGGTCCACAAGCTCCTGCAGGAGACCGGCGGCGGCGACCTGCATCAGGCCCTGATCGACAAGGGCTACGTCACGCCCGAGCAGCTCAAGGGGCGCCGCCGCGCCAAGAAGGCGCGCCGCCGGCTCAAGCTCACCCACTCGCTCGACCTCGTGAAGGCGGGCCTGCTCACGTTCAAGCAGCTCAACGAGTGCCACCGGCAGGCGCGCGAGTCGAAGGGGAAGCGCTCGATCGTCGAGGTCGCGGTCGAGAAGGGCTTCATCACCGAGATGCAGCTCGCGACCCTGCCCAAGGAGGGCACGTTCGCGGCGCAGGACAAGCACAACCGGCGGTTCTCCTCCTCGTGGGACCTGTTCCGGGCGGGGGTGGTCAGCCTCAAGGCGCTCAACGAGTGCCACCGCCAGATCAAGCTCGACAGCCCCGACAAGTCGCTCAAGGAGGCGCTGCTCGAGCGCGGCTACGTGACCCCCGAGCAGATCGCGCAGCTCGAGCAGCGTCAGGAGCGCGGCCGCGGGGCGCGCGGCGACGAGCCCTCGGCCTTCATGGAGAAGTACGCGGGCGAGCTCGCCAAGATCCCGCCCGAGCTCCGCGAGCGGCTGCGGCGCGAGCACCTCGCCTCGCGCGGCGTCGACCCGGGCCCCGCGCCGACGAGCCCCACCAGCCTGGGCCGCGCCGCGGCCGACACGGCCGCGGCGGCCGCCGCCAAGCCTGTCAAGCCCGCCAAGCCCAAGCAGGCCGCCGCTGTCCCGCCGCCTGCTGACGCGGCGGAAGACGAGGAGGACGTCGACTTCCGCTCCGCCAAGACCTTCATGGACTTCTCCGACGCCGAGGAGGAGGAGGAGGAAGACGAAGAGGAGGACGACGCCGACTTCCGCTCCGCCAAGACCTTCATGGACGTCAGCGAGGCGGAGGACGAGGACGAGGACGAGGACGAGGAGGACGCCGACTTCCGCTCCGCCAAGACCTTCATGGACGTCAGCGAGGCGGAGGACGAGGACGAGGACGAGGACGAGGAGGACGCCGACTTCCGCTCCGCCAAGACCTTCATGG
>CAZMSZ010000013.1:28749-34296 GCA_964569055.1 uncultured Planctomycetota bacterium | reverse complement strand
GACGAGGACGAGGACGAGGAGGACGCCGACTTCCGCTCCGCCAAGACCTTCATGGACATGGGCGAGGCGGCGGACGAGGACGAGGAGGACGAGGACCTCCGCTCGGCCAAGACGTTCATGGACGTCGGCGCCGACGACGAGGACGAGGACGAGGAGGACGACGACTTCCGCGCGGCCAAGACCTTCATGGACATGGGCGAGGCGGCGGACGAGGACGAGGAGGACGAGGACCTCCGCTCGGCCAAGACGTTCATGGAGGTCGGCGCCGACGAAGACGCCGACGACGACGACGACGTCGCGCCCAAGACGTTCATGGACCTCGGCGGCGACAGCGACGCGAACATCTCGTCGACCCGCGTCGAGGCCAAGGCGGACGGGCGCAAGCGGACGTTCCTCGAGCAGACCGACTTCAACGTCGCCTCGGGCCAGACCTTCATGGACGTCGGCGGCGGCGAGGAGACGAGCTCGGGGATCGGCAGCGCCTCGGGCGTGCGCGGCGGCGACACCCGGGGCGGCGACGACGACGGCACCTTCATGGACCTCGGCTCGGGCTCACGCTCGGGCGCCGGCTCCTCCACCTCGCTCGGCAACACCGACGCCGGCTCGGGCACCGGCTCGCGCTCGGGCAGCAGCAGCGGCGTCTCGAGCAGCGGCGTCGGCAGCCAGACCGAGGCCGAGGCCGAGAGCAAGTCCGGGAAGAAGGGCAAGAAGAAGAAGAAGGGCGGCAAGAAGAAGGACGCGGAGGACGCCTACTCCCACCCGCTGGTCGGCAAGGTGATCGGCGGCTGCCGGATCGTGAAGAAGCTGGGCGAGGGCGGTATGGGCGCCGTGTTCCTGGCCGAGCACACCCGGCTCAAGCGCCAGTCGGTGATCAAGGTCATCCCGGCCCACCTCTCGAGCAACAAGCAGCTGATCGCGCGCTTCCAGCGCGAGGCGCAGGCCGCGGCGGTGATCCAGCACCCCAACGTCGTCAACGTGTTCAACGTCGGCGACGAGAACGGGGTCCACTTCATCGAGATGGAGTACGTCGACGGCGACGGCCTCGACTCCTTGATGAAGAAGAAGAAGATCATCCCGCAGATGGACGCGGTGCGGATCATCAAGGAGGCCTGCAAGGGGCTCAACGAGGCCCACAAGCACGGGATCGTCCACCGCGACATCAAGCCCGACAACATCATGCTGACCCGCAAGGGGCAGGTGAAGATCGCCGACTTCGGCCTCGCGCGCGCGTCGTCGGGCGACGCCGAGCTGACCAAGGTCGGCCAGATCCTCGGCACGCCGGCCTACATGTCGCCCGAGCAGTGCCAGGGCAAGCCGACCGACCACCGCTGCGACATCTACTCGCTCGGCGCCACCTTCTACGCCATGGTCACGGGCAAGCGCCCCTTCACCGGCTCGTCGGTGATGGAGATCATGCAGAAGCACATCGACGAGCAGCCGATCTCGCCGCGCGAGTACAACCCGGACCTCTCGATCCAGGTCGCCAAGATCATCCTCACGATGATGGCGAAGAAGCTCGAGGACCGCTACCAGTCCGGCGAGGAGATCGTCGAGGCGCTCGACCAGTTCCTCAAGGAGGAGGGGAGCGAGCACCTCGAGAAGATCCAGCGGGCCATCGGCGAGCGGTTCACGCTGATCAAGAAGCTCGGGCAGGGCGGCATGGGCGCCGTCTACTCGGCCAAGGCGAACGAGGACGGCGAGCGGCTCCAGACCGGCGACGTGGTCGCGATCAAGGTCCTCACGCAGGACGTGAGCCAGGAGGACGTGGAGCGGTTCCGCCTCGAGGCCGAGCTGGCGCGGAAGGTCGACCACAAGGCGATCGTGCAGGTGCTGGAGTACAAGATCTCCAAGGAGGTCAACTACATCGTCATGGAGTTCGTCGAGGGCGAGAGCGTCCGCGACCTGCTCCGCGACAACAAGGTGCTCCCGCAGACGGAGGCGATCCGGATCGTGAAGGCGGCGGCGTTCGGCCTGCACGCCGCGCACGAGAAGGGGATCGTCCACCGCGACATCAAGCCCGACAACATCATGGTGACGAAGGACGGCCACGTGAAGCTGGCCGACTTCGGCGTGGCCAAGAGCGACGACGCCAAGAGCGAGCTGACCCAGGCCGGGTTCCTCGTGGGCACGCCGCACTACATGTCGCCCGAGCAGTGCAGCGGCGAGGCGGGGGTCGAGGTCACCAACCGCGCCGACATCTACGCGCTCGGCGCCACGCTGTACTTCATGTGCACCGGGCAGAAGCCGTTCGAGGGCGACACGCAGCCCACGATCCTGCTCCAGCACATGAAGACGCCGGCCAAGCCGCCGCACGAGGTGAACGATCAGGTCACCGAGGGCCTGAGCAACGTGATCCTCAACATGATGGCCAAGCGGCCCGAGAAGCGGTACGCCTCGCTGACCGAGGTGATCGCCGAGCTGGAGAAGGTCGAGAAGGGCGGCACGCCCAAGAAGCGGCGCGGGGTCGAGGTCCCGTTCGGCGAGAGCGCGGCCGGCAAGAAGACGGTCGGCATCCTCCTGGGCGTGGCCGCGCTGGCGCTGATCGGCTTCGGCCTGTTCCTGCAGTGGTACCAGCAGACCGAGGGCCAGCGGATCTACCGGAGCTCGTCCGAGAAGATGGCGACCGCCTGGCAGGAGGGCCTCCCCGGGCTGCAGGACCTCGTGGCCAAGCGGCAGTTCGCGCAGGCGTTCAGCGCGCTCGAGCTGCTCGACGACAAGGTGGAGGCGTCCGACGCCACCCCGGGCAAGGCGATCTACCCCGAGTACGCGCCGAAGGTCGCCGAGAAGCGCAAGGAGCTCGAGGCGGCCCGGCGCGACCGTGACGAGCGCGTGGCCGCGGTCAAGAAGGAGGCCGAGCAGGCGCTCACCGCGCTGAGCGCGGCCGTCACGGCCTTCGAGCAGCAGCTCGCCGCCGAGGTGCAGCGGACCGCCGAGGCGGACAAGGCCTCGACCACCACGATCCGGGCGCTGCTCGACCTGCGCCGGATCAAGGCCGAGCCGGTCGCGCGGCTGCGTGACGCGCTCCTCCCGCTGTACCGCCTGATCCACGACCCCGAGACCCGCTACGGCGACACGGCGGAGCGGGCCTGGGCGCAGCGGCAGGCCGACGACGCGCAGCGCGGCGTGGACGCGCTGGGGGACCGGCTGCTGCGGGCGGTGTGGAACGAGCTCGCCGAGAAGCAGTACACCAGCCGCGACCTCCAGTACTACGACGACGCCGGGCGGCAGGTGGCCGCGGTGTTCGAGCACTTCCCGACCGAGGTCGTGGTCGACGCCGAGCGCGGCTGGAAGACGACCCTCACGGTGGTCGGCGCGGTGCGCGAGCGGATCGCCCAGATCGAGACCTGGGACAAGGAGCAGCTCGCCCACCAGACGCAGCGGATCATGCGGGACCGCTTCCACGAGGCGGAGGCCCAGCTCGCCGAGCAGCTCCACCAGGAGCGCGAGGCCGAGGCCAAGGGGCTCGTGCACGTGCTCGACTACGTGGGCCTGATCGCCGCGTACGAGGGCGTGCTCGCGGCGGAGAGCCAGAACCCGCTGCCGGTCGGCGCCAGCTCGGCCCACCGCCGCCCCGCGACCGACCGGATCACCGAGCTCAAGCGCAAGCGGGCGGACAAGGTCACCACGCTGCGCGACGACCTGCGCGGTCAGGCCGAGGCGCTGGCCGGGGCGGGCAAGTACAAGGACGCGCTGACCCGGCTCGAGGAGCAGAAGGGCTCGCTGCCCGAGATCTTCTCGGCCGACGAGGCGAGCAACCGCCAGAAGGTCCGCGACGACATCCAGAAGCAGATCGTCGAGACCCAGCGCATGCTGGCCGACGTGTGGCGGCGCGAGCGCGACGAGATCGAGGCGCTCGCCTGGAAGGAGCGGCGGTTCATCGACGCCGACCGGCGCTACGAGGCGATCGAGAACGACCCGCAGAAGGCGCTGGTGCTGCCCGGCGACGTGCGCACGATCCACGAGCAGGTCCGCGCGCTGCGCGCCCGGTTCGCGACCAACCTCGCGCTGCTGCGCCCCGCGCTCACGGCGCGGATCCCGGCCGGCAGCTACCCCGTGGGCGACGACGCCGGCTACCCGATCGAGCGGCCGCGTAAGGACGTCGAGCTGAAGCGGGAGCTCCTGATCGACCGGACCGAGGTGCGCGTCGCCGACTACATCGACTTCCTCACCACGACCCGCCAGGGCATGCCGCCCTCCGACGAGCTGGCCGGCGTGCCGGGCCCGCTCGCCCGTCGTCACGTCCGAACGGAGTTCTGCCACCCCGACGAGCCGGCCTCGGCCTTCGGCCACGCGCCCGCCTACCTGCTGGCGCTCGACGCCGAGGGCAAGCCGCTCGAGGACGAGAACGGTCAGTGGAGCTTCAACGCAGACCTCGAGCGCTCCCGCCCCGTGGTGGACGTGACCTGGTACGACGCCTGGGCCTTCGCGCGCTGGGCGGGCAAGCGGCTCCCGGCCGAGAGCGAGTGGGAGATCGCGGCCTCCGTCGAGGTCGAGCTCGGACCCGACGGGCGCGGGCACGCGGTCGCCAAGCGGCGTTACCCGTGGGGCGACGCGTTCGACCGCGACAAGCTCGCCTGCCCCGACGACTTCGACGACTGGAACCGCGACGACCTGCCGGCCGCCGGCAGCAACCTCGCGGGCGCCAGCCCCTGCGGGGCGCTGGACATGGCGGGCAGCGTGTGGGAGTGGTGCGAAGACCCCTACCAGCCGTACGACGAGCGGTTCCGCGAGGCCGACCCCGACTTCGGCCTCAGCTATCGGGTGATCCGCGGCGGCGGGTTCTCGGATTACTACGAGGTCTACCACCGGACCACGTTCCGCAACCGGGCGCTGCCCACGACGACGCGGCCCATGGTCGGGTTCCGGTGCGTTCGCGCCGCGCTGGCGGGGGAGTAGCCGTGCGGGGGAGGGGGCGGAGCATGGACCGGCGCGCTGACGCGGACCTGCGACCAGGCGGGGCGGCCAGGATCTGCGGGGCAGGGGCGACGCTGCTGCTGGCGCTCCTCGCGCTGGGTGGCTGCAGCTCGACCGACGAGGCCGAGGCCGCTCGCGGCGAGCGGCGGATCGCCGTCGACCAGGAGACGCTGACGGCCGAGGTCGACCTCAGCCTCGCGCCGCAGCTGCGGGAGGTGTTCGAGAACCCGCGGCGATACCCGTTCACCCTGGCGGTGTGCCCGCTGTTCACCGACTGGCGCGGAGAGATCCCGGTCCACGGGCGAGTCCTGACGGGCCCGCTGCCCGGCGTCGACCTGCCGAGCGACCCCAAGCGGTACACGCAGGCTGGTTGGCCGCGCGGCGCCGACCCGGACGCCGCGGGCGTGATCGCCACGTCCTTCGGCGAGGCGGTCGTGAGCGACCCCGCCGCGACCGCGGCGCCGACCCGCACGATCGAGGCCGCCAGCGAGGAGGAGGCGCGGGCGATCGAGGCGGCCGAGCGCGAGGCGGCCGAGAGAGCGGCGACCGGGCCTGAGGGCGGCGAGTCGGAGTCGGAGACGGAGGCTGGGGCGACGGAGCCCGAGGTGGCCGAGCCCGAGGCGACCGAGCCCG
>CAZMSZ010000013.1:26153-28649 GCA_964569055.1 uncultured Planctomycetota bacterium | reverse complement strand
CCACCGAGCCCGAGGCCACCGAGCCCGAGGCCACCGAGCCCGAGGCCACCGAGCCCGAGGCCACCGAGCCTGAGGCCACCGAGCCCGAGCCGGGCACGCCGGCGCCGCGGCGGCGGATCCGGATCGGGAGCCGGCCGCGACCGAGCTCCGAGGTGCTCGCGCTGCTGCTCGAGCCGGCCGAGTGCCCGCCGCCGCCGCCCGAGGAGGGCGGGAGCGTCGCCGAGATCCCGCTTCACTCGCGGTTCGCCTACACCGCGCCCGGCCACTGGCAGCCGTTCGTCCCCGAGCGCATGGTGGGGACGCTGATCCAGGCCCACCGCGGCCCCGAGGGCCTCGGCGAGGTCATGGCGACCTGGCAACCTCGCGACGTGTTCCTCGCCCCGGGCGAGCCGCTCGTCACCGACGACTCCTACCTCGACGGCTTCGTGGCGGCGCACCTCGCGGGCACCCGGATCACGAAGGTCAACTCGTGGGGCTGGGCCAACGACACCTTCGGCCACCCCACGGTCGAGATCAGGGCCGAGCTCCAGGGCGGGCAGGAGGCCTACGTCTGGTACTTCTTCACCCAGGACCGGGTGTTCCGGCTGTGGGTCGCCGTCGTGCCCGAGATGCGGCACGAGGCCGAGGCCCTGTACAGCACCGTCGAGCTCCAGGGCCGTCCGATCGAGCGGCCGCAGGAGCAGCGCGAGCGAGCCGACCGGGCTGGCGCGCAGACCGCCACCTCCGACGACGAGGACCTGATCGGGCGCAACTTCGCGATCAACCCGCAGGGCTACCAAGACCGCATGGCCGCGGTGCTCGACCAGTTCGGCGTGTTCGAGCGGGTCGAGAAGCTGGTCTCGCAGAAGCAGGACATCGAGGCGCTGCGCCAGGCGGCGGACGAGCGCGACGCCGACTTCATGCTCGTCTCGCGGCTCAAGCGCAACCGCGTCAGCTACGCCGGGATCACCAGCCCGGGCAGCCACGCGCTCGACCTGGCGATGTGGTTCCTGTTCTGGTTCCCCAGCGAGATCTGGCCCGGCTTCCGCTCGGAGGACTACCAGGCCGACGTGGAGCTCGAGCTCGAGATCCACGACGTCCGCTCGGGCGCCGTGCTGTGGGACAACACCTACAGCCACTCCGAGACGGTCTCGCTCTCGGGGCCCGAGCGCGGCTGGATCCCCTGGGGGATCATCCTCGTCAACTGGCTCGAGATCACGCCCGAGAAGCTGTTCGACCTCGCCGGCGACAAGGTCCGGCCGCAGACCTGGCTCGACGTCGAGCACCAGTTCCTGTCGGACCTCTGGTCGCCCAGCGCGTTCAAGGCGGAGCTCGACGCCTCGACCTTCCAGTCCCGGATCAACCCCGTCGGCATGGCCGCGCGGCGCAAGGGGTTGGTGATCGGGGTCAGCCGCTACGGCCCGCGCGCGGCGCCGGTGCTGGCGCGCCTGGCCGAGGAGGCCGTGCTCGCCGGCATGACCCCCATGCGCCGGGCGGAGCTCGCGGCCCGGTGGGGTGAGCTGCCGCCGGCGGAGCTGGCGCTCGCGGAGCTGCGCGGCCGGTACCAGGACCAGGCCCTCACGTTCGGGGTCCGTCCCTACGCCGAGCACGACGCCGAGCAGATGGCCGAGTTCCTCGTGAACGGCGCCGACTTCGTCGCCGGGAACGTGACCACGCTGCGCGGCGAGGCCGCCGGCCGGGTCGCCCTCAAGGCCGCGTTCCAGCGCCTCGCCAAGGCGCGTCGCACCGACCCGACCTTGCTCTACCTCAACCTGCAGACGGTCGTGGCCGACGACCCGAGCGCGCCCGGCGACAAGCTGCGGAAGTACGTGCTCCCCTACGACGCGGACCTCGAGACCCTCGAGCAGCTCCGCGCGGCCGGCAGCGCGGGGCTGACGGCGTTCGCCGAGACGGAGCGCGCGCGCGTCGAGGGGCTGCTCGCGGCGCGCTACCTCCGGGGGCGCAAGCGCGACGGGCTGCCCCAAGTCATCGAGACGCAGGTCGAGCGGCTGGTCGCCCTGGCCAAGGCCGAGGACCCGCGCCTGGCGGCGCTCGCCGAGATCGAGCGGCTGCTCGCGGCCGGCGACGCCGCGGGCGCACGCGCGCAGGCGATCCTCTACCACCTCGACGCGACGGCGATCTCGTTCGACTGGATCGCCGACCTGTTCAACAAGGACGGGGTGGAGGATCACCGCCACCTGCAGAGCCGCGAGGTGCTGCTGCTCCTCGACTGCGCCTTCCCGGGCGAGGTGACCGGGCTGCGCTACGCCCCGCTGCACGCGCAGAGCGTGGCCGCCGGCTGGACGCCCGCGGCCGCCGGCGCGCTCGGCGGCTCGGGGGCGAGCCAGCCGCAGGAGGCGCCGGCGACGAACGATCCGCCCATGGTGGGCGGGCCGCGCGACGAGACCGGCGCGGCGATCCAGGCGCCGCAGGACGGCGGCGAGCCGCAGGACGGCGGCGAGCCGCAAGAGGGCGCCGAGCCGCAGGACGGCATGGGCGACGTGCCCGGCGCCGAGG
>CAZMSZ010000013.1:12261-26053 GCA_964569055.1 uncultured Planctomycetota bacterium | reverse complement strand
AGCCGAGCGAGCAGCCTGCCGACGAGCCGAGCGAGCAGCCCGCGGACGAGCCGACCGACGAGCCCACGATCGGCGAGCCGGCCGAGCAGCCCGCAGCCGACGAGCCGACCGAGCAGCCCGCGGCCGAGGAGCCGAGCGAGCAGCCTGCCGACGAGCCGAGCGAGCAGCCCGCGGACGAGCCGACAGACGAGCCCACGATCGGCGAGCCGGCCGAGGAGCCCGCGGCCGACGAGCCGACCGAGCAGCCCGCGGCCGAGGAGCCGGCCGAGGAGCCCGCGGCCGAGGAGCCGGCCGAGCTGCCCGCGGACGAGCCGGCCGAGCAGCCCGCGGACGAGCCGACCGAGCAGCCCGCGGACGAGCCGACCGCGCCTGGCGCCGAGGAGGGGCCCACGCTGCCCGAGCCGCCCCCGGCGCCCCGTCGGCGGATCCGGATCGGCGCGCGGCCGGGCGAGGCGACCACGGTGTTCGCGCAGCAGGAGGAGCAGCCCGACGAGCCTGCGCCGGCCCCGGCGTTCGAGCGCCCGCAGGGGCCGCAGCTCACGCCGGACTTCATCCTCGCCATCTCGCGCAAGCCCGGGCGCAAGGTGGTGCTCGCGGGCCGGTTCAACGACCCGCTCCTCGACGTGATCCCCAAGAAGTCCGGCGGGTTCGTCTACCACTTCCTCGTCGCCGCTCGCCGGCGCGACCGTGTCCCGGCCCAGACGACGGTCGAGGGCAACAAGACGTTGCAGGTCGTCCCGATCGAGCGCGTCCTCGACTACGTGCGGGCCCGGATCGAGGACGAGTCGCGCGCCTTCAACCGGCCGCAGTCGATCGACGAGTACGGGGACAACGAGGACTTCCCCCTGATCAAGCAGCAGAAGTGAGGCGGGCGGATCTCGCAGCATGATCGACCAGCAGGAGATGCGCCTCCTCAGCGAGATCGCGCACAAGCTCGAATACGCGATCCGCACCGCCGAGAACCCGCCCCCCGCGCCCGAGGGCGGCGGGAAGGGCGGCGGCCTCGACCCGGCGGCGCTCGGCGCGTTCGGGGCGCTGCTCAAGGCGGCGACCCTCGACGAGCTCCACCAGCGGGCGCTCGAGCTCGCGATCGCCGTGACGGGGGCGGAGCGCGGCTTCCTGATGCTGATCGAGGAGGGGCGCAAGCTCCGCTTCAAGTGCGGCGTCCAGATGGACCAGCAGACGATCCAGAAGGAGGCCGACTACTCGCGCACGATCATCAAGCAGGTCGTCCAGACGGGCGAGCCCGTGCTGATCGGCGACACCTCCCAGGCCGCAGACACGACCTCCTCGAGCATCAAGGGCCTGCGCATGCGCTCGATCATGTGCGCCCCGCTGGTGTTCGCGGGGCAGGTCGGCGGGATCGTGTACCTCGACGCGCGCAGCCTGATCCGGGCGTTCGACCGGCAGTCGCTCGAGGTGCTGCTCGGCGCCGCCGCGCTCGCGGTCAGCGCGATCGAGTCGTTCGGGAGCCGCGGCGCGCCGCCGCCGCCGCCCGCGCCGGCCGTGGACGCCAACGCCGCCAAGGTGCAGGAGAACTTCGCCCGCCTGCTGGACGTGGGCCGCACGGTCAGCTCCACGCTGGTGCTCGAGGAGCTGCTCGAGCTGGTGATCGAGAAGGTGCTCGAGGTGACCCGCGCCGACCGCGGGTTCCTGATGCTGCTCGAGGCCGGCAAGACCGAGCCGGTGTTCCGGATCGGCCTCACCTGGAACAAGAAGGACGGCCCCGCCCGGCGCAAGCGCAAGCTCGACGAGACGCAGTTCTTCTTCTCGCGCACCGTGTGCCGCAAGGCGCTGGAGACCAAGCAGTCGGTGGTGCTCCAGGACGCGCAGGCGGGCGGCGGCGAGGACGCCTCGGTCTCGATCATGCAGATGGACCTGCACAGCGTCATGGTCACGCCGCTGGTGGAGAAGGGGCAGGTCCTCGGCCTGATCTACGTCGACTCGAAGATGTCGAACCGCTCCTTCGCCGACAGCGACCTCGAGCTGTTCGAGGCGCTCGCCGGCCAGGCCGCGATCGGCCTCAAGAACGCCATGCTCTACTCGCAGGTCGCCACGCAGCAGCGGATCGAGAGCGAGATCGCGATCGCCTCCAACATGCAGAAGGAGCTCTGCCCCGAGACCACCCCCAAGATCCAGGCGATCGAGCTGACGGGGTACATGGAGCCCGCCCGCGAGGTCGGCGGCGACTACTACGACTACGTCGAGGACAGCGAGGCCCCCGGACAGAAGCTGTCGATCGTGGTCGGCGACGTCTCGGGCAAGGGCCTCGGCGCGGGGATCGTGGCCGTGATGGCCCGCTGCTTCCTGCGCTCCATGATCGGCGCCTACGGCATGGACAGCCCGAGCACGCTGCTCGGCTACCTCAACCACACCCTGTGCGGCGAGCTCAAGCCGGGCAAGTTCATGACCATGCTGCTCATGGTCTGGGACGCGGCCCGCAGCACGGTGACCTACGCCGCCTCGGGCCACGAGAACATCATCGTGTGGCGCGCCGCAACGCGACAGGCCGAGACGATCACCTCGGGCGGCTCGCCGCTCGGGATCTCCCGCACCACGGGCGGGCCGACCCCCGACACGCAGCTCGTGCTGCAGCCGGGGGACACCGTCGTGACCTACACCGACGGCGTGACCGAGGCCATGGACAAGGACAGCAACGAGTACACGCTCGAGCGCCTGGTCGCCCTGATCAACCGCGTCGGCGGCCAGCACCCCGACCAGATCAAGGAGACCCTCCTCGCCGACCTCGCCGCCCACCGCGGCGAGGCGGAGGTGAGTGATGACATCACGTTGGTCATCTTTAGGAGGGTCTGATTCTTCGGCTGCAGGTCGTGTGATCCCCCGTTCATTCGGAAGGGAACGCCGAAGAATCAGAATGGGCGGGGCTCCGCTGGGCCGAGGCGCCTTGCGGCAAGGAGAATGAAGGCCGGGCTCGGCTGGGGCGAGGCACCTTGCGGCGAGGAGATTGAAGGCGGGGCTCGGCTGAGCGAAGCGCCTTGCGGCGAGGAGATTGGCGGGGCTCGGCTGAGGCGAAGCGCCTCGTCACTAGGAGATTGCAGGCGGGGCTCGGCTGGGCGAGGTGCCTCGTGATCACTCCACCTCGCGCATCAGCGCGATCAGCCGCGCCCGGCGCTGCGGGCCGCCGAGCTGGGGGTCGCGCAGGCGGAGCCCTTCGAGGAAGTGGCGCGCCTCGGCGCGCATGCCGCCCTCCGCGTAGGTGCGGGCGGTCTCCTCGGCCACGTGCCACCACGCGTCCTGGTCCTCGTGCTCGAGGGCGCGCAGCAGCTTCACGTACTGCTCGGCCGCCTGGGTGTGCTGGCCCTCGGCGCGCAGGAGCAGGCACCGCTCCAAGAACACGTCGAGCCGCTGGGCCTGCTCGCCGTCGATGGCGCGCAGGTGCTCCCAGGCGCGGCGGGGCTGGCCGCCTGCGCGGGCGAGGCGAGCCAGCCCCAGGCGGGCGCTGGCGCGCTCGGCGGCGGTCGCCTCGAGCGTGAGCGCGCGCGTCAGCGTCTGCTGGGCGAGGGCCGAGGCGCCAGCCGCCAGGAGCAGCTCGCCCAGGGCCAGCGACTCGGCGGCCGGGAGGTCGGGGTGCCGCCCGGCGAAGTCGCGCAGCAGCTCGACGAGGCGGGCGCGCTCGGGGGCCGTCGCCTCGCCCCGCTGCAGGCGGCGGACCAGCGCGGCCTGCTCGAGCGAGCGGGCGCGGCCGACCAGCTCGCCGCCCGGGTGCGCGCGCGCGAGCGCGCGGGCCGCCTCGGCCGCCTCGGCCAGGCGCTCCGCTCGGAGCAGCGCCAGCCCCTCCGCCAGGCGCGCGCGCTCCCAGCGCGGCACGAACGCGGCGCGCTCCGCCTCGCCCAGGCGCACGTCCGGGCAGCGGCTCGCGACCAGGGCCAGCGCCTCGCGCGCCGCCCGGAGCGCCTCGGGGTCGTCCTCGCGGGCCGCCTCGGCGGCGGCGTGCTCGACGAGCCAGCCCAGGAGGCGCCGCTCGAGCTGCTCGGCGGGCTGGTCGAGCGGCGCGGCCTCCAGGAGCTCGGCCGCCTCGCGCGCCGCCCGGCGCGGCTGGTGCGCGAACGCCAGCGCCAGCGCCAGCTCCTGGGCCCGCGCCCGCTGCCGCGCCGCCTCGCCGCGCGCCCGCTCGCCTTCGCGCCCGCGCAACCGCGGCTCCTGCTCGCGCACGAACGCGTTCAGCGCGGCCTCGGCGTCCGCCGCGCGGGTCGGGTGCTCGAGGGCGTCCCGCGCCCGCACCAGGAGCTCGCCGAACCGCAGCCGCCGCTCGAGCGCCAGCAGGCGCGGGTCGCAGGCGTCGCGGCTGGGCGCGGCGGCCAGGTACTCGTCCAGCCGGCGCCGGACCTCGCGGTCGCGCGCCTCGCCCTCGGGCGCCAGCGTGGCCAGCTCGACCAGCCGCGCCCGCGCGCGGCCCTCGCGCTCCCAGTCGGCCCGCTCGCGCCGGAGCGTGGCGAGCGCCCGCTCGAACCCGGCCTCGGCCGCCAGCAGCGCGCCCGGGTCTTGCGCGCTCTGCGCGTGGACCAGCGCCGACTCGGCCACCTCGAGCTCCTGCTCGCCCGGGCTCAGCGCGGGCGCGGCGAGCTCGTCCACGTAGGCGAGGTCGACGCCCTCGTGCACGGGCAGGTAGCGATAGTAGGTCTCGAGGGTCAACGTGGCGAACGCGGTCGCCGCCACCGTGTCCAGCAGGTAGCCGCCGCCTCCCCACGAGCCCCGCTCGCACCCGCTGCCGCGGCGCTGCGCGCTGACGAGCCCGTCGCGGACCCGCGCGTTGAACACCCGCCAGGGCTCGCCGCCCACCTGATAGAGCGCGAGCGCCGAGTAGTAGAGCTGGTAGAGGTTGGAGATCCCGTCCCCGCCGACCTGCAGCGCGCCCGCGGTCGTCACCCGCGCGGCCGCGCGCCGGTTGCGCGAGGTCGTGGGCGGCTCGCCGAGCAGCACGCGCAGGAACAGGCCGGTGGCCGTCATGGCGGGCGTGACCCGGCCGCCGGCCTGGTAGCAGGTGGCGCCGTCTTCGTGGCTGACCTGCTCCAGCCACTCCCGCGCGCCCTCGAACGCGCGAGGCGAGACCTCGACCCCGGCGCCCTTCGCCGACTTGAGCCCCAGCACCACCCAGCTCGTGACGCTGGTGTCCGACTCGGTGGGGTCGTAGCGCCAGCCGATGTGGCGCGAGCGCTGGAGCTGGGCCACGAGCGCGCCGACCGCCTGGCGCAGCTCCGGGCTGGGGCGGCGCGCCAGACACTCGGCCAGCGCGATCGTCGTGATCGCCTCGTGGTACACGCGCTGCCACCGCAGGGTGGGCGAGAGGTGGCCGCGCTCGTCGACCTGGGCCGCGAGCCAGTCCTGCGCGCGCAGGACGAGCTCCTGGTAGGGCCCCTCCCGCTCGGGACCGTGCCCCGAGAACACGAACGCCATCAAGGCCAGGCCGGTGTGCGCCGGCGAGCCGCCGCGCAGGCGCCCGTGCTTCCTCCCCGGCGCGATCGGCTCCCACACGCCGAGCTCGGTGCGGTGCCGCGCCAGCCAGTCCAGCCCCCCGGCGAGGGCGCCCTCGCTGGCGCGCGAGGCGCCGCCCCGCCGGTCCGTGGCCCCGCCGCGCCCGGCGCCGCCCCGCGCGCCGCTGCCCAGCCCGAGCACGTTCACCGCGCCAGCCGCGTCGCTGGCCGCCTCCGCGAACACCTGCTCGCGCGCGCTCTCGGCCGGCAGCACGAGGTCGCGCTCGGTGCTGTCGAGCAGCGCCTCGAGCGCCTGCGCCTCCCGCTGCAAGCCGTCGGTCACGGGGACCACCTCGTGCACCGGGAGGAGCCGGGCCTCGATCGGCTCGCGCGGCTCCTGCAGGTGGATCGCCACCGTCCAGAAGGAGAGCCCGACCAGCAGCGCGAGGTGGAGGAAGCCCGCCACCGCGTAGGCCGGCGACGTCTGCAGGCGTTGGCGCACCTCGCCTCGCCAGCGCCGGTGGCGCCGCGCGGCCGGCCCCGCCGCCGGCGCGGCCGAGCGGGGTACCGGCCTGCGCGTGCTCGTGCTCGTGCTCGTGCTCGTGCTCGCGCTCGTGCTCGCGCTCGCGCTCGTGCTCGTGCTCGTGCTCGGCCGCGCCACGCGCGGGGCCGTCGGCGCCGGCGAGAGGCCGGAACCTCCTGACGCCGTCCCGGAGGAGACGACCGCCTCGTCCTCGGGCTGCGGCGCCCGCTCGCGGATCGCCAGCAGCAGGGCCTGGATCGACTGCGGCCTGTAGCTGGGAGTCGCCTCCCGCTCCGATCCCTCGCTCGGCACGGCTCCCTCCGCCACGTCCCCACACGCCCCGGCGCGCGCGGGGGTTCCCCCGCGCCGCTCTCCCCGAGGACTACGACGCGGGGCGCGCGCGAGGGCAAGGGACCTTCAGGCGCTTGGACCCGCGCCCAGGCCGGCCCTCACTCGCCCGAGGGGGCCACGCTCGAGGGGCCGCCCTCCGCGGCCGGGGCCGCGGGCACGGGGAGGGGGAGGAGGCGCTCCACCAGGGTGGGGTCCGCCGCCTCGAGCGGGCCCGGCAGGTCGAGGACCACCCCGGCGTCCCCGTCCACCCCGCCGCGCCCGTCGAGCAACCCGCCGCCGTGATACGTGTCCGGGTCGCCGCCCGCGTCGACGAACACGCTCAGGCTGTGCCCGCCGTGGTAGTCGTTGGGGCCCGCGCGCCCGGGCCCGAGGCGGTAGCTGTCGCGGCCGCCGCGGTCCACGAACAGCGCGAACCCGTTGTGCGCCGAGGCGCCGAGCGAGAAGCCCGGACCGGGGGCGTAGCGGTCGTCGCCCGCGTCGTCGAGGAACACGGTCGCGGTCAGGTCCCACGAGGCGCTGTTCGCCGCGCCGACCCAGCTCCGGTAGACGTCGTCGCCGCCCTGGTCCCAGAACGAGCCCAGCGCCGAGTGGGCCGCGAAGCCCTGCGCGTAGCGCGCGCCCTCGTAGCGGTCGCCCTCGGGGCCGAGGTCGGCCAACAGGCCCCAGCCGAAGTAATAGCCGCCGCCCTGCGAGAAGTTGCCGGCCTCGTAGGTGTCGCGCCCGCCCTCGTCGATCAGGGCCGCGATCCCGCCCGAGGCGCGCGTCCGGAACCCGACCGCCGCGCCCTGGCTCATGCCGCGGAACACGCCGTTGTCGCCGTAGCTGCAGGGCGCCCGCCCGACCGCCGCGTAGCGGTCGTCGCCGCCGCGCGCCAGCAGGAGCCCGAGCGCGCCGGGGCCCGCGAAGCCCTGCGCGTACAGCCCGGCGTTCACCTCGTCGTGGCCGCCGCCGTCGATCAGCGCCGCCAGGCCGGGGCCGAGCCCGGCGCCCTGCGCGTAGACCGTGCCGCGGTAGACGTCGTCGCCGGCGCGGTCGATCAACAGGCCCGCGCCCGCCAGGCTCGCGCCCTGCGCGAACGGCTGGTTGGTGGCGTAGACGTCGTCGCCCTCGAGGTCGACGAGCAGCCCCGCGCCGAGGAAGCCGCAGCCCTGCGCGAACGGCGCGGTCGCCATGTAGCGGTCGTGGCCCGCGAGGTCGAGCGCCAGCGCGGCGGGGCGGCGCGGGCGCCCCGAGCCGACCTCCACGTGGTACACGTCGTCGCCGCCGAGGTCGACCACGACCGCGTAGGCGTCGTAGCGGTAGCGGTTCGGGTCGCTCGAGCCGATCACGACCCGCGGCTCCTTCGCGAACAGCACGCGCCCCTCCACACCGGGCGCGGCCAGCGCCGCGCCGGCCAGGTCGACCGCGCGCAGGTCGTCGCGCAGCTGCGCCAGGTAGCCGGGGTCGACCGCGACCAGCAGCGTCTCGAGCGCCTCGAGCATGGCGCCGCGCTCGACCTTGGCCAGCAGCTCGATCGCGCGCGCGTGGCGCTCCCAGCGGGCGGGGTCCTCGTCCTCGTGCAGGTAGATGTGCTCGGCGAACTTGTCCGCCAGGCTCGGCAGCGTCTCGACGAGGAACGCCCGCTCCTCGGCCGCGAGCGGCGCGAGCGCGCGCGCCACCGCCGCCTCGGCGCGCTCGACCAGGCTCACCAGGTAGAGCCCGTGCTCCTCGGCGCTCGCGCCCGGGAGCGGCGGCTCGGGGGCCGCGCTCGCGACGGGCGCCGCCGGCGCCGCCACGTCGAGCGCGCGCCGGGCCGTGGCCAGGAGCTGCGACAGCCCGTTCAGCTCGTGCACCGCCGCCAGCTCGACCGCCAGCGCGCGCGTGGCGTCGGCCAGGCGCAGCGGCGCGCGGCGCAGGTAGCGGACCGTGTCCAGCCGGAACGGGTCGTGGGTCTGCTCGTCGCGCTCGAAGCGGGCGAGCAGGTCGCGCCAGCGCTCGGCCACCGCGCCGCCCTCGCCCGGCAGCGTGGCGCGCGCGATCGCGCGCTCCGCCAGCGCGGCCTCGGGGCCGAGCGGGCGCGCCGCGAGGTCGGGGCGGAGCGTGGCGTTGTCGGGCAGCGGCGGCCCCGAGGCGTCGGGGCGGCGGCCCAGGACGACCCGCACCACGCGCTCGCGGGTGAAGCGGCGCGCGCGCACGCCCACCAGCCGCTCGGGGTGCTCGCCGAGGAGCGCCCCGAGGTCGGGCAGGACCTCGTCGCTCGCGCGCCCGCTCGCGTCCTGCGGCGGGCCGAGCGGCTCCTCGTCGACGTAGGTGCGCACCTCGACCGCCGCGCGCCGCACGGTGAGCGCGACCTCCGCGCCGACGCCGCGCTCGCGGACCGCCCGCCCGAGCGCCGCGAGGACCTCGCCCTCGCTCGCCGCGAGCGAGGCCCCGTCGAGCGCGAGCAGCAGGTCGCCGGCCTCGATCCCGGCCGCGGCCGCCGGCGAGCCGGGCACGACCGCGCTCACACGGACCACGAACCGCGGCGGGTCCTCGCCCTCGAGCGGCGCCAGCGCCATGGAGACGCCCAGGAACCCGGGCTCGTGCGCGGCCGCCTCGCCGCCCTCCGGCGCCTGCTCCTGCGCCCCGATCGGGCCCGCGGACGCGAGCAGGAGCGCGAGCAGGAGCGCGCCGGCGCGTCCGCTCACAGCCCGCGCTCGAGGCTCGACACCGTGAACGCCGAGTCGCTCAGCCCGGGGTTGATCTTGCGGTCGGTGAACCGCCACAGCGTCTTGCTGCCCCGCTGGTGGTCCTCCATGACCGACCGCGCCGGGCGCCACAGGCCCGAGACCTGCTCGTAGCCCTGGTTGAGCAGCGTCTTCTGGTGCTTCCCCTTGGGGTCGTAGTACTCGACCTTGAGCGTCAAGAAGCGGTCCTTGGCCACGTAGAGCAGGCGCCGCGAGTAGCCCGAGGTGGTGCCCTCCTCGGGCTTCGCCTCGACCACGTACACCGCCTGCCCGTCGAACGTGCCGTCCTCGAGCCGGGTGTACGAGTGGCCGTCGAAGTCCTCGGTGCGCAGGTCCTCGTAGGTGAAGTCGGTCTGCGCGAAGCGATTGGTGCGGTCGGCCGAGGCGATCTTCTTGGCCTTCTTCAGCGCCGGCAGGTAGATCCACTGGTCGTCGGAGCGGCCGCTCGCCTCGATCGTGAGCAGCGCCGTCCCGCTCACCGCGGCCGGCGAGAGGAACCGCAGCAGGTTCTTGTCGTCGTCGTCCTCCCCCGCCTTGAACATGATCTGCAGCTCGCGCGCCTGCTTGCGCTGGTCGGGCGAGATCAGGACCATCTGGATCACGCCCGTCTCGTCCTCGGCGCGGTGGAGCTTCTCGGCCTTGCGCACGATCGCCTCGCCCGTGAGCTCCTCCTGCGCGCCGAGCGGCGCGAGCGCGCACAGGAGCGGGAGGAGGGCGACCGAGGCGGCGAGCGGACCGTGACGACGCAGTGAGCGCATGCAGACCTCCGGGGGCGCTGGGCCCCGGAGTATAAGGCCGCGGCCCCGATCGCCGGGGCGCGCCGCCGCCTGCGGCCGGGCGGACGGCGTTTGACCCCGGCCGGTCGATCCGGTATAGGGGAGCTGCGATAACTCCAAACCAGGCAAGGCTGAGGGCCGAGCGCCCTCCGAGGCGAGACCCCTCATGGCGGCGAGGCTCGAGGTCCTGAGCGGGAAGGGCAAGGGCAAGGTCTTCGACCTGCCCGCCGCTGGCGAGGTCGACATCGGCAACCGCAAGGCGGCCAAGATCTCGATCCGCGACCCCTGGATCTCCTACAACCACGCCAAGATCGTCGGCGAGGACGGGCGCCTGTTCATCGAGGACCTCGGCTCCTCCAACGGCACCTGGGTCGACGGCGCGAAGATCAAGCGGCACGAGCTCCGCGAGGGGCTGCTCCTCTACTTCGGCAAGACCAAGGTCCGCGTGATCGGCGCCGACACCCCGGCGGGCGCGCCCGCCGGCGGCGGCGACGAGAGGGCCTGGTACGACAAGGCGCTCGAGGGCGGCGCCGCGGGGGACGCGGCGCGCGCCGGCCCGCGCGTGCGCAAGCTCGAGGCGGAGCTCGCCGAGGAGCGCCGCATGCGCGAGGCGCTCGAGAAGTTCCTCGACCTGCCGACCGGCTCCAGCGTGGGCGACGCCGCGCGCGCCGGCGCGCTCGAGCAGCAGGTCCGCGAGCTGCAAGCCAAGCTCGAGGCGGCGAGCGCCAGCGGCCAGGGCGCGGCGGAGGCGGCGCAGGCGCTCGAGGAGGAGCGGGCCCGCGCCGAGAAGGCGCGCCGCGAGCACATGTCGAAGCTCGTCGAGCTGGAGGGGAAGGTCCAGCAGGCGGAGGCCAAGGCGGTCGACCTCGAGAGCCGGCTCAAGCAGAAGACCGAGCAGGCGAGCAAGGACGTGGAGCGCGCCCGCGAGAAGGTGCAGGCCGAGCTCGACGAGCTGCGCTCCGCCCTGGAGGAGGCGCGCAAGAGCAACGCCGAGCTGGCCTCGGGCGGCGACGACGCCCTGGCCGCGGAGCGCGAGCGCGGCGACCGGCTGGAGAAGGAGCTCGAGGAGTGGCGCGACAAGGCGCGCGCCACCGAGGAGCGGGTGGTCGAGCTCGAGCGCGCGCTCGAGGAGGCGAAGCAGGCCGCCGAGGCCGCCGCCGCCGCGCCGAGCGGCCCGAGCGAGGACGTCGAGACGATCAAGAGCCAGCTGTGGGCGGCCGTGCAGGAGGCCGCCAAGTGGAAGGAGGAGGCGGCTCGCGCCGGCGACGAGGCGGCGCAGTTCAAGGAGGAGCACGCCAAGGTCGTGGCCGAGATCGACGAGATCTCCATGGAGCAGATCGAGGTCGAGGACGAGCTCAAGCGCACGATCGCCGCGCTCGAGGAGCGCGTCCGCCAGCTCGAGGGCGGCGCCACGGTCTGAGCGCGCGGGCATGACTCGGCGCGCGTCGCTCCCCGCGTCCCGCCTGCTCGGCGCCCGTGACGCGCGCCGGCCGCCACGCGCGTGAGCGACCCGCGCGCGGCCGCCAGCGAGGCGCAGGGGCGGTTCTTGATCGAGCGCGGCCTCTCGCGCGAGGTCGTGGGGGCCGCCTGGCGCGCGCTCGCCGCCGAGCCGCGCTGGCGCGACCTGTGCGAGCTGCTCCTGGCGCGGGGGACGATCGACGCGGCGACGGCCGCCGCGGCGCGGGCGGCCGCGGCCGGGGCGCCCCGCGGCGCGCGCCACGTCGGTCGGTTCGAAGTGGTGCGCGAGCTCGGTCGGGGCGGCATGGGCGTGGCGCTGCTCGCGCGCGACCCGCGCGCGGGACGCGAGGTCGTGCTCAAGCTCGCGCACGACGCCCCGCCCGGGTCGCCGGCGCGGCGGCGCTTCGAGCGCGAGGGGCGCAGCCTGGCCGCGCTGGCGCACCCGCACGTGGTGCGCATCCACGAGCAGAGCGAGGCCGACGGCGCGCCGTACCTCGTCATGGACTACGTGCGCGGCGAGTCGCTCGGAGCCCGGGTGGCGGCGGCGCTGCGCGAAGGCGGCCAGGCGCTCGCGCCCGAGGAGGTGCGGCGGCTCGGGCTCGAGCTCGCGAGCGCGCTCGCGGCCTGTCACGCGGCCGGGATCGTGCACCGGGACCTCAAGCCCGAGAACGTGATCCTCGACCGCGAGGCGGGCCGCGCCGTCCTGGTCGACTTCGGGCTGGCCAAGCTCGACCCCGCCGCGACCGGCATCAGCGTCGAGCAGCTCACGCGCACCGGCGCCATGGTCGGGACGCCGGCCTTCATGGCGCCCGAGCAGCTCGCGCTCGGCGACGCCTTCGGCGCGGTGGGTGAGGCCGCCGACGTGTGGGGGCTCGGGGCCACGCTGTTCTTCGCGCTCACCGGCGAGACGCCCTACGAGGGCGGGTCGGCGATCGAGCTGGTGGGGCAAGTCATGAGCGACGACCCGCGCCGCGTCCGCTCGCTGCGCGCGGACGCGCCGGCCTGGCTCGACGCGGTGTGCGCCGCTTGCCTGCGCCGCCACGCCGGCGAGCGCCCGACCTTGGCCGAGGTGGCGCGCGCGCTCGAGGCGCGCGCCCCGCTCGAGGAGGGCGGGCCGCGGCGCGGCGCCGGGCGGCGCCTCGCGCGCGCGGCGGCCCCGCTCGCCGCGCTCGGCGCGCTCGCGCTCGCGCTGCTGTGGGGAGGCGACCGCGAGCCGCCGCGCCTGGTGCTGTTGGGCGTGGAGGACGCGCTGCGGGGCGCGGGCCACACGGCCGCGCTCGAGGGGCGAGTCGAGGACGCGGCCCCGGTGCAGGTCGAGGTCCAAGACGGCGAGCGCCGGAGCGCGGCGCCGGTCAGCCCCGACGGCCGGTTCCGCCTCGAGCTCGAGCTCGCGGACGCGCCGCGCGTCGTGACGCTGACCGCGCTCGACGCGAGCGGCAACCGGAGCGCCCCGCGCACGCTGACGGTCGCGCGCGACACCGCGCCCCCGGCGGTCTCGCTCCACCCGCTCGGCGAGGAGGCGCAGGGCGCGCTCGCGATCACGGGCGAGCTCGACGAGGACGGGTGCGTCGTGGCCGTCGACGGCCACCCCGGGAAGGTCTCGGGGCGGCGCTTCCGGGTGGTGGTCGAGCTCGCCGCGCTGCGGCGCGCGGCGCTCAGCGCGCGCGACGCCGCGGGCAACGAGCGCGAGGTCCCGCTGCCGCTGGCCGTCGTCGACGCGGAAGGGGCCGGCACGCACTACCACCTCGCCACCGCGCTCGCGACCCTCCCGCCCGGCGGCCGGGTCTACTTGCGCGCGGGGCGGTACGCCGAGCACCTCACGCTCTCGCGCCCGGTGGAGCTGGTCGGCCTCGACCCGCCCGAGCGCGTCGTCCTGGGCGGGGAGAGCGCGCCGGCGCTCACGGTCGAGGCGCCGCTGCTGTTGCGCGACCTCTCGCTCGAGCTCGGGGAGGGGGCCGACGGGCTGTTCGCCACCGCCGACCTCACGCTCGAGCGCTGCGCCGTGCGCTCGCGCGCTCGGCGCGGTGTGGTGCTCCGCCCGGCCCACGACGCCTCGGAGCAGCACGCGCTGACCTTGCGAGACTGCGTCCTCACCTTCGTGGAGGGTGAGCGAGGCGTCTCGGTCGAGGGGGCGCGCTGCCGCCTCGAGCGCTGCGAGCTGGTCGGCGAGCTGCCCGACGTCCCCACCACCACGAGCGGGGACCGCGCCCTGCTCTACGTGGAGGACGGCGAGCTCGCGGTCCGCGAGTGCGTCGTGCGCGGCGGCAACGACAACGGGCTGCGGCTGGTGCGCGCGGTGGCCCGGGTCGAGCGCGCGCGCTTCCACCGCAACCTCCTGTGCGCCGTCCACGCGACCCGCGCGGTCGCCCTGTTCGTGGGGTGCCGGTTCGAGCGCGCGGGCTCGGAGGCCGTCCAGGTGGCGGAGGAGTCCTTCGCGCGGGTCACCGCCGGCGTCGTCCGAGCCGCCGGCGCCATGGTCGCGGACGCGCGGGAGGCCCTGTGGGCCGACGGAGGCGACCTGATCTGTAGCCGCGTCCTGGTGCGGGG
>CAZMSZ010000013.1:0-12161 GCA_964569055.1 uncultured Planctomycetota bacterium | reverse complement strand
GGAGACGTTCTACGAGGAGCAGATCAACCTCCAGGCCGCGCTGCGGCTGCTCCTCCCGCTCGGGGTGATCGACGCGCTCTGTCGCAGGCTCGACGCACGGGAGCGGTCCTGGAAGGCGGGGTGCCGCCTGCTGTGCCTCCTCGGAGAGGAGGGGCGCGCGGCGCTGCCAGCGCTGCTGCGCCTGCACGAGAGCCCGAACCGGCGCGGCGCGCGGGACCTCACCGAGGCCCTCGCCGCGGTCGCCCCCGGTGACCCCGCGGTGCTCGCCGCGCTCGCCGCGCTCACGCGGGCCCCCAAGCTCGAGCACGTCGGGTCGGCCCTGCGCGCGATCGCCCTCACCCGGCAGCACGGCGCGCCGCTCGGGACGCGCCTGATCGAGGTCGCCGACGGCGCGTCCCCGCGGCAGCTGCGCGCGCTGGCGCTGTGGGCGTTGGCGCACGTCCCCGCGCCGGTGCGGGCGATCGGCGAGCTCGCAACCCTGGCGACCGAACCCGCCGAGGACCGCCACCTGGCCGCGTTCGCGGCGCGGGCCTACGCGTTTCAGCTCGCGGCCCGCGCCGACGGGGCCGAGGTGTTCGCCATGGTCGCACGCGGCATCCTGCGGAAGCAGCAGCGGGCGCTGATGTTCCTGCTGGGCGCCGAGCTCGGGCCCGGGGCCCTGGCCGGGCTCACGAGCGGGGCGACGCGCGGCGCGCTCGACGAGCGCTGCGCCGCGCTGGTCGCGCTCGGTGAGCTGGGCCCGGCGGCGCTCCCCGTGGTGCGCGCCGCGCTCGCGGACGGGGACCCCCAGATCGAGCGCCAGGCCGCGCTCGCGCTCGGGCAGCTCGGCCCGGCCGCCGCCCCGGCCCGCGCCGAGCTGCTCGCGCGCGCCGGCCCGAGCGCCGACCCGCGCGTGCGGCGCGCCGCGCTCTGGGCGCTGGGGCAGCTCGGCGAGCCCGACGAAGCCACCGTCGCCGCGCTGCGCGCGGCGCTCGCGGCCGAGGACCGCTGGGCGCGCCTCGCCGCGCTCGAGGCCGCCGAGCGGCTCGGCCCGGCCGCCGCCCCGCTGCGCGAGGCGATCGCGGCCCTCGCCCCCGCCGAGGGCGAGGTCCTCGCCGCCTGCGTCGCGGATGCGCTGGCGCGGATCGACGAGCGCTGAGCGAGCGCGGGAGCAGCGGGCGCGACCTCGCGCCGAGACGTCGAGCCCGCGCACCGCTGCGCTCAGCCGGTAGACTCCCCGGCCCGGCCCGAAGGGCCGCCGCGGAGACTCGCCATGGCACGTCCGACCTCGCTCCTGCTGGTCCTGTTCCTGCTCGCTCCCGCCGCGCCCGCGCTGGCCTGGGGCGAGCGCGGGCACGTCCTCGTCAACGAGGCGGCCGCGCGCGCGCTGCCCGAGGAGGGGCTGCTCACGCGCGCCGACGCCGAGGCGCTGCGCCTGGCCTACCTCGGCCCCGAGCCCGACCGCTGGCGGAGCAGCGAGCTCGAGGCGCTCAGCAAGGCGGCCGCGCCCGACCACTACATCGACCTCGAGATCGCCAAGGGGGTCGACCCTGCGGCGCCCCCGCCGCACCGCTACGCCTACGCCGAGACGGTCCGCTCGCACGGCGAGGCGCCCGAGAAGGTCGGGTTCGGGCCGTATCGGGCGGTGGAGCTGTGTCAGCGGATCGAGGCCGGGGTGGCGGCGCTGGCCCTGATCGAGGGCAGCGACGCGCGGGCCGAGGCCGCCCGCGCGCAGGCCCGCGCGGCGCTCGTCTACACCGCGGGGCTCCTCGGCCACTACGTGGCCGACCTCTCCAACCCGCACCACACCACGATCCAGTACAACGGCTGGACCGGGCCCAACCCCGAAGGGTTCGCCACCGACCGCGGCGTGCACGCCCGCTTCGAGAGCGACTTCGTGGAGCGGGTGGGCGACGAGCTGCGGGTGGTGGTGCGCGCCCCGGCGCGGCGCGACCTCGACTACACCCGCGCGATCTGGGAGCACGTGGTGGAGTCGAACCGGCTCGTCCCCGCGCTCTACCGGCTCGACAAGGAGGGCGCCTTCACCGAGGGGAACGAGCGCACCGACGCCGGCCGGCGCGGCGTGGCGTTCGCGCGCGAGCGCATGGAGCGCGGGGCGACGCTGCTGCGCGACCTGTGGGTCAGCGCGCTGGCCCGCGGCGAGCTGCGCGCCGAGGCCGAGCTGCTGCGGCGCACGATCGACCGGGCGCTGGAGGAGGGAGGCTTCGACCTGTGGGTCCGGGTCGGGCTCGACGGGGCGGTGTCGGTCGAGGGACGCCTGAGCGAGCAGGCCGCCGTTCGTCGGGTGAAGGCGCTGGTCGCGGCGGTCCCCGGGGTCGACCCGGGGCGCGTGCGCACGCGCCTGCTGGTGCTCTACTGAGGTGAGCGCGCGCGACCCCGAGCTCGAGGCCCAGCTCGCGCGCCTGGCCGAGCGGGGCGAGGCGCTCGGCGAGGACGCGCCGGCGCGCCCGCGCGGCGCCCTCCCCGCGCTGTTCCGCGCGCTCGCGGCGGCCGGCCCCGACGAGCGGGTCCGCGCGATCGAGGCCCTGGCCGCGCGCCTGCCCGACTTCCCGCTGGCGGCCCCCACGCTCGCGGCCGCGCGCGAGCACGGCCTCGAGGCGCCGCTGGTGGACGCGCTGCGGGCGCTCGGCGCCGAGCGGCGCGCCTGGTGCGCGCTGCGCCAGGCGGCCGCCCTGGCGGGAGAGCCCGCGAGCGGCGAAGCGCCCGGCGCCGGGTGGGTCGTGCGCGCGCTCGCGGCGCTCCTGGCGGACGAGCCCGCGGACCCGACCGAGCTGGCGCTCGAGCGGGGCCCCGCCGCGTTCGGGGCCGCGCTGGAGGAGGTGCTCCGCCTGCGCCTGCGCACCCCCGCCGCCCAGCGCGACCGGACCTCGGCCCGCCTGGCGCGCGGCGCGCTCCGCGCGCTGGTGGCGGCGCTCCCCGACGTGGGGCGCGTGCAGGAGCTGATCTCGCAGGTCCTCGCGGCCGAGACCCGCCGGGCCGGCAAGGACGAGCCCGAGCTGGCCCTGGCCGCCCTCGACGCGCTGGCCGCCGTCCCGCCCCTGGCGCGGCTGGAGCTGCTCGCCGCCTTCCTCCCCAAGGTGGAGCGCAAGAAGGTCAAGACGCGCATGGAGGCGCTCCACGAGGCGAGCGCGGCCGAGCTGGGCGCGGGCCCGGCCGAGGTGGCCGAGCTCACCGCGCGCACGGGCGGCGCGGGCCCAGACGGCTGGGTGGCCGTCCCGCTCGAGGAGGGCGGCGAGGTCCGCGTGCGGATCGGCGCCGCCGGCGCGCTCGAGCGCATGGGCGCGCCGGATCGCCTGGAGCGCGAGGACGCCCGGGCGGTCGATGGCGCCGAGCGCGAGCTGGAGGCGGCCTGGAGCGAGCTGGCACGACGGCTCGAGGTGGCCCTGGTCGAGGGGCGCACCTGGCGCCCGCGGCTGTGGCGCTCGCTGTTCTTGGGGACGCACCCGCTGTGGTCCGACCTCGCCGCGCGCCTCGCCTGGGAGCTGCGCCGGCCCGGCGAGGCCCCGCAGGCGTTCGCGATCGCCGCGGCCGAGGGCGCCGCGCCCGCCCTGGTCGACCTGTTCGGCGAGCCGTTCGCGCTCGCGGACGACGACCCAGGCGAGGTGAGCCTCCTCCACCCGGTCCGCCTCGACCCCGACGAGCTCGAGCTGTGGCGCGAGTGGGCCCTGGGCCGCGGCCGACCCGCGCCGTTCCCCCAGCTGTTCCGCCGGGTCGGGCGCGCGGCCACCGCGGAGGGCGGCGAGGACCCCGAGCCGCTCGCCCGGTTCGTCGGCCGCGAGCTGTTCCGCGACGCGCTCCCCGCCTTCGGCGAGCGGAGCGGCTGGACCGGGACCTCGCTGCGCGGGGCCTCGCCTTGGGAGCTCGAGCGCCGGTTCGAGAGCCGCGGCCTGGCGGCGCGCCTGGAGCTCGAGGAGGTGCAGCTCGCGTTCAAGGCCACGCTCGCGCAGCGCAAGGCGGCGCACCGCCGCGCGCGCGAGGGCGAGAAGGTTCAGATCGAGCGCTCGCGCGACGACAAGCCGCGCCTGCGGATCGCGGCCGCCACGCTCGAGGGCCAGCGCTCGCCCGAGGCGGTGGCCGAGGTGGTCCGCGGCCTCGAGGAGCTGACCGACGCGCTGGCCACCCCCGACGAGCTCGCGCTGCGCGCCTGGCAGCAGGACAAGTGGAAGGACCCCCAGCCCGCCTGGCGCGAGCTGGTGCTCGCCTACCGCGAGGGCTCCCCCGCCACGCTCGAGGTCCGCCGCGCCTTGATCGCCGCCTTCGCCGGCCGCGAGGCCCTGACCGTCCGCCTGGAGGACCGGTTCGCGATCACCGGCCAGTGGGTGGTCGAGCTCGGCACCGGCCTGTGCCACGAGGGCCCGCCCAAGGACTACCTGCCGCGCTGGAAGGTCGACGACCTGCTCCGGGAGGCCGAGGCCGGATCGCAGCCGCTGCCGCTCCCGTTCGTGCCGGCGGCCGATCCGGAGACGGTGGAGGTCGTGACCCGGGTGGTGGGGCTCGCGCGCCTGGCGGCGGGGAGCTGAGCGCGCTGAGCGAGAGAGGCTGCCGTTCTGGCGTCAGCCTTCGTGATCGGCACGGGCACGATTCGCTTGGCGCAACGATGTGTGGATCGTCAGACGAGCACGAGCACGAGCCCGCGGCTACCCGACCTGGCTGGTGGCCTCGCGGTCAGCGGCCAGCCACGTCGCGATCGCGCCCGCGATCGTGCGGGCGATCAGGGCGGCCATCTGGAGCTGCTCGGGGCCGGGCGCGGCGGGCAGGCCCGTGGTGGGGTCGAAACGGCTGACGAGGTCCTTGCGCACCTCGACGGTGAGCGAGCTGGGGCGCTCGGCGGAGCGGCGGTAGTCGCTGGTGACCTGCGTCTCGCGCTGGAACGCGCGCAGCTGCTCGTAGGCGCGCTGGGCGGCGCGGTACTCGGCCACGCTGTCGGCCGGGACGCGGCGGTAGCGGTGGAGGTAGCTGCGGAGCGCCTCGCCGCGGGCCTGGCGCAGGTTGGTGTTGAGGAGCATGGTCCACACCCACTCGAAGGCCGGGTCGCGGCGGGTCTCGGGGTGGGCGGCCTCGAAGCGCAGGCGGAGGAACGAGAAGTAGTACCAGACCTGCGAGCGCACCTCGAGGCTCCCCTCCGGGAGCAGGTAGGGGTGGTTGTGGCCGACCCGCAGCCCCGCGCGCTCGAGGTCGAGGGAGATCCGGTCGCGCAGCACGCGGCTGCAGGTCGACTCGGCCAGGGCGTCGGGATAGAGCGGGTCGAAGATCCCGAACGGCATGCAGGCCTCGGCCGCGTAGTGCGAGGACTGCGTGATCAGGCTGACGTGGGGGCGGCGGGTCAGGCTGCGGTTGTGCTCGTCGTAGGTGTGCACCGCGAGCTTGATCAGCTTGCCCGGCAGGACCGCCTCGACCTGGCTCGAGACCTCGTCGTAGACCTCCTCCAGCAGGCGCAGCTTGAGCTCGTGGGGGAGCGCCTGCGCGAACGGCGGGTTGATCGCGAGCCGCTGCAGCGGGTCGCGGTGGTCGTTGGGCGTGCTCCCGGGGAAGCGGTTGAAGTCGAGCAGCACGCGCGCCACGCTGATCCGGTAGAAGCCGCCCAGGCCCAGCTTGGCGGCGAGCGTGCGCGCCACGAGGTCGGCCCCCCAGTCGCGCTCCTCGATGTAGCGCCGCCGCAGCAGCTCGGGGTCGACCCGCGGGCGCCCGGCGGCGTCCTCGCGGAACGGGCGCGGGATCGCCTGCCCCTCGTGCACCGTGTCGATCAGGATCCGGTCGCGGTACCGCTCGGGGAAGCCCGCCGCGTCGGCCGACGGATCGACGGGGACGAACTCGTAGGCGGCGCCGTACTCGCGGTCGAAGTCGAGCGGGTCGTGCATGACGATCAGCCTGCGCTCGGGGCCCGGCGACGGTCAAGCGTCGGTGGGCGTGCCCCCCTCGTGCGAGCGGGCGGGATCGCCTATCCTGTCCCGCCTTCGCCCGCGCGGCGGGGAGGAGGCGGCATGTCGATCGAGAAGAAGGAGGGCGCGGTCACCACCACCTCGCCCGCCCCCGAGGTGCAGATCATCGGGAACCCCGACTTCGGCACGCTCGAGTGCCGCCTCGCGCCCGGGCAGGCGATCCTGGTCGAGGGCGGCGCCATGGCCTACATGAGCGAGGGCATGGAGGTGCGGAGCCGCCTGATGGGCGGGCTGCTCAAGGCGCTGATCCGGCGGGTGTTCGGCGGCGAGTCGCTGTTCGTCGGCGAGTACACCCACTCGCGCGGCGGCGTGCTCGGCGTGTCGCCCTCGGTCCCGGGCAAGGTCATTCACCGCGTGCTCCAGGGAGAGACGATCTTCCTCCAGGCCGGCGCGTTCCTGGCCTGCAGCCCGAAGGTCTTCATCGGGACCCAGTTCGGCGGGCTGCGCGCGATCTTCTCGGGCGAGGGGCTGTTCTTCCTCAAGTGCTCGGGCAACGGCGACCTGTTCTTCTCCGCCCACGGCGACATCTTCGAGAAGAGCGTGGAGGGCGAGCTGACCGTCGACACCGGCCACGTGGTGGGCTGGGAGTCCTCGCTCGACTGGACCATCGGCGGCATGGGCGGGCTCAAGTCGACCCTGTTCTCGGGCGAGGGCCTGGTGATCAAGTTCAAGGGGCGCGGCAAGGTCTGGTTGCAGACGCGCACCGAGGGCGGCCTCGCCGGCTGGCTCTCGGGGTTCATGTGGTAGGGGGAGAGCCATGGCACAGCTGACCGTCCTCAACCCGGGCGCGTTCGCGTCGGTCAAGGTCGACCTCGCGCCGGGCGAGAAGTTCGTGAGCGAGTCGGGCATGATGTACGCGGCCTCGTCGAGCGTCGACATCGACGTGACGGCGCGCCCCAAGGGCAAGGGCGGCCTGCTGGGCAGCCTCAAGCGCCTGATGGGCGGCGACTCGTTCTTCATGAGCACCTACACCGCCTCCGCGCCGGGCGAGGTGCGCCTCGCGGCCACCATGCCGGGCGACTGCCACGTGGTGCAGCTCGACGGCTCCACCAAGTGGATGTGCGCCGGCGGCTCCTACATGGCGAGCGGGCCCGACGTGGACCTCGACACCAAGTTCCAGGGGATCAAGGGCCTCTTCTCGGGCGAGTCGCTGTTCTACGTGGAGCTGTCGGGCACCGGCCCGGCGGTCGTGGGCGCGTTCGGCAAGATCCGCGAGCTCGAGGTCGACGGCGCGCTGGTGGTCGACACCGGCCACGTGGTCGCCTACCAGAGCACGCTCAGCTACGAGATCACCAAGGCGGGCTCGTCGTGGCTGAGCGCGTTCCTGGCCGGCGAGGGGTTCGTCATGCGCTTCAAGGGGCGCGGGCGCGTCCTGGTCCAGTCCCACAACCCGACCGAGTTCGGCAAGAGCGTCGGTCCCAGCCTGCCGCCGCGGTAGGAGTTCGCCATGGAGTTCAACATCATCGGCGGGACGACCTATCCGGCCCTCGAGGTCGCGCTGACCCCCGGCGACGAGGTCGTGGCCGAGGCCGGGGCCATGGCCTGGATGGACACCCACGTCCAGTGCAAGACCTCGGCCCGCGGCGGGGTGCTCGCCGGCCTCTCGCGCGCGCTGCTCTCGAAGGAGAGCTTCTTCCAGAACACCTACAGCGTGGCCTCCAAGCCCGGCACCGTGACGCTCGTGCCCGGCTCCCCCGGCGCGATCATGCGCTACGAGCTCGCCGGCGAGCTGTTCCTGCAGAAGAGCGCCTACCTCGCCTCCGACCCCGGCGTGGAGCTCCAGTCGAAGTTCGAGGGGCTCAAGGGCCTGTTCAACGAGGGGCTGTTCGTGCTCCGGGCGGTGGGGAACGGGACCCTGTTCTTCTCCGGCTACGGCGACTGCGAGGTGATCGACGTCGACGGCGAGTACGTGGTCGACAACGGCTACGCCGCCGCCTGGGAGCCGACGCTCAGCTACCGGATCAGCAAGGCGAAGAAGATCCGCTCCTTCCTGTTCAGCGACCAGCTCCTGCTGCGCTTCTCGGGGCGCGGCAAGGTGTATGTCCAGTCGCGCTCGCCCCAGGCCCTGGCGAACTTCTTCTACCCGTACCGCCCGGTGAAGGATCGGGGCTGACCCGCGCTCCCGCGGTAGGCTGGAGCCCCATGAAGGGAATCTACTTCCGCGGTGCCGGCAGCTCGGTCCCGGTCGAGGTCAGGATCGAGGGCTGGGAGCTCCGGTTCGAGGCGGGCGGCGTGCCGCGTACCCTGCGCCTCGAGCACGCCAAGCTCGAGCTGGGCGGCGACCAGAACGCCTACCTCGTGGGCACGTTCCCGGGCGAGCCCGAGGAGGTGCTGTACCTCGAGCGCGACGGGCTGTTGGCCGCGTTCGAGGCCGGCGGCGCCCCGGCCGAGGTCCTCGAGGAGGTGCGCGGGCTCGTGACGGCGCACCGGCGTCGCTGGGTCAAGACGCGGGCGCTGATCGGCTCGATCACGGGCGTGATGGTGCTCCTGCTGGTGACGCTGCTGCTGTCGGCGCGCGCGCTCTTGCTGGCCGCGATCCCGCCGTCGTGGGAGGCGACCGTCGGCGACACCGTGTACGAGTCGCTCGAGGGCGGACTCGACCACGACGTCGATCCGGCGCTCGAGGCCTTCGTGCGCCAGATCGGAGCGCGACTGCTGGCCGCGCGGCCCGAGCAGCCGTACGAGTTCGAGTTCCACGTGGTGCGCGACGAGACGGTCAACGCGTTCGCGCTCCCGGGCGGGACCGTGATCGTCCACACCGGCCTGATCGCCGACGCCGGCTCGCCCGAGGAGGTCGCGGGGGTCCTCGGCCACGAGCTGTCGCACGTGCTGAAGCGGCACTCGCTCCGGGCGGCCGTCGACCGCCTGGGCACCGTGGCGATCCTCGGCGCGCTCCTGGGCGACTGGTCGCAGGTCCACGCGGCGCTCTCGCTGACCCAGCTCAAGTTCTCGCGCGACCACGAGACCGAGGCGGACGCGACCGGCGCCCGCCTCCTGTACGACGCGGGGATCGACCCGAGCGGCATGCCGCGGTTCTTCGCCCGCCTGGCCGAGGAGGAGGGCGCGCTCGCGAGCGGGCTCGAGCTGCTCTCGACCCACCCCGTCAGCGACGAGCGACGCGCGGCACTCGAGAGCCAGATCGAGCGGCTCCCTCCCAAGGAGTACGAGCCGCTCGATGTCGACTGGCCCCGCCTCGAGGCCCTGGCCGGCGGAAGCGAGTAGGGGCGCGGCAGGGAGCTACTCGTCCTCCAGCTCGAGCTCCTCCTCCTCCTGCCAGTAGCCTCCCTTGCCCACCTTGCCGAGCTCCTCCAGCACCGGGCGGGTCCGGCTCCCCACGCCGTAGACCACGACCACCGCCTCGTCGAGCCCGCGGTCCACGCGGGCCTTCTGGCCGCTGGTGAGCGCCTCGAGCACGGCCGTCTGGGTCTCGCGGTAGAAGCCGCCGTCGGTCACCAGCACCACGCTGAGGGTGTCGCGCTCCTCGGCCAGGGCGGCGGCCAGGGCGGGGATCACCAGGGTGTCGCCTTCGGCGCCTTGCTCGCTCAGCCAGTCCTCGGCCGCCCGGACCGCGTCCTCCGAGGGCGCGCAGGCCCACTTGGGCGGGGCGTCGGCGTCGGGGTGCCCCTCCCAGCGGTAGACGCCGTCGTTGAACGCCAACACGGCGAACTCGAGCTGGTCGACCGGCTGGGCCGCGATGCTGCGGACGGCGGTGAGCGCGCGGGTGAACTCGGGGCCCTTCATGGAGCCCGACACGTCCACCACGAACAGCACCCGCGGCGTGAGGCGGGCCTGCGGCGCGACCACCTCGTGCAGCGTAATGGCGGCGCACAGCGGCGCGGCCAGGAAGGACAGGAGGAGTAGACGGATCACCTCGAGCGACTCCGGCCCCCCCGGAGACGTGGCGCCTGCCGGCCGCCCTGCGCGGCCGATCGAGCGCACTGCGCCCGGCGCCCCGCGCGCCGGCTGCACGAGCGTCGACATCGTCCACCGTAGCGGGGCGCGGACACCCTTTCCCGGGACGCGACCGAGACGCGCGCCCGCCGCACGCGCACGCGCCGCGCTCGTCCCGGATCCGGCGTCGGTGTCCCGGTCGGTCGCACGCCTGCGGCGCGCAGGTGGTCAGCGGGGCGCGATCAGAACAGGTGCTCGAGCAGCTCGGCGCTGACCCGCGGGATCACCACCTCGCGCACCAGCGCGCCGCGCGCGCGCGCCAGCTCGGCGCCGGCGCCGACCGCCTCCTCGACGTCGCCGGTCTCGCCGCTCACCAAGAAGAAGCCCTTCCCGCCCAGGTGCATCGCGAGCCGCACCTCGACCAGCTCGACGGCGGCCGCCTTCACCGCGGCGTCGGCCGCGATCACGGTGGTCGCGACCGTCTTGGCCTCCACGATCCCGAGCGCCTCCTCGACCGCGACCCGGCGCGGGCCGCGGATCGCCGCCACCAGGTCGGGGTGGACGTTTGGGATCAGCATCCGGTCGAGCACCAGCTCGCCGCCGAGCTCGACCCCGCGCTCGAGCGCGGCGGTGGTCTCGGCCACCTCGCCCGCGAACAGCGTGACGAAGTGGCCCGGCGAGACGGTGCGGGCCCACAGCAGCGCCACGGGCGAGCTCTTGGTCACCCCGTCCGCCACCAGGTATCCCTGGGCGACGCTCGAGAGCTCGATCAGCCCGATCGATGGCTCGGCGTCGGCGGGCGCGGTACGGTGTCCGAGGCGGTGCTCGTAATCCACTGATCTGGCGTGCTTTGCGCCCTGGCCTCACGTCCGGCCCTCCGCGAGGGTAGTCAAACGTGACCCTGGCCGTGAGGCTGGTGAGGCCCGAAACTGTAAGGGATCCGCCGGGCGGGGTCCAGCGCGACCCACCTGCCCGTCGCTTCTCGAGACCCTCGCCTGCGGAGGACCCGTGAGCCCGAAGCCCGCTACCCCCAAGACCCTCGGTTGGGAGGTCATCGTCGCCGCGCTGGTGCTGGCCACCATGGTCGGCCTGCTCATCAAGTTCCGCGCGGTGGACCGCCCGCCGGAGGTCCCGACGCCGGCCGCGGGTGTGCCGAGCGCGGGGGAGGCGGCGGTGCCGAGCGCGCCCGACCGCACCCAGCCCCAGCCCGACCCCGTAGACGTCGAGTAACGGGCGGCCTCAGCGCCGCGCGAGCGCGCGGACCGGGCGCTGCGGCGCTGCGGACGGGCCCGCGCCAGCGCGCGCCAGCGCGCGGTCGTGGACGCGCCCGAGCAGCGCCTGCGCCGCGAGCGCGCCGATCAGCACCCAGGTGAGGTCCCACTGCACGTCCCAGGCATCGCCCTGGGCGGCGAGGAAGTGCTCCTCGGTGCCCGAGATCAGCGCGGTCCACCACTCGACCAGCTCGTAGGCGGCGGCGGCGGCCAGGCACACGCACGTCACCAGGAAGGTCAGCAGCTTGCCCGGCTCGAGGGGGCCGCGCCGCACCAGGAACTCGCGGGCGAGCACCGCGGCGGCGAGCCCCTGCGCGAAGTGGCCGAGCCGGTCGTAGTGGTTGCGGCGCCAGCCGAACGCCTCGGCGGCCCACTCCCCGAGCGGGACCCGGGTGTAGGTGTAGTGGGCCCCGAGCAGGATCACGCAGGCCAAGAAGAACAGCGCGCGGTAGGTGACGTCGGTCAGGCGCAGCCGGCGGTAGGTCGCGGCCAGCGCCGGCAGCCCCACCACGATCGGCGCCACCTCGAGCGACCAGATCAGCCGACTCGTGGGGGCGATCCCCGAGGCGACGAGGAGCGCGGTCGTGATAAGCGCCAGCGCCAGCGGCTCGCGGTCGCGCGGGTTCACGGCCTGCTCGTCGCACCGGGCGCGCCCGACCGGACCGGCTGAAAACGATCCGAGCGGAGCCGCCGGCGTAAGCCGAGTCGTCCCACCGAGGCACGTGGTGTGCACGGACGGTCGCCCGAGGGACCCCATGAGCTCACGAGCGACGCCGCGCGCCCCCCAGGTCGACGCCCCGCCCGGCGTGCGCGTCACCGCTGGCGCGCTCGACGCGGCCACCGGCGCGATCGTGCTCACGATCGAAGGCGTCCACGACGGGGTCCACCCCCTGCGCACCCGGCGCCCCGGCGAGCCCTGTCGGATCACCCCGGTCCGCCTCGCGCGCGGCGAGGTGCGCGAGGTGGTGATCCCGGCGCGAGCGCGCGGAGTCCGGGCGGTGTCGTGAGGGCACAGCCATTTCTAATTTCTAATTTCTAATTTATATTTCTTATTTCCGGA